>NZ_MCHY01000008.1:600000-962284 GCF_003609605.1 Ammoniphilus oxalaticus | reverse complement strand
AGATTTCGGAGAAAACGCGGCTTGAGACGTCTATGATGACCGCGTTCAACCTCTTTTCGCGATCCCCGCGTCTTCATAATGCCTATGATGACCGCTCTCAAACTCTTTTCGTGATCTGCGCGTCTTCATATCGCCTATGATGACCGCTCTCAAACTCTTTTCGTGATCCGCGCGTCTTCATATCGCCTATGATGACCACTCACAACCTCTTTTCGCGATCTGCGCGTCTTCATACCACTTATGATGACCGCTCTCAACCTCTTTTCGCGATCCGCGCGTCTTCACATCCCCTATGATGACCGCACTCAACTAGCAATCGCGCCCCGTGGGTCCGAAGTAAAAAGAGTCCGCGCGGAAAATTTAAAAAATGATTTCCGAACAGACTCTTTCTCCCCCATGCTCAAACGGTGAGCCGTTACTTTAATTGGTACCGCTTGCTTTCGCCATAGACGTCCATTGCTTTTACCGATACAAATGTCTTTTCTGGATAACGAAAACAAGTTAATTTCCCTCCGAATACGCAACCTGTATCGATATTGATCACATTTTCTTTCCATTCCGCTTCATGAACAGGTGTGTGTCCGTGAACAAGCAACGCTTTACCGCGATAATGTTTCGTGACGCAATCCCTTTCAGGCAACCCATGTTCATCAAGCTGTCCGGTCGGAAAGCCATACAAGCAAACTTCACGGAGCCGTCGATGATTTGTACCGATCATTTCGGAGCGAATCCCCGCATGGACGACGACCAGCTTCCCTTGATCAAACACAAGATAATATGGAAGGCTCCCCATATAATCGCTGATCCACTGTTTCACCGCTTCTGGATCTTCCTCCCGTTCAATTTCAGCGACCGTTGTTTCCAAGCCGTGTCGCACCTGCACGTTGCGTCCTAAGCTCCATCTCTTCAACTTATCGTCATGATTACCCGCGCAATGAAAGGCGAGTCCTTGCTCAACCATCCTTTTAACGAGAGTAATTACACCGAGACTATTTGGCCCGCGATCACACAGGTCGCCGACAAAGACGAGAGTTCGTCCCTCCGGGTGTCGGTATATGCCGCCTTGCTCTTGATAACCCAATTCTTTCAACAACTGCTGCAATTCATTCAAACAACCGTGCACATCGCCGATAATATCTACTTTTTGAAGATCATTTCGAAACATCAGCTCACCCCCTAACCATTTCGTTTTACAATGGAACCTGCCGGGTGAATAGCTTTAAAAAATCATAGCGCTCGTCATCATAATCAAACCTTAACATCACGCTGAACACAAACCGAATCGCCCGCGCGTAACGACCTAACTCCCATTGATTCAATTATATATAATTTCCCCAACAGAAGTAAAAAGTTACGTCGATTCCCGTTTTTTGTTTGCAAAGGCGCATCCCTTGATTATAATAGGAATACATTGAAATAGATTGGGCTTATCATCTCTAAAATAAAAAGGAAAAGCGATCGCTTTTCCTTTTTTAAAAAGTGGTTATTCGCTTGCAGCTCCTGAACCTTTTAATTTTTCTGTTCGTCTGCTTTTCCCAGCCTCACGCTGAATCTCTTGTAGTTTTCGTAAATATTCAGGAGAGCTAGTCAGATCGTGATTTTTAAGCTTAACTTTAATCATCTGTTATCGCTCCTTTTTTAGTTCCCGTTCGTAAAAAGGTTTATTAACACTTTCTTTATAGTATATATTATAATGAATCTCTCATTAAAATCAATATTAGATTAGAATTATTTTAATTTAGTATTGATTCCACTGTAGATAAGGCATTAAAAGCGTCTCTGACTAAGGAATGAGTTATAACTTACATACGCAGCGCTACTCGTCTAATTTTATTGAGGGAAGCGCTTCTTTCTGCGAAAAATATTTTTCTTAGTTATAGCTTTTGGGTATAGTTGTCGGTTGTTCATCTGGTGATTCTGATTGGACATGTTTAACAATTATGTAAGGATATCCTATTTAAAATTGCGATGGAGGAGAAATAAATGAAAAAAATAACCAGCTCTGTATTTGTCATATTAATTGTAACAGTTGTTTTATATTTCAATTTCAATTCAACCAATGAACATGCGGAAAATAACCTTAATTCCTCTGAGGATGAACAGATCAAATCGCTTCAAGTTGCTTCGGATAAAGTTTTTGAAATTCGATTCGATCCTGGCGTTAATGAATCTTTTTTAAATAGTGAAAATCTTTATGTAATAGACAGCAACAATAATGTTATAAAAACAACGATACAAAAAATTAACGATGAATTAGTACATGTTCTTCCTCCTAAGAACGGTTATGAGGAAGGGGATGTTTATCGTTTATATATAAATGGAGACCTTGATCTCGAAAAGGTACGTAATGAAAAAATGCCTGATGAATATGAAATTCCCTTTGAAATATATAATGAAGTATAGTCAGACGAAATAATCAATGTTTGTATTAAGTTAATAGAAAAAAATGCGGTGTTATTTCTAATCTTGAATAGGATTTGGATTTGATTGGCGGCCCCGATCCCGATCGTGTTTCAAATTAAGAGGTACAGTCTTGTACCTTCTTCGATTTTAGCAGGGTACAATACTGTATCCTGTTTTTATTTTAATCAGTCACAAAACTGCGCCCTTTTTGAAAAAATATAATATCACGATAAACCCAGGCGCCTACCCTGTGAAGTTCCACTATTAGAGTACTTCCCATTTCCATTTTCTTTTTAAAAAAACATTCCACATTTGCGTTTTGCAAAGTATAATTGTGGCTAAGGGAGAAAGGGACGCTTGGTGAGACGGTTCGACTGATCCTTTTTTGAAGCACTTGAGCATATTAGATTACAGGAAGGTGGATAACATTGAATGAAGCGAAACTAATTGAATTGATGCGAACGGTGATGAAAGAAGAATTGAAACCGATTGAAAAAAGACTCGGAGCAATCGAATTGCGCCAAGACGGAATGAGAGAAGAACAATCAGCTCTCATTCAAAACCAAGCGTCTTCAAACGCCATGCTAAAGGCGCTCGTTGATGACGTGAACTACATTAAAGGCGATGTGACCGCTCTAAAGGAAGGACAAGATCGCCAAAACAAAGTCCTCGAATCGCTGGCCCTCCGTTCATTAGAGCAAGAAACGGACATTCGAGATTTGAAAAGGATAAAGTAAACACCACACAGCCTTCATTGGCTTTTCTTTTCACCCTAAAAACGAACATACATTCGCGACAAACCATGATATACCTTCCAGATGCGTATAAAGGAACCGATTAAGGTCACGATGGATTTATAAGAAAGCTGTCGCTGACGAAACGTTTCTTTCGCAAAAGAGGATCAAAAGAAATATAATGGAGAATGTGGAAAGGTCAAAGTACAATCATAATAAGATAGAAACATGGGCGGTCCGTTCATCTAAGACGCGGGAACGTCACATTCGGCATCGAATGATGATGGGTTATCACTCCCCATCAAACCGCATGATACCAACGTCTATATCCTCTCACAGAAAGGTAGGTAATCCCTATGTCATGGTTTATAAGAAATGAAGATTGGCGAACGTATTTGCGGCGTTATCCAATCACTTCATTGTTGCTTGCGATCAATATTGTCGTGTTTCTCTGGATGACGATCATGGGCGGAACGACGAATTCAGAAGTGTTATTCCGTTATGGCGCTTATTTCAAGCCAGCGGTGTTAAGCGGAGAATGGTATCGGATGTTCACGCCCATTTTTATACATATTGGTTTTGAGCACTTGTTGTTCAACTGTTTTGCCATTTTAATTTTTGCTCCTGGACTGGAATTGATCTTAGGAAAAGGCCGTTACCTCTTCCTCTACTTAGGAACCGGGTTTGCTGGATTTGTGACCACTTTTATCTTTTCCGATCCGCAAGTGATTGCCGCGGGAGCATCGGGAGCGATTTTTGGCATTTATGGCATGTACGCTTACCTGTCACGTTATCGGCGCGATATTATGGACCGTCAGTCTAGACAGATCATTATCCCGATTCTCGTGTTCGGGGTGATCGCCACTTTTCTTTTTACGGGGGTCAGTATTAGCGGGCATATGGGTGGGTTAATTAGCGGGTATGCGCTCGGTCGCATTCTAACTGGGGGCGTGGGAAGATAATTTGTCTACGCTGATACGCCGCAAAACGACCTGAACGATTCAAAACGAAAAAGGCGATCTCAAAAGTTCGGGATGATGTTCATCGCCCTTTTGAGATCGCCTTTTTTGTCGGTCATGATCGAACTTATGCCGTTTCCGTTTCTTCCGATGTTTCAGCTTCTTCTGAACCGGCTGGACTCGGCAAAAGTATTTCAAATACATCGCCGTGTTGCAAGATCGTAGCATCGTGCTTTTTCACACGCAGCACTGCCACTTCTGGTTTTTGACGCATATTTTCAATATAGCCTTCATCGACTTTGCCCGCGTCGCTAACGGTGATCCCGTCGACTTCCGCTTCTTCGTCTTCCGCCAAATTCAATGCTAAAATCTGCTCATATACGTCCGAAAAAACACCAAAATCTTTCGTGTAAACACTAATACATCTCATCTTAAAAAACCTCCTCTAGGGATGAAAATCCGATCCCCTGTCGGGAGATCGGAATCCAGTTTATTGTATCACACTCTATTTCGCAATTATAGACTAATGGGCAAAATGATGTTGACCAATTTCCGCGATCACAGCGCGTGTTCGAATCCAGTTGCTGCGCGCCGTTTTTGGATTATAAAAAAAGATCGCTCCGGCCGTGGGATCGACCCCTTGCAAAGCCGCTTTCGCCGCCTGTACGGAATCGTCCGAAGGAATGACCGTATAGATCCGTCCATCGCCAACAGGGGAAAACTGATAGACGCCTTTCACCTTTTGAAAAACAACATCGGTAATAGAATTGGGATAATCACTGTGCAACACCCGATTGAGCACGACGCTGCCTACAGCGACTTTTCCTTGATAGGCTTCTCCCCCCGCTTCCGCCTCAATAATTTTTACCAACCATTCAAAGTCCTCATCGGACACACGCGCTCTTCTGCCTACACTTGGAACAGTCAGCTGATCCCCCGGATGAATGAGATCCCCCGTAACTTGATTGGCTACTTTTAATTGAGCGACACTGACATGATGTTGCTTCGCAATCGCCCACAATGTATCGCCTTGTTTCACCTGATAAACGAGGGACTCACCCGCATTAACGCTTGTAATAAGAATGCATGAAAGCATCAAACAAAGGGAGACCATTAACCATTTCTTATGCATAGATTCCTCCTACTCTATGATCCATTTTTCTTTAATGACGCAAAAAAACCATTCGTAACTAACATTTCCACATTTTAGTTGGAATATACATGGGGCGAGGAGGTTTGTCCGATGGATCCTAAAAAAAGCAGTTCGCCAGCGATTACGGCGCTGTTTCTCGTTCAACTTGTTTTTTCAATCATTTTCGCCTTCGCTAATCTGTTTATGAATATTTACCTATGGAGCCGCGGAAAGTCATTTTGGCAAATTGGCGTCTTTAATTTATTTTCCGTCCAAGCCATCTTCTTCAGTTCTTTATGCGGGGCGTATGCTTTAAAACGATGGGGTACGCGTTCGACTTTTCTGCTTTCGTCCCTATTAGCTTTGGGTTTGTTCGGTTATTTGTTTGTGTTTAATGTAGCAAAGCCATCGCTCATCCCCACGCTTGGTTTGCTCTACGGCGGGTACATCGGCCTGTTCTATATCGGGTTCAACCTGCAAATCTTGTGGCTATCCAATGATAAAAATCGTTCTTTGTTGGTTGGACTAGAATCCGCGTTTGCGACTTTGGCCCAGTTGTTAACGCCGCTCCTAGCCGGTTATTTCATCGCCGCGCGCGGATACCGAGACAGCTTCATGCTGATCATCGGCTTACTCATCTTACAATTGTTGATCAGCTCGCGCGTCCCGCGCATCCGGGCGACAGGCGGTTATCGCAAAAGATATTTCTTTCTCGCGGAAAATGAGACGATGGCCCGCCTTGGCTTTAGTTCAGCTGCCTATGGGTTTTTAGCCGCTTTTATTCAGATGTCATATGGCCTGTTTTTTTACTTTCTAGTCCAAAACGAGTGGCGGCTTGGGATTTGGAATTTCGTGTTTGGCGGCGTTAGCGCAACGATGTTTTGGCTCGTCGGCAAACAATTAAAACAAACCAATCGCGAGATATTACTTAGTATGGGGATGTTGATGGCGACGATCGTTACGTTGAGCTTGCTGCTTCCCGTCCCGCAACTTTTTATCCTGTTTAACCTGGTGATCTCCGTTTCCTTGCCGATGATTTGGGTGCCTGCAAAATCGAGTCATTACACGCAAATGATTGAAATCGCCAATCAGTCGAACAAGCAACAGACGAGTCGTTTGGGCAAAATGATGCAGTTGCTTGTTTTTCGCGAGTTTTCCATCAGTTTGGGGCGGATTGTATTTTTTATGCTGATCGTCATCGGCTTTGACTTTGGCTTAAGCGTCTCTTACTATGCGATGATTTTGCTCGCCTGTTTGATGCCATTTACGATCCGATTATTCGCGGCGGAAAAAATAAAGTGAGGAAAGCTTGTCATGAATAGGACAATCTTCCCGTATATATCAAAAAAGGGAGGGATGACGCATGATGCGAAGAAAGCCGCTGACGAGCGGGCTGATGAGCCTTAGTATACTGCTGATTCCAATTGTTGTTTGGGTTTCTGTCTATTTCATAGCGGCCATCATTATTCTTTTTATGTTGCGATCACAGATTCCTTACTGTGATTCAAAATGCCCTCGATGCAGAAAAAATAATCAACTGGAGCAATGGGTCACCGAATACAGGTGCGCCTCCTGTTCAGCCTCACTTAAGAAGGAAAAGAATGATTGGTCTCGCCTAGCATGAAAAAGGGAAGCCCGTTTTTCAATAACGGACTTCCCTTTTTGCTATGATGGGAGTTACTTCCCCTTAACTTTCAAGCAACTCCTCAAATTCATCGAGCAACCGCTCGAATACTTTTAAAGCGCTGTCAACAGGCGCCGGAGTTGTCATATCAACGCCTGCTAGTTTCAATAGTTCAAGCGGATAGTCGGAGCCGCCGCTTTTCAGGAACTGCATATAACGAGCAACGGCTGGCTCGCCTTCTTGCAAGATTTGTTGCGAGAGCGCTGTCGCGGCAGAAAAACCGGTCGCATATTTGTATACGTAGAACGCATTGTAGAAATGCGGGATACGCGCCCATTCCAAAGCGATGTCATCATCGCTAACCACTTCGTCTCCATAATAATCTTTGTTCAATTGGTGGTACATGGAGCTGAGCGATTCTGGCGTTAAAGCCCCGCCTTTTTCAATTTCTTCATGGGTTAACTTTTCAAATTCGGCAAACATCGTCTGACGGAACACCGTGCCTCGGAACTGCTCCAAGTAATGATTAAGTAAGTAAAGTTTTTCGCGCTTGTCGGTAGTGTTATTCAACATCCAGTCCATTAACAACGATTCATTGACCGTTGAGGCTACTTCAGCGACAAAAATCGTATACTGGGCGTTCACATAAGGTTGTTCTTTATCCGAATAGTAGCTATGCATCGCGTGACCCATTTCGTGGGCGATCGTAAACATGTTATCGACGTTGTCTTGATAGTTGAGCAGCACATACGGATGCGTTCCATAGGCCCCCCACGAATAAGCGCCGCTCGTCTTCCCTTCACTTTCAAATACGTCGATCCAACCCTCATCATGAGCTTTTTTCAATAGATTGCTATATTCTTCTCCAAGTGGAGCCAATCCTTTGATCATCGTCTGGTACGCTTCTTCGTAGCTCATTTTCATCTCTACATCTTGCACCATCGGCGCGTATATATCGTACATATGCAACTGATCTAAGCCCAATAATTTTTTGCGCAGTTTCATATAACGGTAAAAAGCGGGCAGATGAGATCGAACCGTTTTGATCAAGTTGTCATACACTTCAACCGGTACATTGTCACTATCCAATGAAGCCTGGCGGGCCGACTCATATTTCCGAACACGAGCATAGAATACATCCTTTTTAACGCTGCCGTTTAACGTCGCCGCAAACGTGTTTTGATTGTTGCGATACGTTTGGTACATCGCCTCAAATGCCGCCTTGCGCACATCGCGGTTGTTTGATTCCATAAATTGAATGTAACGACCATGCGTTAGCTCCACTTCATCGCCATCGTCATCTTTAATCTTTGGAAACTTTAGATCCGCGTTGTTCAACATGCGGAAAATGTTTTGCGGAGCGCTCGACAATTCACCGACCTGAGCTAACAATTGCTCTTGTTCCGCTGACAACACATGCGCCTTTTGACGCAGTAATTCTTGTAAGTAAAAATCGTAAAGACTCAACTCGGGTTCAGCTGCTCTAAACTGTTGCAGTTTCGCTTCGGGCATTCCTAAAATTTCAGGCACGATAAACGAACTGGCGCTGCTTACTTGCACAGCTAGACTGCTCGCGCGGTCCGTGAGCGCCTGATATGTCGGATTGGCGTTGTTCTCATCGCGACGCATGCGCGCATACACAAATAAACGCTCCAGTAACAACGACAGCTCCCCGCGCAATTTCAGACAGCCCGCCAATTGCTGGGGAGAATCCGCTAGTTTTCCTTTATAAGTTTCAAGTGCTGGCAACTTTTCGGCGAGTTGCTTAAATTCTTGTTCCCATTGTTCATCGTTTGCATATAAGTCTTCGAGCTTCCATTTATATTTCGCGTCAATCTCTTCCCTTTTCGGAAGTCGCTTCGCTTCTGCTTGCATTTGATCGTATCCCCCTCTAAAGTGTGGTCCTTGCTACCTTTCATTTTAACGTAATTAGCAAAATTAGGTAAGTTCCCTCCCCATAAATATATGCAAATGAGTAAATACTATCCAATAATAAAATCGTTAGGAGGCTTAATAGCCATGCCAACCATTATTAGTACGGGGATTGCTCCGCCCGAGCATCGGGTTGGACAAGCAGAAGTAAAACCATTCATTCGCGATATGTTCGCCGATATTTTCTCGGATATCGATCGATTGTTAACCATTTTTGAAAACACGCACATTGAAAGCCGCCACTTCTGTGTACCACTCGACTGGTTTCAAAAGAACCATACGTTTGCCGAAAAAAATGAACGCTACATCGAACAAGCGACCGAGCTGTCGATTCGCGCTTTCCAAACCGCGCTAGACGAGGCTGAGCTAAAACTGGACGATATTTCACACCTTTATTTTGTGTCTTCATCTGGCCTGGCAACTCCGAGTATGGATGCTCGTATTTTAAACGAAATGAAGGCGGAGCCTCATACAAAACGCACCCCGTTGTGGGGGCTCGGTTGCGGCGGCGGAGCGGCGGGGCTGGCGCGCGCGTTTGAATATGTACAAGCTTACCCGACCGAAATCGCAGTTGTGATTGCGGTCGAATTGTGTGGACTCACCTTTCAACGCAACGACTTAACGAAAAGTAATCTAGTGGCCACTTCCTTGTTCGGGGACGGCGCTGCCGCTGTGATTGTAGCAGGTTCAGAAGCGAAGGTTCGCTCTGGAATCAAATTGAAGGCATCGCATAGTGTTTTTTGGCCAGACACACTCGATGTGATGGGCTGGAATTTTTCTTCTTCTGGGTTCCACGTCGTGTTTTCTCGCGATATTCCGACGATGGTCCACAGCCATGTTGCGCCAGAGGTATCCCGTTTTATTAAAGGGCAAGGACTGAACAAAATCGACCACTACATTTTGCATCCCGGCGGAAAAAAAGTGTTAGACGCTTTCCGTGAATCGTTGGGGATCCGTGAGGAACAATTAGATATCCCTGAACTCATTTTAAAACAATATGGCAACATGTCCTCTTGCACTGTCCTTTATGTACTAGACGAGTTTTTGCGACAACAGCGGATTCAAGCGGGAGAAAGCGGATTGATCGCGGCGCTTGGACCCGGATTTAGTCTTGAAATGTTAACGGTAGAGGGGCGGGATAAATGAGTACCTTTTTTCTATTTTTGTATGCATTGTTAATTACACAACGGCTCCTTGAATTGCGGGTCGCGAAACGCAATAGCAATTGGATGGAGTCCCGTGGTGGAACAGAAGTCGGTCAGGGGCACTATAAGTACATTGTGCTGATTCATGTTGGCTTTCTCGCAAGTCTCTTTGGGGAGGTCGCGCTGGCGCCCACTGCGGGTTTGCCCGTTTGGTGGGCGCTCCCCTTTGGCTTGTTTCTCGCGGCGCAGGTGTTGCGTTATTGGTGCATTCAATCGTTAGGCCGATTTTGGAACACGCGAATTTATACAATTCCTAACGAACCGCTTGTCAAAAAAGGACCGTACCGCTGGCTAAAACACCCCAACTATCTGATTGTAATGACAGAAATGATCAGCTTTCCCCTTATATTCGGCGCGTACACGACAGCTCTTGTCTGGTCCGGGATCAACCTTTTATTTCTAAAATTCGTTCGGATTCCAATTGAGGAACAAGCATTACAAATTCGAGCGGAAAACCAAGATTAACATAACATAAAAGGACGGCAGTGGCTCTCTACGAACGCTTGCCATCCTTTTAAAAAAGATTAACATCCCATTGCTCGCTTAACTGTTGTAACAACTTCACGCCTGCCACACTGTTTCCATCATCGCCGATTGCAGGCCCGTACACGCCAATCCCGCACCCTTCACGAAATGGCATTTGTTTCGAACGCAGTCGCGGCGGCATCGCGCAAAGAATCCCCCCTGAGACACCGCTTTTTGCGGGTAAACCAACGAATGCCGCGAATTTACCGGAAGCATTGTACATCCCGCACGTGACCATGATCGCTTTTGTCAATCGGGCTAACCGTTTCGGGATCACTTGCGTTTGACGTAACGGATGATAGCCATCCAAGGCCAGAATCCAACCGATCAAGGCGAGATCGTCTAAACGGACTTCTAGCGAACATAATTTCAGATACACTTCCAAAACGTCTTCCACGTCACCTTGCAAATAGTCGGTTTCCTTTAAGTAGTAAGCGATGGCTCGATTCCGATTAGCGGTCTTCCATTCCGACTCAAATACCGTTTGATTGAGGGGCAATCGTCTACCAATCCACATTTCCAACCAACTTTGCAGTCGATTTAATTTTTCCGTTGGCGTACCCCCAGGCAATAACGAAGCAATCGTTAGCGCCCCCGCGTTAATCATCGGGTTAAACGGCTTGCCTGTGCGCGAGGCTTCCAATCGAATAATTGAATCGAACGCATCTCCGGTCGGCTCGACATCGACACGCTCCAAAACACAATCGATGCCGCATTCTAAACAAGCAACCATGAAGCTAATGATTTTCGAAATACTTTGTAGCGTAAAGGAGACATCACTATCGCCAGCGACCAATCTCCCCTCCTTACCTACAATACAAACGCCAAGCTGGCTCGGATCAACCTGGGCCAGGGCTGGAATGTAATCCGCGCTTTTACCTTCACGTGTGTACCGTCGCGCCTGCTCTGTCCAGGTTCGCAACTGCTTTGCATGTCTGTCATGCGTCATCAATCCCAACTCCCGTATCGACAATGACGATTCCACTCTTCATTTGCATACTCCCCAATCGTTTACATTACATCCACATGCTTTGCGCGCTAAACTAATAGATAATAAGGCATAAATTTTTAAAAAGGAGAATACTATGATACGAGGGATGTCTTACCCAAAAGGCGTCTTTTTTATGAATAAACACCATTTGGCCCATGCCACGATCTTAAAAGATAACGAAGTTGTTACGAAGATTTATAAACTCGACAATCAGGGCATGCGTTTTTTTATATATCGAACCTTGTTTTCTGTTCCATTTTACTTCTTACTTATATTGATCGCCGCTTTCGTATGGATCAGTCGTCAACCGACCTTTCCTTTCTATTGGCTCTTACTGCTCGCGTTCGGCTATCATTTTATGTTTCCACATTCCCTGAAACAATATCACGGCGCCGAGCATAAAGTATTTAGTTACCATGGTAAAAAAACGCTGGATGCGCTAGAACGGGTGCGGGCGAGCTCAATAGTCAATCGCAACTGTTCGACCAATCTGGCTGTTACCTTTTATATCGTGTTTCTGATCGGATGGTGGCCGCTTGGCGGTCACCTAGCAGCGCTCGTTGCTCTGATTGCCGGATGGGCGATCCCCCGATTTTTGAAACCGATGGACCAAAAAGTCCTTTTTCCCATCTCCGCTTTTTTGCAACGCCGCGTGACAACGACGGAACCTGAAACCCGACACCTGAAAGCCGCCCTACTTGCCTACATCAGCTTGATCCGAAATGAAGCGGTCACAGAACAGATGCTGCTAGAAGAAAAACGATTGGAACAAGAACGTGAACAAATCAAACAACGGGAAGAACGCATTTTGGAAACAGAATATAGAGAAATCTAATAGCAAACCCAAAACAAGAGGCTGACCTCGGATGAAGTCAGCCCTTCCCATCGTACCGACGACTGTTTAGAACAACCGCTCATCCGAGTGAACATTAATTTTTATAATCTTTCAGCCGTTTGGCAATTTCGTCAAACCATTCTCGGTCCTTTACATTCAGAGCCAAATCCGCCAGTTGAAACAAATGAGCTTTTTGCAATGCGCGCTGTTCTCGATAGGTGAGATATTTGGCCAAGTCATAATGATACATTTCGCTTTTATATCCATTGTTAAATTGTAGTAGATATTTGTTCGTGAAAACATCAAACAGGAGGATTTCAGCAACTTCGTTGAAGAAGTGATTGTTCGGATTAATGACTCTGACCATGTCTCCCTTTTTGAAACGAACTTTCGTCTTCATCATCCTCTCACCCTCTACATATTTTTGCTATTTTTACAGTTTGTTGTAAGCGTTTTTGTCTTATATACTATGCAGGGAACCCTCATTCAAATACGCCCTTTTTTAAAGTCGGCGAGCCCATTTGGACAAATAGAGCAACTTCGACAAAAATCTGATACTATAAAAGGGTATGCTAAAAATGAAGTGCTAAAGAAAGAGGAATGGACCATGCTTTACAATGAAGAGAAAAAAAAGCAACAAGAAAGTATGATTTCTCGCCGAGCGCAACTGTTGTTTACGATTGTTTTCATCTTCTTCGCCGCCTTGATCATCCGTTTAGCCGTCGTGCAAATTGTAAAAGGGGAAGAATACTTGCAAATCGCAAATGAAAACTCAATTCAAATGATTCCAATCCCCGCGCCGCGAGGTAATATTCTCGATAAAAATGGGCATGTGCTCGTTGATAATAAAATTTCGTATACGGCTGTTTTTAACGAGGAAGAATGGATGGGTAAGGACTATATTTTGAATTTGGCCAATCGAATCGCTCCCATTCTCAACCAACCCGTTGAAGACATTTTAAAAAAGATGGATACAGGGTATGATGCTAATGGAGAGCGTGTTGCCCGAAAAGATCCAAAGTTTTTAGAAAAAGATCTGAAGCTTTACCTCGAAATTGATGAGATGACAACCCTCGCCGAAAATCGTTCAGAATTTAAAGGGATCGATGTTGTTGTCAAACCCGTGCGACAATATAAAGAGCAAATCGCGGTGCAAGCGATCGGCTATGTGCGTCCCTACGCAACTGCAGAAAACACCAACAGTGTCAGCGACTATTATGTGGAACGAAAAGAGCACTATTTACCCAATCAGTATGTCGGGGTAGATGGCGTTGAATTTAGTTATGAGGACACGCTTGTTGGTGAAAATGGGGCCAAAAAACTGTTAGTCAATGCCCGTGGCACTTTGTTGGAAGAATTAGAAGTAACGAATCCAAAGCCAGGCAGCAACTTATATTTGACGATCGATCATCGCGCCCAAGCAGATGCGGAAGCTTTTGTCGCCAACTATTTAACCAAGCTCCGCTCTGGGGGCGGACATGGCGATCTACGCAACGCAAAAAATGCCTATGTCGTCGCGCTTGAGATAGAAACTGGCAACATTGCGATGATGGTCAGTCACCCGAAATACGATCCAAACGAATGGGTGCGTGGCGTAAGCACCGAACGCTATCAGGATATTCAATTTGCGGTGACGAACGGGGCCATTCGCAGCGCCTCGCATGACGTGCGTCCTCGGGCATTCGAAGAAGCTCAAGGCCACCCGTATTCGATCGTTCCGATCGGTTCGGTCATTAAACCTTTGACTGTGCTCATCGGTCTCAATGAAAAACTGATCGCGCCAGGTGATCGTTGGCAAGATCCAGGGGCCTACCGTTATGGAAGAGGGACGGACACGATTACGAATGCCGGGCGCCGCAATCTCGGATTGCTCACTCCGCAAATCGCGTTGCAACGATCATCCAATACGTATATGGCAAGAATTGCGGATAGCATGGTTAGAAATGTCAAAAATCCCGTCACCACTTTCCAGCAGTATCATCATCATTTCGGGCTTGGCGTGCGCACAGGCGTGATGCTTCCTTTTGAAAGCTCAGGAACAGAAGACTATATTGATACAAGCTCGCAGATCAGTAACCTAGCGGGATTAGTCCAAGCTTCTTTTGGTCAGCAGCAACGCTTTACAACAATGCAATTAGCCCAATTCGCAATGACTCTCGCTAATAAAGGCGAGCGATTGCGTCCGCAAATTGTTGATCGAATTGAAACGAACGGCGTCATTCAGAAAACGGAACCCGAAACGCTCGATAAGCTCGAATTGCCCGACACGTATTGGAATGTTGTGCGCGAAGGAATGATTATGGCCTCTTCTCAAGCAGGAGGGACCGCGTATCGCCCCTTCCAAGGCTTTCCACACGCGGTCGCGGCCAAAACAGGAACATCACAGCAAGATATTTATTTTAAGGGCAAAAGACGTTCTGTCGAAAACGCGACATTTATTGGTTACTCCCCCGCTCATAACCCGAAATTAGCGGTTGCGGTCATCGTTCCAGAAGCAGGTCGGGGCACAAACTCTGCAACCTATATTGCCAGAGGCATCTTTGATATATATGATAAATACATTGGGTTAGCGGGTCCGCCGCCAACCCAAGAAAATACAGAAAATACCCCTTAACAGAAAGGATTCGTCGACATGCCGAAGTATGAAATATTCAAACAAGACAATTGGAATATGATTCTCGCCGATGTAAAAGGAACCAAAATCGAAGTGCTCGAAATCTCCAGCGAATGGGGCGAAGACAAACACGTCTTCTACAGTCGCCCTGAAATGATGCACTGGGTCCACTCCCACTACAAGCCAGAGGAGTTTGTGGGACGCGATCAAGAATACGAACAAATCATCGAGAATTTTAAAAAGATTTAACTTGGAAAAGGGAAAAACGAAAGGCCCATCGAAACCGATTGGCCTTTTTTGTTGTTTTAGGGGCGATTTCGGCGAGGTTTCGTTATCCGCCAAAGTCGGGTCTGCATTGCTTTGATGACGACTCCTTGGAAGAGATTTCAATCAAAATTGGATCTTCATTGCCTCGATGATGACCCTTGGGACTTGATTTCTGTCAAAGTCAGGTCTTCATTGCCTTGATGATGACTCCTAGGAAGAGATTCCTGTCAAGGTCAGGTCTTCATTGCCTTGATGATGACTCCTTGGAAGAGATTCCAATCAAAGTTGGGTCTTCATTGCCTTGATGATGACTCCTTGGAAGAGATTCCAATCAAAGTCGGGTCTTCATTGCTTTGATGATGACTCCTTTGAAGAGATTCCAATCAAAGTTGGGTCTTCATTGCCTTGATGATGACTCCTTGGAATTCAACAGTAGACGAATTATTTCTTCATGAACAAGTTGACTCAAAGAAGAATAAAAAAGGTCCGAAAGAATAGATTTATGCTCTATTCTCTAGGACCCTTCTTTCTTTAAAAAGCTTAACTTTCCATTTCAGCTGTCTGTGGGACGATGCCCATTTTTCTCAATCGCTTCTTCCCTTCACGACACAAGTCTTGCAATGGGCACACCTCACAAGCCGGATTTTGCGCTTTGCAATGGTAGCGACCGAAAAAGATTAACCGATGATGCGTTTCCGTCCATTCAGGCTCGGGAATCTTTTTCATCAATGTTTTCTCGACTTCCAGCACGCTGTCCTTCCAGCGACAGATGCCAAGTCGTTTACTAACTCGCTCCACATGCGTATCAACCGCAATTTTTGGCACGCCAAACGCGTTAGAAACAACGACATTCGCTGTTTTACGGCCGACGCCCGCAAGTTTAACTAGCTCCTCATACGTCTCGGGAACTTGTCCGTCATGTTCGTCGATTAAGGTGCGGCAAAGCTTTTGGATGTTTTTAGCCTTACTTCGATATAAGCCAATATGTCTTATATCTTGCTCCAGTTCCTCAAGCGGAACAGCCAAATAATCCATGGGCGTTTTATATTTATCGAATAAGTTCTCTGTTACTTCATTCACCTTTTTATCGGTCGCTTGCGCGCTCAACAAAACAGCTATCGTCAATTCAAAAGGATTGGCGTGCGTAAGTTCGCAGTGAGCGTCTGGAAACATTTCTTTTAATGTATCGAGGATTCGTTGCATATTTCGTCTATTCATTTTTATCACCCGTACTATCATAGCAAATTCCTCGGATTTTAGTAATAGATGAAGTCCACTTAAATCAAAAAAAGAAGCAGCCGCGGCTACTTCTTTGAAATGTTTATATTTACGTATGCTTGCTCAAGCTTTTGGGCTAAGCGGCGGATCCAAGGGTAAAAATCGAGACGAATCGTCCTGACCTTGCTGAATAAATTGGATGAATGAATCCCATTGCGTAAACGTATCGTCTTCGTCGCCAAGCCGGTGTTTCTTTCGAATAACGACAGAAAATTCATCCTCCGCAAATCCTTCTTCTTGCGAGCCCATAATGCTAATGTAAAAGTGGTGGGTGCGTTCATCGCGAATTTGTTTTAGAAAATCATGAATTTGATTGATCGCAATGGAATCATCAAGCAAAAAATCAAAGGTCGATTCCACCGTGATCTCTTGGTCGTCTGTTTCAGTGAAATAGCCATTTACAGTCAACTCAATATCGCTCTCAGCGACGTAAATCGATTGGGTGACCCTTATCGCTTCTTTTTCCTCTGCCTCGTTCGCGCGACACTGTATTTTTGGCTGTTCATGAAGCAAAATGTACCCATGTTTTTTTGTATAATTCGTTACGTCTTGAACAAAGCGGAGGGCGGAACTCGTCATTTGATGTAGCGCCTTTATGTTTTCCATTCGTTCACTTCCTTCCTTCGAAAATGATCATACCATAATTTTCTATTTTTTGTCTGTCGAATCCTTTGACGAATATCCAAATTTTTCTTCTAGTTTTGTCATTAAACCTCGGTTCCCTCGGAAGCTCGATCCGACGCGATCAAATCAATCGGATCACGACCCATTTCCACCGTTATTTCGGCTGGCTGAACGCGACTTGATGATCTATCTCGTGACTAGCGCCATTCACGACGCATCAACCTCCATTTTTCGGCTAGACACGTCCTGATGGAGCGAGTCATGACGCGCGTTTTGAAAATCCTTGAACAAACGCGTCCTGATCAACTGCTTTACGACGTGATTTCCGCGAAGGGTCAGATAACCACGTGCTCCTGATCTCTCCGCCTCCCACAACAAAAAGACAAGGCCGCTATGAGACCTTGTCTTGTTCGTTTTAATGGAGGTACGGTTCTTCTTTTTTAGATACGTAAAGCTGTTCGCCCGATTCCAGCAGAGCCAAAAAAACATCGTTTGGATCGTGAACACCCTGCGCTTTCAATTGCTGCTTCAACCATGTTTCATCCAAATTACGCTTTTCTAAGTTAGACTTGATCACGTTACCATCCTCAATCAGCACACTCGGCATCATCACTTCGGGAGAGGTGTCTTTTTTCGACGAATTGTTGTTGCTCTGCGCTTGTTCTTTCGTAATAATACTGATGTCGCCGTTCGGTTCTAGCACAGCCAATTGCACATCAGACATCCGCGACACGTTGTTCATCCGCATCGCCATTAAGAGCATGTCCAACGTAATCTTGGTTTTCTTCATCATGGAACGCAAGATCTTCCCTCTTGAAACTAAAACCATCGGTTTTTCGTCGACAAACCGCCTGATTTTTGCCGATTTCATAGACACAAATGTAATGAAATAATGAATCAAGGTTAACGTAACAGCAACTGTAAAGGGACCTGTCAAACTGATGTCCCCGTTAATGAGCGGTTCACCAATCACATCCCCGATCACGATCGCAAATAAAAAATCAGTCGATTGCAAGTTACTCATCGTGCGTTGACCGATAAATTTAATGATCCCGAATAAGAAAACATAAGCGACCAGCGCTCGAACGATGAAGTTTGAAATCGTGAGGTGTCCATCCCCCTGCCAAAACTCGAACATTAAGAAGCGCCTCCTTCGTGACTATGTTGTTATCATTGCTTCATGGAGGTTAAATAAGTCCAGCCTTCCTCTTGGTATACTTTTCGTTCTTTAAGCAGCTTACCCATCGCCCGTTTAAAAGCGGCTTTACTGATCCCGAACCGCTCTCGAATCGTCTCCGGCGACGTTTTATCGGTAAAAGGCATTGCCCCGCCGCGGTCTTGCAATATTTGCAAAATCGATTCAGAATCATCATAGTATGCTTCTTTTTTGCTTGCTTGATGCGTCACATTAATCCGTCCGTCATCACGGATGCTCTTCACTCTAGCCGTAACGAACTCACCCAGTCGAATTGTCCCATTCATATCTTCGCGGTGGATAAAGGCGATGTAGTTTTCATCCGTAAATAAAAACGCGCCAGGTTCAATGACCCGATACACATTGCCAGACACTTCAGTGTTGATCAGATCTCGCGTTCCTTGTTTTTCATGCTCAGCCAACTCAACATCCAAGCCCAGCTTGGCCAACAGACGCCCGCGGCGATCATGCTTCAACCCAACAAACACACGGTCCCCTACCTGTGGCCACTGCGCCCAATTAAAAGGTAGATCGTCTTTAGACAAAAGCAACTCTTTTTGAATGCCCATGTCTAGAAAAACACCCATGCGCTTGTTCACATCGGTTACTTTTAGCCAGTCAAACTGACCCATCTGCAATAACGGTTGATGCATCGTCGCCGCTAATCGCTCCTGATTATCCATATAAAGAAACACTTCAATTTCTTGTCCTTCGCGCAATACGCCTTCTGTTTCGTTTTTATGTAAGAGCACATCCGTCTCTCCATCACTCAAAAAATAACCAAACGCAGCCTCTCGCGCCACTTCCAACGTACGTATTTGACCTGTTTCTAACATCGTATTCTCTCCTTTATCGACAATATTCATTCTTCCCTAACGCGCCCATTTTAACCTAATCGCATCAGTATAGACTGAAGTCTAATTTTTGGCAAACCAGGTACTCACCCAGTCCGCATGTTTCCTAACAGACATAAGCTGAGTATGAAGCCAGCGCTGAAAGGAGTGATTTCAACGTGGAAATCCAAAAAAAGTATGATGAGTATAAGAAGATGGTTGATTATCATGCCGGTAAATGCAGCCACTACAAAGGCCACTCGAAATCAAAGTATATGAAGCATTATCGCTACTATAAATACTTCTATGTAAAAATGACGTATTACGCAAAAAAGTGTGGGATCATGGTTGAAAAAGAGGTTAACCATCACCATGGACAGGAGCACTGCGAATCAACGCACACACACTATAAACACTATTATCACCACCATCATATCGATAAACACTACAACCACTGCCATAAAAAGCGGTAATTATACTCATGTAAAGGGAGGTCGAGCGAGTCGCTCGGCTCCTTTTTTTTTAAGTAGTCAACCCACCAAAAAAAAAGAATAAAAAACCCCAAAAAAATAGTGTGTATTTGCTCGTTTTGTTGTATAGTCTAATAAAGTAATGAAGGAGGCGATCGATCTGTTTAAACTCATCTTAAACCAATCTCAATTGTTATACGGGGAACAAGATAAAGTAAATATGAAGATGAAGGAGAAGCCTCGACTGTCTGTTTTGCGACACAATATCGATGACATTAAGTATGAAGTGATGAAATTACAAAGGGAACATCCTGGTATTGAAATTGTTTTCGTTGGGGTGTAAAACAAACAAAGGCTGTCCTCTCGGTGAATCGGGGGGCAGCCTTTTTCTATGACTTCGCTTACTCTTCTATACGTCGAACGAGATAAAACAGTCTGTTTTGGATATAATCTGTCGTCTGATCCAAGCTTTGCCCGATCATTTGATCAATAATGTATTGGGGAACCATCCACTCACATTCTTCTTGATGAAATCGGTAGATCGCGTCGCCCACTTCTTCCGTTTCGATCCCCTTTGCAGACAACGTCCGCATCCATTCTTTCGCCTGCATGCTTTTCGCACCTCCAGAATATTCTCACACGTTATCTCTCTGCGCTTTATTATACTAAAAGATGAAAGCATTTACGACATAATAAAGGTAAATATTTATTACTTGAGTTTAAATCTAAAGCATTGTGTCAATTATGTAGATGTAGTTCATTTGAAGCGTTCGTTGATACTCATAAACATATATCTTCATTAAAACTTAGGCATTGCGAACTTAATTACAGAATGTTAGAAGGTTTTAAATTGGTTAATAAAGGGTCTATAAGTGTTTTGCATGTTGTTTTCCTGTCGATGACAATGATTGGACTAAAAAATCACGTGACTATTATACCATCCCTATTGCAAGGCGCGGGCAGAGATGCTTGGATATCTATTTTGCTTGCCGCTATGGCTGTTTTACCATTGATTTTTTTATTGCTGTACATACATAAAAAATCTAATCAACAACCCCTCACAGATTGGTTGAATATAAAAATTGGTAAAGTAGCTTCTACCATTTTCTGTTATGTGACAGCCATCTTTTTACTCATCCTAGCTGCTTTTACAATGGCAGAGGCAATTCAATGGGTTGTGTCAACTTTTTTGCCAACAACCCCTATATTCCCTTTACTCCTTATATACACCGTTCTTTGCATCCTACTTGTCTCAACAAACATACAAACCATTGCGATGGTAAATGTACTCGTTCTCTTTTGGGTTACGGTCCTTGGCTTTTTTATAGCTTTTACAAATATGCAAATCAAAGATTACGCGTTGCTGCGTCCATTTTTTGAACATGGCGCGCAACCAGCGCTTAAAGCAGCACTTTTTCCGGCGTCCGGATTTATTGAGCTTACGCTCCTTCTATTTATTCAACATAATATCAAGGAACGATTTCGTTGGCATCATTTTGTAATCATGCTATTCATTTTAGTGGGATTGACGATAGGTCCTACTATTGGAGCCATAACAGAGTTCGGTCCAATTGAAGCTGCTAAGCAAAGATACCCGGCTTATGAAGAATGGGGACTGGGGTCAATCGGGGAGTTCATTGAGCATTTTGATTTCCTTTCGATTTACCAGTGGTTGACAGGCGCATTAATTAGAGTTGGGCTCATTTTATTCATTGCGGCGGATTTACTGAAGATAACGGGAAACAAAAAGCGTATTTGGAAAATGTTAGCCCCTATATTCTTCTTAATGACCCTTTCCTTGTTCCTGTTAAGTGACAATAGATTCCATAATATTAAAGGGCACCTATTATTGATAAGCAGCTTTTTCTTCCTATTCTTACTATCCATTTTTTTGCTTTTAATTTCTTTTTTACAAAGAAAAACATCTAAAAAGTTCTAAACTTAAAATCAATACGAAAATGGTGAAGAAAATGAGGGCCGATAAATTGAAGGTCGACACCCATTCTCTAAAGCAGTTATTTAAAAAATCAGCGGATGTTCAATTTCAATCGTATACGTTCAATCGACATCATGTCATGTTCATTACATGTGATGCGATGGTAGACCAGCGGCAATTGAACGAAGTCATTATTCCTCGTGTCCAACTTATGTTTGATGATTTAAAAAGTCGCTCAATTGAAAATGCAATCATGGCGCAATTACGCATTCCCGGTTTGAAAAAGGTAGAAGAAAAAGAGGATCTCCTTTCACTCGTCTATACTGGCCATTTGCTTCTATACTTTGAAAATAGTGGTCTTCTTTTTTCAAGTAATATCGCTAAAAAACCGAATCGGAATCCTGAGGAGACAAGTTTAGAAGTACCCGTAAAGGGACCAAGGGATAACTTTATTGAAGATGTGTCTGTCAATATCGCATTAATCCGAAAGCGATTGCCTACCAACTCATTATGCGTTGAAAAGTTTGAATTGGGAAAACGATCAAAAACGACGGTCGCTCTTCTTTATTTTGACGATATTGCCAGTACAGAAACTCTGGCCAGTATAAAAGAGAAGTTGGAAAGAGTAGATACAGATATTGTTTTTAGCGGTGAAATACTGATGGAAAGTATGAATATTAATAAAAAGCTTTTTCCAAGAATCAACTATACAGGACGCCCAGATCATGCTATTCAATCCCTCATAAACGGACGTTTTCTTTTTTTTGTAGATGGGGTAGCCCATGGTGTGATTACGCCAGTAAATTTCTTCCTCCTGCTCAAAACGAGTGAAGATAATGAGAATCCAATCATTTTTAGTTCATTGGTTCGGTTAATGCGTGTTTTCGGAATGTCCGTCGGTATAATGCTACCGGCGTTTTGGCTTGCCTTAACAACGTTTCACCAAAATCAATTGCCGCTTCAATTATTAGCGACAGTGGTAGTGGTGAATACCGGTCTACCCTTCCCATCGACAATTGAAATGCTGCTCATGCTGCTGATGTTCGAATTATTTCGTGAAGCTGGCTTGCGTCTCCCATCCTCGCTTGGGGGAACAATTGGTGTTGTTGGCGGGCTAATTGTTGGGGATGCAGCCATTCGAGCGGGAATTACAAGTCCAGCCATGGTTGTCGTGATCGCCACTTCCACAATCGCGACATTTACGTTAGTCAATCAGTCACTCGTAATGTCTGTAAGTATATTGCGGATCTGTTTCATTCTCTTAACCTCTTTTTTCGGATTGTTCGGATTCTTTTTGTCACTCTATTTCACGGTGCTTTATTTAGCAAATATCCGAATATTTGGGGTTCCCTACATAAATATTGCAGCGGATTTGAATTGGCAGACGATAAAAAAATCGTTACTGCGTTTATCTGCTAATCAATATAAGAAGCTTCCCAACATGTTAAATCCAAAGGATAAAACACGAAGTAAAAGGATGAAAAAATGAAAAAACGAATACTTGTTATGTTGATTTTTTTGACTTTCCTGTCCGGTTGTTGGGATGCGAATGAACCGGACAGGATGTTTTATATCAATGGTATAGGTGTGGATTTTAAGGATGGCAAATATGAAGTATATGCTCAATTTATTCATTTTTCCAATGTTGCAAAATCAGAACAACCCCTTACCCAAATCGCGCAAGCTGAAGTTGGCCATGCTCGTGGTCATACAATGGATGAAGCGATTTTCCAATTATACCACTCTGCAGATCAAAGAGTTTATTGGGGGCATTTTTCTTACCTAGTTGTATCTGAAGAAGCAATGAGAAAGGGGAAATTAAGTTCCGTTCTTGATAGTTTTATCCGCTACAAGGAAACGCGCTATCAGATTTGGGTTTACACGACAAAAGATCCTGTGCAAGATATTCTAGTCGTAAATCCGATCCTTAATAAGGCAATCACGTTGTCCAAGCTTGGTGATCCTGAAAACTCATATGAACAAGAATCATTTATTGAGCCCATAAATATTCGCAAGTTAATTATTGCCCTTGATGAACCCGGTCATGAAGCGATGATCCCATTAATTTCAGTGGAAGAAAACTTTAGATCCATCGAAAAACCCATTCAACAAACGGCTTTATCCGGGGTCGGGATTGTTACACCTAACAGCTTCAAAGGATTCATAGAGAGCGACAAAGCGCGGGGATTACAATGGATGAACAATAACACGAAAAGAGGGCAAGTAACCTTCAAATTGGACGGGGAAAATTACCTCACAATGGTCATTGACAAGGTAGGGGTAAATGTGGAGCCTATTGTTAGCAAAGGGAAAGTGGAGTTCGTCATTGATGTCGATTTAGATGCGACGGTCAGTACGATTGGAGAGAATGTAACAAATGCTAGAATCAAGTCAGAAATAGAAGCAAAGGTTGAAAAAGAAATCAAATCTACTTATAAAGAAGCATTAAAGCAGGATATTGATATTTACCGTCTGTCAGAGCAATTGTATCGAAAAGACGTGAATACTTGGAAGAAACATCAAAAAGATGGTAAATTGGCATTGAGCGAGGAGTCTATTCGTAACCTAAATATAAATGTTAAAAAGTTAAAATCAGATCGAAAGTCATATCAAAAGACGATTGAAAAATTGTAAACCAGATTACATTTTTATTCGTAAAATTTAAAATCGTTCGCTATAAAGGAGGCTGGATCAGCGTGGAACCTCTCTTTCAACTATCCAGATGGGCGCACATTGCCGCTGGTTTCATAGCCTTGTTTGTATTCTGGATCCCGCTCGTTGTCAAAAAAGGAGGGCCTGCTCACCGAGTGAGTGGCTGGATTTATGTCTGGGCAATGGTAGTCGTGTCGATTAGCTCTTTTTATATGGGCATTTACCGCATTGGGTTTGATCCCCAAAAAAGTGGGGAAAGCATCGCTTTTGCTTGGTTCCTGATCTTTATTGCGATATTAAGCGGAGCCACTGCCTGGTACGGGATTCGCGTTTTGAAATATAAATCACGCGTTGTCTCTCATCGGCACCCACTGGACCTACTGTTCCCTAGTTTGTTATTACTTGCAGGTATCGGCATCAGTATCTACGGTTTTATTATCGATTTCCCATTGCTCGCCTATTTTCCTTTACTCGGCTTGTTTTTAGGAGGAACCCACCTACTCTACTGGTTGCGAAAGCCGAAACTAAATCAGCATTGGCTGATGGAACATATCACGGGGATGATGTCCTGTTGCATTGCCACCATCACCGCATTTACAGTTTTCGGAGCGCCCCGCCTGCTACATATTGAATCAACGGGAATACTCCTCTGGATCTTACCCAGTATCATCATCGTCCCTCTGTTGATTGGATTTACAAATTACTATAGGAAAAAATGCAATCCGACGCCGGAAAAATAATTTTGGAAACTTGATGCGGGTCAAGGAAAGCTTTTCAATCCTCCCCTATGATAAAGATAGAAACAAACAAGGAGGAATATAAAATGAAAAACGTTCAATTCCAATTAGAAGCCCTTACTTGTCCATCTTGCATTAAAAAGATCGAAGGTACGTTACTGAAGCAAAAAGGAGTCGAGCAAGCGAGAGTGTTATTCCACTCAAGCAAAGTAAAAATTACCTTTGACCAACAAGTGACCAGCGCAGAGCGACTCGAGGATGCCTTGCGTAAACTCGGTTACCCACCATTAGCAACTAAAAACGCCTAAACATAATATACGAGGAGGGATGAAGATGACTGGAAAAATGAAAGCCCGACTGGCAGCGATCACTGGATTGCTGCTAGCGGTCTCCTTTATATTACATCTGTTCGGTTTTTCTGACTGGAAAAACTACCTCTTGATTCTTTCCGCCATCATTGCTGGTTATCCGATCGTCATTCAAGCGGTTCAAACCCTGCGTATGAGAGCGTTTAGCATTGAATTGCTTGTGTCCATCGCCATCATTGGAGCGCTTTTCATTGGCGAATACGTCGAGTCTGCCGTCGTATCTTTCCTATTTTTATTCGGCGCTTACTTGGAGGCGCGCACGTTAGAAAAAACGCGATCCTCGCTTAAGTCACTCATTGCGATGGCTCCAATGGAAGCAACCGTGTTTAGAGACGGGGAGAAAGTGACGCTTTCGATTGACGAAGTTGTCAAAGGGGATCGCGTCTTGATTCACTCTGGCGAAAAAGTAGCGATCGACGGACGGATCGTGTCTGGTACCGCTTCAATTAATGAAGCCACAATCACGGGTGAATCCGTTCCTGTTCACAAACAGACCGATGATCACGTGTTTAGCGGTACAATCATCGACAACGGCTATTTGGAAGTAATCGCGGAAAAAGTCGGAGACGACACGACCTTTGCGAAAATCATTGAGCTCGTTGAAGAAGCGCAAGAATCGAAAACTAAAACCGAGAAATTCCTTGAAAGATTTGCGAGCATTTACACCCCAGCAATTGTCGGGTTATCGATCCTTGTTTATCTATTTACGCGAAACATCGAATTTACTTTAACTTTCCTCGTCATCGCCTGCCCAGGAGCCCTCGTCATCTCCGCCCCCGTTTCAATCGTTGCTGGCATCGGGAATGGAGCAAAGCGCGGCGTCTTGATCAAAGGCGGTGAAAGTTTAGAAAAACTAGCCAAGATCGATACCGTCGTTTTTGACAAAACGGGTACGTTAACGAAAGGACAACCAGAGGTGACAGACATAAAATCTTTTGGATGCGATGAAAATGAATTATTGCAATGGGTCGCTCAAGCAGAAGTCATTTCCGAACACCATCTTGGACAAACGATTGTCAAAGAGGCAAAAAGCCGCAATTTGCAGCTGAACAAACAACTGGACCAAGCGGAAGTGATTAAAGGAAACGGAATCCAAGCCCGTATTGACAACCAGCTCATCACCGTTGGAACGCGAAAACTTATGGCGGAAAACGGGATTGAGATCGATGCCGCTGCCGAAGCGCATGCGGTCAACCGAGAAAAACAAGGAAACACGGTCGTGTTTGCGGCTGTTAACGATCGGTTGGAAGGAATCATATCCATCGCGGACCAAGTCCGTCCTGAAGCCGCGGAGACGATCCGCCGACTCAAAGCGTCAGGCGTCAAGCAAATTGTGATGCTAACCGGCGATAACCGCCATACCGCGGAATTAGTCGCCAACAAACTCGGGATCGACCAAGTGTACGCCCAGATGTTACCCGAAAATAAAGTGGAGCGCATTCAACAACTAAAACAAGGAGGCGCCCGTGTGGCGATGATCGGCGATGGCATCAACGACGCTCCCGCGATTGCGACAGCGGATATTGGACTCGCAATGGGCGGATCAGGAACGGACATTTCCCTGGAGACAGCGGAAATCGTGCTGATGGCGGACAAACTCGATCAGTTTGCTCACGCCTACTCACTAGCCAAAACAACCGTTCGTAACATGAAGCAAAACACATTTTTCGCAGTCGGAACGGTTATTCTGTTACTGATCGGAGTTCTTTTGCAAAAGGTGTTTCTCGCTTCGGGGATGTTAATACACGAATTAAGCGTTTTACTCGTCGTGCTGAATGCGGTTCGGTTGACGCGCTATAATAGTGACAAACAAGGTCGCGGCAACCGAAAGGTAAGCATCCCAGTAAGAAAAGGCAGGCGAGTAAAACATGAATCCTTGTAATCATCACTCGGTCTCGATCAAAGAGATGCAGAAACTATGCGTCTCTTTGGTGCCGATTTTTAATCATTTGCAACCGACAGAAATGGAAAAAATCGTTCATGCCACCCGATCCGCCTCCTATCAACGCGGTGAACAAATTTACGGAGCGGGCGATACTTCGGCGCAGTTGTTTATTGTGCATCGTGGCTTAGTTAAAATTTTTCGACTATCTGAATCTGGACGCGAACAATTGATCCGCCTACTCGAACCAGGCGATTTTATGGGCGAACTCGCCCTCTTTTCTGGATCGCCCTTTGACCACTTTGCTGTCGCCATGGAACAAACGGAATTGTGTGTAATGACCCGCGAGGACTTGAATGCTTTTATTGAACAACATCCGAAGATTTCATTACGGATTATGGAGGAGTTTAGCCGACGACTCGAAAGAGCTGAAAAGCTTATCAGCTGTCTGACATCGGAGGCGACAGAGCAACGGATCGCCGCCTATCTAGTCGAGTTGGCTGATGAGCATGCCGCCAACTCATTCACCCTACCCATGTCCAAAAAAGACATCGCTTCCTACCTCGGCACCACACCTGAAACCGTCAGCCGCAAATTAGCGGAATTTCAAGAAAACGGCTGGATCGAACAAAGCGGTCAACGCAACATAACCCTTTTGGATCGATACGCGTTGCAAAATCTTTAAACTAAAAACAGGAACAGCCGATGATTTGGCGGACCTGTTTTTTTATTTTGTATGTTAAGCTAGGAGGAAACGGTTTTGGAGGAGTAGAGAAGAATGGAACTTAAATATAAAAGCAGACCGTTCTGGAATTTGATGGGTGGAATGTGGGTGATCGTTGCCTTGATGAACGTGGGAGTGTTGATCCTGATGGTTAGTGGCCCAGGTCTTGCGGCTGTGAATGGACTTCTTATAGCGTTCATCATGATCATAAGCGCTTTTCTGGCTATCTCCTATTTTCGGATAACAAGAATTGATTATATCCGCGTTGATCAGAACGCGCTCTCTTTACATCGGGGCTTTCCTTTACCTCGAATCAACATACCCCTTCAGAACATTGATCGGGGACGCGTCACCGGGGACAAACTATTGTTAATATTGAAAAATGAAAAAGAGATGGAGATTCAATTACAAGCGCTAACCATTAAAAATACGGATAGATTAATGAAGGAATTAAAAAGACATTTTCAAGTCGATCATCTTTGAATTCACGGCGATCCAGGGCGAGCGATTCCAGGGAATCTCAGCCGACGGCTCGATCGGTCCACTGCAAGCAGGCGAATCATGACCACTTTGGAACGATTTTCAACGAGAAGCGGTCATGAACAGCCACGACGCGGCGCCTCACACCAACTTGTCCTCCCCCACTCCACTCCCCCCGATCAAGGCAATAAAATCGTTTGCCCCG
Source organism: Ammoniphilus oxalaticus (assembly GCF_003609605.1). Taxonomy (NCBI): domain Bacteria; kingdom Bacillati; phylum Bacillota; class Bacilli; order Caryophanales; family Paenibacillaceae; genus Ammoniphilus; species Ammoniphilus oxalaticus. The sequence continues at coordinate 933,679 of NZ_MCHY01000008.1, read as the reverse complement.
CTTGGATTGTGGCGCCTTTGAATCCGTTGGTTTGTTGGATTTGGATAATTGCTTCTTCTGTCATCAAGTGTGGATAATGACGGTTAGCGATGGACCACAAGGTATCTCCGCTTTGGACTGTATAGAACATCTCGCCCGTTTTTTGCGTCATTCCGAACGTTCCATCAAAGCTAGCTTGTCCACTATGATTAGCAAAAATAAGATAGCTAAAGAAAAAGGTGGCAAGAATGCCGAGGACAATCAGCGCTAGATTCGGATTGATCGAGCGGATCTTATCTATTTTTGAAAAGAAGCTTGTCTCTTTTTTAACGGTGGTCGTTTCACTATCAATAGTCGTTCGATTGGATTGGACATTTGCAGAAGATGGCTTGTCCCATTGGTGATAAAAATGAATTTGCATCAATTTTGTCCCCCTCTGTTCTTTGTACTGCTACTCTATGAGCGGAACAGAAGGGTTATGCCTCCTTCAAAAAAAAGAACAGGATCTCAACTGATCCCGTCCTGTTGCATTCAATCCAGCGTATCCAATAATTTCTCTACTTTTTCCTTTGTCACTGTATATAAAATGAAAGCAACTTCAGTGGTCACGATCAAGGGGATGATCACCACGACCATCGTCACGATCATATTATTTGTCTCAGACAACCATCCGGTCACTTCCCATTTTTCGTACAGAAACAACATGCCGACTCCAATCAAAAGGGCAATCAACCCTTTTTTCACCTGTTGATGAGCATTCCAATTCAAAGCGCAGTATCCTCCCTCCAATGCATCTCTGCTTTAAAGACGATTGGCGAGGACAAAAAGTTACAAAATGGCGCCCTAATTAATAGTTTGTTAAAAGTTAGTTAATCTTTCCTTAATAATCGGGTGGGGTTCGTTTCAAATCCTAGTTAAAAAGGGTCAACAATGATTCCGCTTCCAATTTCCAACGCCCGGTTGGCGCGCCGCGCATGAAGTGAAGGGTTGTTTGAACAACCTGCTCCCGCTTGCCGATTAGTTTCAATTGTAGCTCGACGGACGAGGCGTATACGAACGGCGATCCTTGTGTTTCTGCCCGTTCATCTATTTGGAGCAAACGAACGGCTTCAATTTGCTTTCGCTGTTGAATAAAAGCATGAAACGCCTCGGAATCGGCTCGATTAATCAGTAACTTGATAATTTCCTCATCTTGTTCATTTATAGCGGTCGCAAACAGACGCATCAATTCCTCTGGCGTCCCTTGCGTCAATCTACTGATTAATTCCCCTGATGCTTTGCTAATCATTAGATCGTGGGCGGGGTCCGCATCTTTGCGGCGATGGGTCGAACTGTCTTTAAAATGAATACAAAAATGCCCCGGAAAGTCGTTGTTTTGGATGGCTCCCGCTCCGTGAGGCATGCCATGCATCGATGCGGCAAGTGTCTGACCGTTAACTCGGACGAGAACCGCCCGCCTTTTCCAACTCCATTTTCCTTGATAAATTTCTTTCATTGTTTTCGTGTCGGCGGCGGTGAGAGGTTGCGCATCGGCGTGTTGACTGCCCGCGCGACGCTGGACGTTAAACGTTTTTCCCGTCTCGATATCAACAACCTCGGCAAAGCCCATCCTTGGAAAAATATTCGACGCTTCCTTCCATGTGACTGCTTGTCCATAATGTTGCTCTTCTAAGGATTGGATTGTAGCCCGAAGTTGCTCTTTCGCCTCTTGGGGAAGTCTAACCTTCACGCCACGCTCGAGGTCGAATAAGTTCAAGGCATAACTAACGACATACGCAACATCCTGTTGTTCACCATGCAAGGTCACATACCCGTATGGAAGTTCAGGCTGCGCCTTTGTTTGTTGTTTTGGGGCTTTCTTAATTTCATTAACAAACCATTTATTCAATGTTTCTAGCTTCGTTTCAAACACCGCGTCAGGAGACGATTTCACACGGATCGTCAATCGACCTGTTTCTTTCGCTTCTCCCGCTTCTGGGATCCCACAAATGACCAGTAAGCAAACCGCGGCTAACGCAAACAAACGCGCCATATTCCTTAGCTTCATCAATCGTCCCCCCTTTTTTCAAAGAAAAAGCCCGAAAATCGGGCTTTTAAGATAGAAACGGCATAATCCGTTGAATCGCTTGTTCCGCTTTGGCAACTCGATGATCTTCGGCATGGATTTCCCCGTCTGTTTCGATCGGAGATTGAAACTGATTGAGTGTTCCCGCCGATCCGACTTCATCCGCGATCCCGGTATGGACGACATGCCTCACCAATAACGGTTGCAAAAATTTCAAGTTTGCTTTGGCGTCATCGAGTTGACCGCGTGTCACTTGGGCGGGTAACCGTAAATAAATCGTTTCACCGTCCCCATCCTTTTCTAAGGCGCAGTCAAAATAGCCACCATCATAGTCCCAGTTGCCGCCAAGCACAAATCCCTCAGTAGCAAACGGCTCGGCAATCGCGCCGTATTGGGCTTCTTTTCCTTCAATTTCCGACTGGAATGAAATCATTTGCTCACGCTCCTTTTCAACATCGTTTTGCTACTTTTTAGAATCTCCAACTTTTTGTTTTTCATGAGAGTTTCCATTTTTTTCGAGCGTAAGCCAAAGCAACCGCAAAAATCAAAACGCAGCCAACAGCAACGTACATAAGCCGCGATTTATGGTTTGAAAAATGTAACAAATCATGTCCGATAAAACATTGCGCAAACACCAACGGAATTTTGCCAAGCGCGGTCGCCAGTATGTACATTCTCGTTCGAACCGTCGATAAGCCCGCTGCCAAATTGACAACCACCGCGGGAATAATCGGAACAAGCCGTAATGCGAATACCGTTTTAAAGCCGTTTCTGTCCAGAATGTGATCAAGCTTTTGCCAATGCCGCGCCTCGCTTAGCTTTTGCTGAGCCCAATTTCGCCCGACCGTTCTGGCCACAATAAACATCAAGATCGCCCCGCAGACGGCGCCAATCCATGACAACAAAAATCCGCCCCATAACCCAAACACGAACACGTTCGCCCCGACCAACACTAAAAAGGGCACAATCGGCGCAAACGTTTGAACAACGATCAGCCCGCTGCCAAACAGGAACGCCCACGGTCCAAGTTCATGCAGGAAGAGAACGATGCCATCCAAGTTAATCAGTAACAACTGCGCTTTAAAAAACCAAAGTAACCAAACGACGAGCAAACAACCGAATAGGGCCCCAAATAGCCATCTTTTTTTAACCGCTATCAATGGGATTCCACCTCTTATCTCTGCAAATTTCCCTTCTCTAGGCATTCATCCATACCGATTTCCCAACTCGTACATAGAATAAAGTAATGTCAACACCTAGGAGAGGATATCTGTGATTAAACGTAGATATCAATACGTCATGAGTAAATGGGAGAAAGACAACTTGCTCCAAGAACATGAGATCATCCAATCCTACATGCCAGAAATGAAATGGTTAACGAAAGAGAACCTGATTGAGATGCTCACCGATCATCCTGTTTTATATATGAAGCCCGATACGGGGATGAAAGGAAGGGGGATTATTCAACTCTCCCACGCCCCTCTTGGGTTCGTTGTTCGCTCTAGCGACTCGACTGAACACATTCACACTTTTGACAGCCTAACCGTTTATCTTAAAAGTTTGGTCAAAAATTATAAATATATCATTCAAGAAGGGATCCCCCTGCTCACGCTTAACGAACAGCCGATCGACTTTCGCGTACTTGCGCAACGGCCGATGGAACAGTGGGTTTACAGTGGGATCGTCGGAAAACTAGGCGCCAAAAACGGGATTATCACCAACTTTGCATCTGGGGGAAAAGCAATTTCATTTCGTCAAGCGATGATGGAGACGATGCAACTCCCTTTTACAGAAATTAAAAGACGCAGGGATGAATTGCGCGATTTAAGTTTAGTGATTGCCGATCATTTAACAAACACATATCCCGGATTGCGGGAGCTTGGCATCGATTACGGGATTGATATTCATGGAAACGCATGGATCATTGAAGTGAATACGACGCCCGGACATCAATTATTTAAAGCGTTGCCGAATGAAAACATTTACAGACGGATTGTCCGCAATTTTCGGTTGCTAAATCGACATTAAACTGAACGGGATTGGAGACTGAAGCCTACACTTCGGTCTTTTTTTTTCGTAAATGAACCGACGGCCCACTCGCCTCATACAATAATGCAAAGTAGAAGAAAGAGAGTTGGCGAGCAGGTGGCAAAAAAACGAGAGCAGGAACACTTATTTTTAATGTATCCGAATGAACGACAATTGCTTCGCTGTTACGACAATTTACCGAAACGGGCGAAGCGCAGACTCCGACTTTACGCTCGATGGCATTGTTTATCCCTATTAAAGGAAGATTATGAAACATTAAAAAGTCGATTGCTGATCAGTAATGACCAAGATGAGGAACAGCGCATTACGGTTGAAAGCAATATCCAATTTACCTTACATGATGCAAATCGGGCTTCCAAACAGACGGTTCCATGGGGAATTTCGCGTTTGCAAGCTCCGCAAGTGTGGACAACGAGCGAAGGCGCAGGTGTAAAAGTGGGCGTTATTGACACCGGAATTAATGCCCATCACCCCGATTTAAACGGGAACGTGAAAGGCGGAGTCAACACGTTCAACTCAACAAGTCCATTTGTTGATGATAATGGACATGGCACCCATGTCGCGGGTACGATCGCCGCCTTAAACAATTCATTCGGTGTCGTTGGAATGGCGCCACGGGCGGAACTCTACGCTTTAAAATGTTTTGCGCCGGAAGGAACCGCTGATCTTGTCGATATCGCTCAGGCAATCGACTGGGCGATTCACCACCAGGTTCGTGTGTTAAATATGAGTTTTGGCTCCGCTGAATCGAGTCCTGTGCTGCATCGAGCAATAAAGGCCGCTCTGCAAGCGGGTATCATCATGGTCGCTTCTGCTGGCAACAGTTCAGCAACACTCGATTATCCCGCCCGCTACCCGGAAGCGCTTGCGATCGGAGCGCTCGATTCGCAAAATCGGGTCGCTTCGTTTAGTAACTACGGAAAAACATTGAACTATGTCGCTCCGGGCGTCGATATTTTATCCACATGGCCGGTTCCGCCGGGGTACAACACCCTATCGGGCACATCCATGTCCGCGCCGCACATCTCAGGCTTATGCGCCCTTTTACTTGCCCAGAACCCTGAACTAACACCGCTCCAAATCAAACGCCTAATGGACCAAGCCGCGCGGCGTATTCCTCGCGCGCCATTAAACAAACAAGGCCGTGGCGTCGTCACCGCTTCTCGCTTGTTAGCCGCTTTAAGCAAAATGAACAAGAGCTCATCTTCGTGTTAACGACGAGATGAGCTCTTGTTGTTGCTTGGTTGGCTAGACCCTACTTTATTATTTTTTTCTAACCGTTCGTTTCGGCAAAGAAACACGTCTTACAGACACTGGCTTCCCTTTTCCGCGTCTTTTCTTTGCCAGCAACGGGATCTTTTTCGCCTGAACGCGGACCCCTTTTGCGGATGGCAGGACATAACGAATATTGCCCGCTTTCGATCGGCGTTGACTGCTGCTCGAAATTAGATTGACGGTATAATCGCTGTAAAAAAACGGGACCGAAACCGGTCGCATCCCGACGGATCGGCACGACGCGCAACGCGTGTCCCAACACCAATGGAACGCTTGATTCGATACATCCGTGAAGTAAACGCCAGACCAGGTGCGTCCAACACCATCTTCCGCATAATAATAGAACGTATTTCCGCCGGCATATCCGCTCCATAGCAAGCGACGTTGCCCAGGCGCGATCGCGTACCAGCCAATTTTTGCGTAATTCACAGGTCCACACCCACGATTTGGATAACCGTAAGTGACATACACGGTTCGATTCGTACTATTTTGGAAATATAATCCCATCTTTACACTCCTTCCTCTCTTTACACTTTTATCGTATGAAAGAGGGAACGAAAGCGTATAGACAAACATGGATAGGCGCTAAAAATAAGGTCAGATGACTATCATTAATAAAATTCCATCCAATTAAGGCTAGCGCTGCATGTGGAAGTGCTTCCCGACGTACGCGCCGTTACCGTAATCGTTTCACCAACGGGCAGCGGGATATCTAATGAGCTTAGATCAATCACATTTGAATCCGTATTAGATAAATGGGATGAAAATTTTACACTTCCCGTTCCCTGGGTATATGTCCCCTCGGTATTGTAGGCAACACTGCTATTTTCAGTATGGATATTCGTAAATGTAGTATTCCCAGTGAGGACAGCGTTTCTTCTAAGCGAAAATTCTATATTTTTAGCTTCTCCGTCGACAGCGATTGAGAGCATGAAAACGCGTATCGAATTACGATTGGTTACAGAATTGAAAAGATCTTTGTTTTGAATCGTGAAGAGATTGACCTCACTACTTGATCCAATCCTTTTTGAATTAGAGAAAGCCTGCCTTGTAGCAATTGCCTTTGTCGCTACACCTTCTACTCCAGCAATGGCGGTAGAGGTTCGCAAAACGGGGTTAGCTGTCGTTGACCCATTATCTACAGCAGCCATTAACGGCAAGTGTAACGTAAATATTGCGGGAGCGGTCGAGACATTGCCAGTTGCTTGTTGATGGACAGGGATCCATACCCCGCTACTTGGGTGAGCGACAAAAAAAGTAATCACGCCATAATCCCCTTGGTACGTAATTCGATAAAGATTCCCTTTTGTTGGATCCAGCATAACACCACTCCCGCCACTCCCATCCAATCGATCCATATTCCAGGCCGATTGTTCCGTCCAATTGTCCACACCGTTGGATCTACGTAAGATACCAAAACGGGCGCCGTTGTAACCAAAAAATAACCCTTCTCCCTGATCGCCAAGTCCAATGATTTGCCTCGTCCCGGCAATACCCAAAGTAAAAAGAGCATTAAATATCGTTCGAATCCCCAGTCCCGTCGTATACCGAAGATATTTCCGAGTTCTCATATTGGCAGTTGAGCTTCCGGTCATTCCTGATTGTAAAACAGCGCTCCCATTAATGCCTTTCACCGAACCACTGCCCGTCGCAGTGACCGCTAACAATTCCGAATTGATGGAATAACGCGTCGTCCAACCGAGATCTGGGGTAAACGGAGAGGCGCTTAAATCGTGATAGGATGTTAGGGGAAGGCTAGTCTGGACCTGCTCGCCCCCTCCTGAATTCGCCATCCGTAAATTTCCGTCTGCGTCGACGTTTAAGGCAACCGCATTTTGTCCGTGGAGTCCATAAACAAGCGACTTTAAATCATAAGGGCTATTTGTAAATGATGGACTGCCAACAGCCGCTTCTCTCAGCCAATCTAGCTGTTCGAGCTCTTCCCCGCTACCCTGCGCCTGTGAAAGCAGCTCCATTTTCCCTCCCCCTTTTTGCTTTTCACGGACAATCTGTAATTCTAATTCCCTTGCTTTTAATTCCGACTCTTTTATCTTTAACTCCAATTCAAGCTTTTTGAGTTCAAATTTTCGTCGTTTACGTTCCTCATCCATCAAGAACGCCACCCCCAAAATCAATCTATAAGTAAACAGTGTATTCACCGGTTTCCTAGACGTTCACCCAAATGCCCTTCCCACAGTATCAATGCCGAAATTCGACTCATACACTAACCACAATTAGGTTGAAAGAGGGGTCTTTATGAGATTACACATGCGGCCATTGATTCGTTGCAACATTTGCTACCTTTTTCACTGTCATTGCAAAAAAACAAAAATTGTCCGTTCGAAAACTTATCGCCCCTTCACCGCAATGTATCCGCGCAAGGCGATCTGTCGACAATGCGGCAATACCTCTTGCAACTGTTACTACTCATCCCGTCCGCGTAAGAGAAGAACCCAACGAAGAGTATATACAATTGGAAAAGTGATTAGACCGCTTCGCATTAAGAACATCCAACAACCCGTTAAAATTAAACAACCGATTACGATTGATAAAGTGAAACAACCCATAAAACTTGCCAGCCCGTTAGATATCGAGGCCGACCGTTTAGATATTCGACCATTAAATCCAGTAACAGATGGCGTTCAAGTATACGGTTCAGCCCCAACGCCGCTACTGACTGATTCCGACGGACGCTTAATCATCACAACTAACCTCACCGATCCGTCACAAAACCGAAATTACAAAGAAATAACATTTACAGATGTAACCGCGGCGCAAGAATGGACTTATCTACCTGCCCAGGACACATCACAACTTATCACCTACACTTACGCGGTTGTTAATCAGGGGGATTCGGCGGTTCAAATCAAACTTGAATTAAGTCCAAATAACGTCATATTCCAATTCCATCGCTCTTGGGAAATTGCGCCGAGAGAGGTGGGCATTGTTGTTCCAGCCTATTTCCTGCATTACTCGCGAATTGCCGTTAAAAGCGCGGATCAAGATCGACACTCTGCAGTCGACATTTATTTTCAGGCCCAACAATAATACATTTATCCGAAGGGAGAACGATCGAGAGTGCCAAACTTTGCCGCATTTAACACGAATCCAGATGAATTACGAACGCTTATCTATGGTAGCGATGGAACGGGGACCGTGCCCGTCAGAACCGATGCGGAAGGGAACATCGGCGCCAGTATTGTCGGCGGAACATTAACGACTGTCGAAAATGTTGGAAATATCGCGGGTGGAACCTTGAATACAGTTGAAAACATCGGAAATATTGCTAATGTCGGGAATATTACCGGTGGAGCCTTATCAACCGTCGAAAATGTCGGTACTGTTGCAAACATTGCGGATGGAACGTTAACCAATGTTGAAACGATCGGGAACGTCGCGAACGTCGGCAATATCACCGGGGGAGCCCTATCTACCGTGGAAACTGTCGGAAGCGTAGGCAACATTGCGGATGGAACGCTATCTTCCGTGGGAACCATCGGAACAGTGAGCAATATCGGAAACATTACAGGGGGGGCGTTGTCTAGCGTCGATACCGTCGGAACCATCGACAATGTGGCGGGCGGGACGCTGAACACGGTCGAGAGCATCGGGAGCATTGCAGGAGGAACGTTGACCAATGTTGAAACGATCGGGAACGTCGCGAACATCGGCAATATCACCGGAGGGGCCCTATCCACTGTTGAGAATGTCGGAAGCGTAGGCAACATTGCGGATGGAACACTATCTTCCGTGGGAACCATCGGAAATGTAGCCAATATCGGAAACATTACAGGAGGAACATTGTCTAGTGTAACCTCTATTTCACAAAAAAGTTTTACAGAACAGGTGTTTCCGGACATAACAACGGGAGACACCTATGTTGGCACAGAACCGATTGAAACAGCGACACTCGGTAAATACTCATTCTTCATCTATAACAGTGGAGCAGATAATGCGGCTGATGTTCGTGTTGAAATTAGCGCGGATGGAACCAATTGGTATCCAGATGCGAGCACATCTACTGGAATTCCCGCAGGCGCTGTTGATGTGTTGGTTCCGATGCGTTTTCTAAAATATACGCGCCTCGCCTATCGCTCAAGTGTTGACGACAATCCGACGACGCTTGACATCTATTTTAACGCCCAAGGAACTTAAAGCCATCGCGAGAAAATCGCAGCTTTCATACTAGTCCGGCGACCTTCAACGACTTTTAATGTTTTTAAAACAACAAAGCTGTCCTTAAGCTTAAGGACAGCTTTGTTGGACAAAACGGAGGAATTAACTCCCTTTGCTTCCCTCCTCTCGATCTAAATCTTCCTCACGCAACAACTCCTGAATTCGCTGTTCCGCTGATTGCAACAAATTAATCTGCTTCAGCACCCCTTCATCATGCTCCGCCGCTTGTAAAAAATGTTGGATGGCGCCTTGATGATCACCTTCCATCATTTTACTCCAACCGAGCAATGTCTCATATTCAGCTTGCTGTTCAGGCGCGCTTAATTCATCTTTCGCTACAAGTTGGACAGCCTGATCAAACCTACCCAACTTTACATACAAACGATACAGTACATCACGCGATTCCCTCCCCGACATCTCTTGTAACATACGCGTGGCCATTTTCAAATCATCATTCAAGGCAAACAGTTCAACCTTAGCTAACGAACGCTCCCCTCTTTGCAAGCGGTCTACCAGCGCCTGATAAGCGCGCTGCTCTAATTCTTTATTCATGGACTCCCCAAAAGTAGCAACCGCCTCATCCAACTCCCCACGTTGCGCCTGAATCGCGGACCGAAATCGGTAGTGAGTTTGTCGCGCATTGGCGTGACCCGCCGCCTCGGCAAGCTGATAAGACTGCAACAAATACCGCTCAGCCTCTTCTGAATACTCCAAAAAATAATGATACACCGCAAGCAAAAACAATACTGTTTCTTGTTCACCCATCTTTTTAAGTAAATTTAAGTAATGTCGCCGACGTAACCGCCACTGTTTTTGAACTGATTCCGTTGGACTTTCGCCTTCGACTAGATCTCGAATCACCTCCACAAACACCACTTCATAATCTTTTAAAAAGAAAGTTTCTCGTTCATAAATTGCCATATCATAGGCAGCTTCATCTTCCCCATTTAAGAAAAACACACCATCTCTACGAAAAGTTTGTTCAAGATACGCCTGCTCTGATGTGGTCAAAATTAGCGTGGCCTGATGAGCCGCAAAATCATAACATTTTTTATAGAATAGATCATCTTGTTCACCTAGTCGAGCGGGCAATAATTGCAGCCATATTCTTGGTCCAAATTTTTTAACCATCGCGCCCCAAAGCGGATCACTGACGAAAACAAGCGTCTTAGATGGATCTAATTGTTCTAATTGCTCTAAGGACATCGGGGTAAACGACTCTGTTCCAGTCGTCTGCCTTCCGACTACATAACGCTTGCCGTTCACTGGCAATAACTCGATCCAACGGCGCTTAAGATCGCTCCATTGTTCTCCTCCGCTAAACAAGACGACGTCTAACGCAATCGGCGTTTGTTTCATCTCTGACGTTTGAATCGAAGCGGATAATGGAACATACGCAGGTGGCTGTTGTTTTTGATGTTGATCCACCTCAATGGTAAAACGCTCAGGCCCTTTCACCAAAACGAGCGCGTAACTATCATGGCATATCACAAATTTTCCTTGCGCGGCTTCGGCCCGTCCTAGCCAGTCGGAAATTCCCTGGCGCTTGTCTGCTATCTCCGAATTCACCCCGCCAATCACATCCAAAACGCTTCTACGCAAAACAACGCATGGCCAAGTTAAACGCGGCGTAAACTCCCAGGATCCGCATTGTTCGATCCCAAGTTGGTTTTGATAAGCGACCAGTTGCGCCATCGTCTCAAAATTAGGTGTTTGTGTCGTTAAATTCGTCAACGGCGCGCTTCCCATTACGGTGGAATTATCAAAAAAAGGCCATAACAGATTCGTCAGCCAATGAGGGCCAACGGTAACGGCATCTTCAAGAACAACGAAAAAAGAATCGGTTACTTCGCTTAACGCTTGATTCAATGAATCAACGCCTGGCAACGGCGCCATTAGTTTCATTGGAAAGGAATAAGTAAGCGGAGCTAGCAAGGTGTCAGCATCCAAGCGTGGGTTTGCCAACCATTGTTCCCCGACATATTGGTACAACTCCCCTTCTGGGACAAGGTAAACAATGGCTGGTTGTTCTGTATGCCGCTCGATGCAAGCTAACGCATGCTGTGTCCAAGCGAGTTTCGTCCCTCGCATAATAATCGTAATCCGCTCATCCGTCGGACGAGGCAATTTTCCTTTTTCCCATAAATAACGCGCCCGAGACGTCCACTTTGAAGTTTTTAAAGAAGGTTCATTCATCTTCTTTCACCCTATATTATTTTATGAACAGCAGGTCTGAATATGTGTAGCAAAAAAGCGCTTGACTGGGTAATCTATTTACATCCAATCAAGCGCAGACATTTTTGTTATAGAGATAAGACGGGCGTCAAACGAGCCAATCGTTTATATTAATGGGGAAGTCGACGGTAATTTTGCTTAAAAACACCTCTTTGTCCCTCTCGTTTAATTAAATAGGACAACGCTTCAAGATGATCTCCAATGATTCTATCCACCGCGGGTGGGTAACCTTCAGTAGCAAAATGTTGATCCGGTCGAATTCGATTGATCCGATCGACATCGACAAGATGGACGCATTCTATCTGCAAAGGAGGACTTAACATTGCTTTCATTTGAGCCAAAACGGGAGAAACGAGCGCAGTCCAATGGATATGATCTAACGCCGTTCGACTAAGCGCATGAGGGACAGCTACGAGCGACCCAACACCTAGCTCCTTCCGATTGGCCGCTAGATTAATCGCATATTTTAAAGCGGTGACAAAGTTCAATGGCAACCTAAGCGTTAAATAATAGTTTAAATCATTTAAGGCGACATGCTTTCCCCTTGCGATCGCCTGAGTAAATGGGAATAGTTGTTCTGGTTCTAAAACAAAATCGCCATCTAGAAACAAGAGGATATCCCCAGTTGCGAACTCGGCTCCAATCGCCCGACCAACGTCATTGCCAAGTGGTTCTTCAACAACGATCGTTGTTGCTCCACATTGTCTAGCGATCCTCTCCGTTTGATCCGTTGAACCATTGACTATGACCAGAACTTCTTTCGGTTCAATCTTCCTTACATTTTTAATCACATCACCGATCGTAAACTGTTCATTTTGAGCTGGAATAATAACGGATACTTGTTGGCCCCTATAGAGTGAGGAACGTTGCGTTCCCCAGCCAGGATAAACAGTTAACGTACGTTGCCCGTTTTGTATTTCGCGAACGATATCTCTCCTTCTCCCTCCGTCGGGAAATCCACCGCGCGTTGACTGCAATGCAGACGAAATTGATAGCGCTTCAAGATGATCACCAATGATTCTCTTTTCCGAACGAGAAAGAATCGCGGAAGACGTCGCATGCTCTTCCGGACGAAAACGGTTTAGCCTAATCACATCAATTCCATAATCATGGGCGATTCGAAATCCGCCTGTAATTAGTTTCATTTGAGCCACAATCGGATTTGCTAAAGATTCAACCCCGATTAACTCGAGAACCTGTCTAGTAAAAGCGTGAGGCACCGATAAAACCGAATCAATCCCTAACTCTTTTCTACCTAGTAATTCATTAAACACTTGCCTCCAAATGGTGGTAGAGTGTGGAAATTTCTTTTCTTTAAACAAAAAGTCAAAGTCATTTAGGATCACATCTACTGACCCCGTTAATAGAGGCCTTAACATCTCTCTCAATTCACTCGGATTAATCGCAAAATCCGCATCTAAAAACAGAAGAATTTCCCCAGTTGCTTGACGGGCGCCTATCATTCGACCGACATCATTTCCCAAAGCTAGCGATTCTACAATGATTTGACAATTAAATTTCCTAGCAATTTCCACGGTCCGATCCGTACAACCATTCGCGACTACAATGATCTCATGCGGATCTAGTTGTTGGCAGGAAGAAAGTACGCCAGGAAGCGTACTTTCTTCATTACATGCTGGAATAATAATTGAAACCTGCTTACTCACGATTAACTCAACTCTCCTCTCGCTAGTTTTCGACGATACCAACCGATCGATTCTTTCAATCCTTGTTCCAATTTGACTTGCGGTTCATATTGCAGGATCGTTTCAATCTTATTAATATCTGGAGATCGTTTGGGGATTTCTTCGAAACCATGAGGATATACTTTATCAAAAGGAATGTGTACGATATTTGAGGAAGATTTAGTGAGGTTTTTAATTTTAGTTGCTAGACCAAGGATTGTGATCTCATTCCGACTACCAACGTTAAAGATCTCTTGATCGGCTTTCTCTTCTAAGCATCTGATCGTTCCTTCGACAGCATCACTGACATAGGTAAAACTACGTGTTTGACTGCCATCTCCGTAGACTAATAGATCCTCGCCTGTCAGGGCGGCTTTAATAAAGCGGGATACAACACCACCATATGACCCATCTTTTTGTCTCGGTCCAAATATATTAAAATAGCGAACAATCGTAATTGGTAACTTTTTGCGCCCGTACGCAAGACAAAGACACTCTTCTAACGATTTTCCAAGCGCATAACTCCAGCGCAATTTTGTCGTGTTGCCAAAGCGCAGATCCATATTTTCGGAGAAGGGCGGTTCCCCTTTACCATACACTTCTGAAGTCGAAGCAAAGACAACCTTTTTTCCTGTCCTCATCGCTTCTTCTAAAATAATCGATGTTCCCGCTAGATTATTTTGAACCATTTCGATCGTATGGGTCATCGTCGTCTTGACGCCTAACATCGCAGCCAAATGAAACACAGCATCGTGTTCAGCAACTAGCTCCCGAACCAAAGAACGATCAGTTACACTCCCTTTTACAAAAGAAAGCTGCGAGTTCTGGTCTAAATCGGGATCAGCAATCGAATTCTCTAAATTGTCCAGGACCGTGACTTTATAACCCCGTTCAAGCAATCCCTCAGCAAGATGAGAACCGATAAAACCTGCGCCGCCTGTCACCAGGTACTTCCGTCTAATCATTTGCATCGAATCACCTTTCTTCATGATTATCGTAAACACCTCGCATATCTATGATTCGTTGACCATGCTCCTTAATCATCTTCCAATCGATAGCTGAATGATCCGTTAAGATGACAATAACGTCCATAGCGCGCAACAGGTTTGCTGATAACGGACAAGACGTAAGCTGCTCTTGATTCATGTCTACGACAGGGACGTGTGGATCGCTATATTTCACCTTATATCCATGCATTAACAGTAATTTAAGAATATCGAGAGCAGGCGATTCTCTTAGATCATTGACATCTTTTTTATAAGTGAGGCCGATGAGTAAGATTTGCGCTTCTGTCTTATCTACGCTCCCTAATTCCTCGTTTACCCTGTCTACCACGACTTGAGGCATCACCCGATTAATTTGTAATGCCTGCTCAATAAGTTGACTGGATAATCCTTGTTTCTTTGCTTTCCATTGGAAATACATCGGATCGACAGGGATACAATGGCCTCCCACCCCAGGACCAGGCCAATAAGGAGTGAAGCCAAAAGGTTTAGTAGCCGCCGCTCGCAATGATTCTCTAAAATTTATATTAAGCTGTTGGCACAATTGATCGATCTCATTAACTAATGAAATATTGACAAGCCTTTGAATATTCTCAAACAATTTACACATTTCCGCAACGCGAGGTGAGCTGACCGGAACGACCTGTTCGAACGCCACTTCATATAACTCCGTTACTTTCTTCAAGCAGGCTGCTGTTTGCCCGCTAACAACCTTCGGTATTCGTTGTAAGGAATATTCGGTGTTTCCAGGATCAATTCGTTCAGGCGAATAGCCTAGGAAAAAGTCTTTTCCGACCGTTAACCCGGTACGACTCATAATAGGGAGAATCACCTCCTCTAGCGTCCCAGGGAATGTTGTGCTTTCTAATATGATTGTCTGCCCTTCTCTTAACTGTTCGGCAATCAATTGACACGCTTCTTCTACTGCTGATAAATCGGGTTGCTCATTTAAAATCGGAGTTGGAACGGCGACGATGATATAATCCGCTGATTGCAGCAGGTTTTTATTTGGCAACGAGGGGGTTAGTCTCCCTTTTTTCAACGCTTCTCGTATGGCTTGCTCCGTGACATCACTAATATAGGTTTCGCCCTTCATCAGACGAGCGATCTTCTGTCCATCCTTATCCTTGCCGATCACCTCAAATCCGTGTTCTGCAAAATGAACGGCCAAAGGCAATCCGACATAACCCAAACCAATCACAGCTAATTTAGATGTTGTCATTTTCCTTATCCTCCATTTTTAAGAGTTCTCGCTTTCGATTTCCATCGGTAAACAAGCCTCTATGATTTGTAAGATGAAGAAGATGACCTAGCGCCTCGACATGATCACCTATAATTCTTTCAAAAGCTGGTATTTTCCCTTGCGTTGAAACGTGATCTTGACGTATCCGATTTGGCTTTACCACATCTACAACATGAGTCGCCTGGATCTTAAATCCCTGTTGCAACGCCTCGACTTGCGCTTTAGGTGGAATCATCAAAGATTTAAATCCAATCTTATCAATCACTCTTCTATGCATGGCGTGCGGAACAGCGGTAAGCGAATTATTTAGTAGATCTGGCCTTCCTGCTGACAAGTTAAGAAAGTACTTGACAACACTGATCGTATCCATCGGATGAAATTGGTCCATCAAAAACTCCAGATTATTGAGAGCAATATCGACGCCGCCTTCTACAGCTTGAATAAAAGGAATTAAATCATCGGGTGGAATAACAAAATCTCCGTCTATAAACAAGCAAATCTCCCCTGTCGCATATGCGGCTCCTATCGCTCTTCCCACATTGTGTCCCAGCTGTTTCCCAAACGGGACCAACAACACTTTTTCCTGCTGAGCAAAATGGAGCGTATCCCGATCCGCGCCATTGGCGACGACGATGATTTCATCCACGCCCGCTTGGCGTACGGAAGAAATAACTTGGCTGATGGTTCGTTTTTCCTCGCCGACAGGAATCACTGCGCTCCTTTTCGCTCTTTTAGCAAAGGAGTGAGGAACAAATCGTTGTAAAAGTTTGCGATTTCGATTTCCATCCGTAAAGCCACCACGCGGCCCTTTTTTCTCAATTAAATACTGGATAGCCCGAAGGTGATCTCCTAGTATTCGACTAGTTGATTGCGGATACGGTGATCCTACAGAAGGAGCGGAGTGAACAGGCCGAATGCGATTCGTACCGATAACATCTACATCGATAGGCGATGCGATTTTTAACTTTTTTTCTATAGCGATCGCTTGAGCTAACACCGGATCAGCAAGATGATGCCAGCCAATTTTTTCTAGAGCGACTTTACTCATAGCATGAGGAATCGCTATTAGTGAATTAACCGACAGCGACGATGCGCGTAAAAAATGATTCACTGCGATTTTGGAAACAGTTGTTGTATGAGGACGAATAGGAAGTTGCGCTGTCCAGCGGAGATTATTTAGGGCGATATCAGAGCCCGATTGGATTTCACGAACAAAAGGAAAAAGCTTATTTGAAGGGATAGGGATATCCCCGTCTATAAATAAGAGGATATCCCCGTTGGCATGAAGCGCGCCAATTGCTCTTCCAACATCATTTCCGATTGAAAATGGATACTCGATAATTTTACATTGGTGGGATTGAACGATTTGTTTCGTATTGTCACTGGAACCGTTGATAACGACAATTATTTCCAACGGCGATAGCTTTTTTGCCTCTTCGATTACCGATGAGATTGTTTGTTCTTCATCTTGAGTCGGAATTATAATTGACAGTTTACTCACTCGAACACTCTGACGTAGCCAATGTTTTCGATCCGGATCATTACGTCCTCCGCTCCGTCATACCCCGGAAAAGTAGATGTCCTTAGTGTGATCACTTCTGCATTAACTGCCGCTAAAACTCCCGCTAAAACCTGACCAGGTGTGGCAACTTGGATCTGACTGTTTATATGCCTTCTCAATTCATCAATAAACATAATACTACTCCTTTCTATTCAAAATTTTATTGCGGTCGAATAGAGGTCACATTTCCAAAGGGAACGATTACAATCGTTGACTCCGTTTCACGCAAGACAAGATAACCGTCTTCCACATCCGTTATTGTTCCATAGAGGGCTCCCGCATGTGTAAGCACTTCAACATCCTCATTTAGAAATCGTTGAGCAATTTCTTTGAAATCACCTTGCCCACGCTCGGCTTGTAGGACCTCTTTTAACCATTCGGCATAGCGCGCTGAATACAACTCATTTTGCAACTCTCTTCGCGCCTGTTTTCTTAATCGATTCTCCAGATCATACATTCGATTCTCTAGATCATAAGTTTGATAGCGCAACATTCTTCCAAAATACCAAAGTAATCTTTGACGCTCCCTCCTAATCTCCCTCTCAAATGCCCTCTCTAACTGTTTCCTTTGCCAATAGATATAACATTTAAGCTCAGGATATCGTTTGTCTAATTCCTTTGAATAGCTTTTACCTTTTTCCTTGCATTGATTTCTCATATACTTTGACTCCTTTCAATAGACTTACTCTTATTTCTATTGAAAGGAGCATCACACTGATTGTTTAATTACCTATCACATATGAAAACAGGCTATTAATAGAGGATGATGATCCCAAAGAAAGAAATGGTTTGGCAGGCGCAAAGTTTGACGGTAACTTAAAGATTCAATAGAAAAAGCGCCCCTTAGCAACCACACCAAGAAGCGCTTTTACATGTTCATACATACTTAGCCAAATCTAGTTATAATCCTACCCAAACGGCAAAATAGACACACTCCGCAGCATCAAATAGATCAACTCGCGCGTAAGGCAAGTCTTTTCACAACATCATCCTGGGGAACTCTAGCCCAAAACCAACTTTCAACCCCTTCATTAGAAATTATGCGATTTATGAAGCTTGTGCGATTCTTCTTTTTCATGCTTATTTGTTCTCTTTTATCTGTTTTAATATCTGATCCCACTCCGTATGGATGCGGACAATATCTTCTTCAATTAGTTTTCTGCCCAACTGAACTTCAATAAATTCCAGCTCTGTTGTAGCCCGAATCGTATGCGCGCTGCCCGCGGGAATCGTTACAACGTCGCCTACCTTCAATTGTTTTAACGATCCGTTGAGAATAAACTGACCTTCGCCTTAACTCACCTAATGGCAAACGATAGTCAGGAAAAAACCAAAACTCTATAGATTCAAGTCTTTTTCTGTCCTTTGAGACTTCAATCCTTTTTATCAGTGCCCTTAATAACGATTTCTTTAACAACCTATCCGCCGAGAAATAAACTGATTCAAAGTCTTTAAAGGCTTCTCTTATTCCTTTTTCATTAATTTGCTTATTTTCCTTTTCAGCTATCTCTTCCTCTAAAAATCCTTTGTTAATCTCTAGTTCTTGAAGTTCTTTAGAAACTTTTTCAGCTAGCTTATTATTACGTTCCCTAGCGTAGTCATTCAATAAATCATTTAGATATTCTTCTTCAAGTTTTGTAAGTCTCTTATTTGTAAGTTCAATTTTATTTATAATACTTTTCAATTGACTCTCAGCTAAATCAGTATTTGCATTACTAGTTTTTTCGTGATACTCAATCATTTCTTGTATTATTTCCTCATTATTAATTATTTGTAGTACCACATTTTCAACGTGTTTTTCTATAAAGTCCCTTTTAACAAGATTACTTCTGCATACTGTAATTCCTTTATTGTGATATTGTCCACACATATAATAGAAGTGCCCTTTACTTTTATGCATAACAGTACCGTAATTACAAACAGGGCACCTAAGGACACCAGTAAGCAGTAATTCCCCTTTCACAGTTCTATTCACTAACCTTTTTTCTCTATACTTTTTATTTATCTCTTGTACATTATCCCATAACTCCTGTGAAATAATCTTTTTATGCTGGCCTATTACAATCTCAGGCTCTGCTCTTCCTGCCCTTCTCTTTTCATTCCAATTAACATACTCTCCATATTTTATTAGACCTATATATATCACATTATTCAGGATTCCCTTTATTCCAGCTATAGAAAAGGAGTTGTTCCTTTTTGTTTTAATTCCTCTTGCATTCAATTGTAGGGCAATATATTTATATCCTTTTCCAAGAGCTCTTAGTTCAAATATCTCTTGGACTATCTTACTTTCATCTTCATTTACAACCAAATGTTTGTTAACCATATCGTAACCAAAAACTTTACCGCCATTACGATACCCTTCTAAGGCCCTCTTTTTCATACCCAAACTTGTTCTTTCAAGTATCTTTTTTCTTTCCAATTCAGAAAAGTACCCCTGTAAAAGAAACACAATGTCATCATTCTCTTTTGTAGAATCTGAATTTGTGGAGGTAATTACAAGCTTTTTATCTTTCCCGTTTAGTTCTTTTATTAATTGCATTAAATCAACAACATCTCGGCTGATTCTATCAACTTTCCAAGCTAATATTACTTCAAATTTATTCTCATATAAATCTTTCACCATTCTTTGGAATTGGGTACGGTTTAAATTTTTCGCTGATTCTCCCCGCTCCTCATATATATCCACTATTTCATATCCGTTTAAGCTTGCATATTTTCTTATCTCGTCTGCTTGAAATTCAAGAGAGTAACCTTCCAATTGCTCTTCCGTGCTCACTCTAACATACCCACAACATTTAATTAAATTTGTACTCATATTTAATTCCTCCATAATTTTGTAGTGAAAAAGCTTAGGACGTGAATCCTAAGCTTTTTTTGATTTACTTTTCGAATACTCACTAATCATTTTAACTAAAGTCTCAAGTAATTCCTGCTTTTTAATTTCTTCTTCTGTTGGTTTTATTATTGTTTTGTTACTCATGTCCAATCGTTCCCTTACTATGTATTTTAGAAATGCTTGAACTTGAATAAATTAGCCCAAGCATTTCATTTCAATTAATTATCCTTATTCTGCAGCTTTTGCTTGTGCTCCACTTTCTGCACTTCATTCCATATATCCTTTGTAATAATTGGCAAATGCGTTCCTTTGACTAGTTGAAATTCTTTTGTCTTAATATCAGCAAATTCAACAAATCCTACGTAAAATACGTTTTGCAATATTATTGAAACCCTTTGTGCAGTAAATGCCCTTCCTCTGTCCATAATGTATCCTGATTCATTCAAATGTCTTGAAATTAAGCTATATTCCATACCTTCACTTCTTAGCTGGAAAATCTTGCGTACTACTTTTGCTTCTTCTTTTTCAATTAGCGCTTGCCCATTATTACATTTGTAACCGTATAAATTTATTTTCATATGACCTTCATTTTTCCACATTAAAATTACCTCCGTGAAATGGAATAAGATACAGGGGCAACTTCAAACATAAATACCCCAACCCCTATTTTATGAATGGAATACTTTTGCTAGTTCCAACTTGTCTATTTGCTCGCAAATATGAAACATAATTTTATCTATCATTAGGTATTCTTCATCGGGGATTTCTACGATAAAAGCTTCCCAGTTGGCAGAACTTGTTCCAACGTATTCAACATGGTCAATTTCATTTGAAATCTTATTGACATAATAAACAACCGTAAAGTATATGGGGTGATTGCTAACCGCTAATAATTGACTCTCCACTTCAACAGTGAAATCAACATTTATGAGATTTATATTTTCTCCTACCGTTTGTTCTTCTTTGCTAATAATATTGTACGATAATTGTTTCATGTTATTTACCTCCAAATTTTTTAATTGCATTACAATGCGGCACCTATGTGAATAGGTGTTATGCTATTTTGCGCTTTCGCCCAATACCCCTTCCGAAAAGGGCACATTGTATTGTTTCGTTCATTATGAAGTTATCAATGTACAAGGAACGACAAAAAGGGATTCCATTTTGTCGTAATGGAATCCCTATGGCACAAAAAAGAACCAAACTATTCCAATACCTGCGACGCTGAACTGCTTTAGTGTAAGTTGACACACCTATCCCGTGGATAGGAAACATCAAAGTTTACATACTTGTCCCTTATAAAGGGAAAAAGTAATCATTACACTATTCAATTCAAAATAAATCTGATGTGTTTAAAGCAAAATAGAAGTGCAAAGTAGCTTCCTAATTGCAACCTAACAGGAATTACGAGCATAGCGCCCCTACATTAGAACCTGGTTCGATGACCATACCTATTTAAAGGCTTCCGTGCTGGTTGCAACGTCTAAAGTGGCTTTGCATATTCTACTTTTTTTGCTATTACACAAAGATTTTCGTCACAATGCCAAGCAATTGGCTGGGCATTGGAATAAGTTGGTTCGATTAAAATAAAATTAAGTTCGACTTTTAATTTCTAGACTAACCACCTTTCATAATTAAAGTACTATCAATCTAGCATATGGTATTTTTAAAGTCAATAGTTTTTTCTCTACTAAGACAGCAAGTTGCATGGAATGCATATCATTTGTTATTAACGTGTTCATACGACTTCCCTCCTTCTCACTTCACTGAACTCATTGCGCTCCATGTATGGAATGCGATTCCTTGTTAAAGCATCCATTACCTGTATTTTGACCGTGTTAAAATTACTTAAACTCGTTCTATCATAACGTCCACCTAAATTTAACCTTACAAAGCCACTCTCTGTCCGAATTATTCCTAACCTGATATTCGATAAAATTGTAAAATTAACCCCTTTAATCGTTGCCTGATAAGATGCGTATATGACTTCCTTTTCGATAACTTGTATGACCTTTTCCAATAAGATATTTTTTGGTGTATAGATAACGAATTTCATAATTACCTCCAAGTTTGTATTTTATTAATTTTATATGACGTTTGGTTTTCTTCAAAATAAAAGGCTGTGACATGGCACCACCACAGCCTCTTCATTTATTATCTTTCAACATTATATTTGCAAATGGTATCTGCAATTCCCTGTATAAGTAACACATTCCAATCCCAATAGCATCCGCAGCATTTCCATCGATATCAGAAGCGACAATATTCTTCATATAGCCATGCCAAACAGTTTGACTAACATTTCCCTTCTCCACTTCCAAAAGTGCCCCAACACCATTTGCCCTCCCCCTCCAACTGCGTGGTTTAAATGCTTTGTAAGCATACTTTACGCCTTTGCCTATACAGAAGAGTTCAATTACCGCCTGTAGCTTTAAAAGGTCTACTGCGCTGTCGAAATTACGTACGAATACTACGTCCTCTCCAGCCACAATTGAAATGTTAAATCGAGCAAAGATATCCGATAATAATACTTTGATATTAAGTGCTTTTTCGATTCCTTTTTCTTTTTTATCATTTAATTTGCATGTACCGTATTCAATTAACTTCGCATTTTCTCCGTTTATCCTAAAAATGGCGTAACCAGTGACCGTTGCAGGGTCAAGGGCTAAAAGATAATCCAATAAAACAATTAAAGTTTGTTTGAGGTGTCTCTAAGTTTTTATTTACAAAGTTAATTCCAGTAAAATTCAATTGTATTTTTATCTCCAAAAATTTCTTCTGGTTCATCATTTTCATTTTGAAATCGCTCCATAACATATTTTGTTAATAATGTTGTTCTTGTTTTTATCTTCAACTCATAAAGGTTTCTGTACAATGTATTTAAATTACCTACAATGTATAGCTTTTCTTTGGCTCTGGTGATAGCGGAGTAAATCACATCACGTCTTATTAGATGCTCGCTTTCCGTAGGTACCAATAGAATTACTATACGGTATTCATTACCTTGGGCTTTATGAACCGTTAAGCAACTGCCCAAGGTGATTTGATTTAATTCATCGAATCTATAAGTAATAAATTTATCATTTTGATTCCCATAATCTATTGTGAGGATTTCACGTTCAGGACAAATACCTACAACAAAACCAATCTCTCCGTTCAAAACACCTTTTTCTTTGTTGTTGGCGTTTTGAACAACTTTATCGCCTAGACCTATGCCCAAATCTTGTCCAAATGGTGGGGGATTACTAGACCATCTAAGCTTGGTAGTCCATTTCTGTATTAGGCGACTTACATTAATGCATCCAAAACGATATTCTTCTGAACTAAAAAGTGTTAATATCTGAATATCTGTTAACGGGTTATATCCCTTTCTCCAAAGGTCATGAAAAACATATTCCAGTTCGGAAATTATCTTCCCATCGTCAGCATCAATTAGTGCAAAGTCTGAATCAAATGGACTCTCAATAAATTCTTTACCCACTAATAAACGGTCTGAATTAATCCTTATCAAGCTATCACTTGCTTGCCTATGTATACGTGTTAATACCGTATGTACAAATCTCTTACTATCAACAATGTCCCTTAGAAAGCTTCCTGCTCCTATGCTTTCAACCTGATTTATGTCGCCGACAATGATTACACGACAACCACTTGGTAAAACTCTAAAAAGCTTATTGGCTAAAATATTGTCTATCATGCTAGCTTCATCAATTACTATGATGTCTGCTTGAACAGTTTCTTTACAATAGGAACGTATTTCCTCAATCAGACTATGAATAGTGGTAGCGGGGGCACCTGTTGCAGCATTTAATTTCTCACTTGCCCTACCAGTAAATGCAACAAGCCTCACTTGAAGATTTGCTTCTGACGCAATATTCACTATCGAGGAAATCAAAGTTGTCTTTCCAGTACCTGGATTGCCAGTTACAATACTTAAAGCACCATTCTCACTGAATACAGTCTCAACAGCCTTTCTTTGTTCTGTATTGAGTGGTTTACAATGCTTCTCGATATTGGAAGGATATATTTCTAACTTTTTAGTTGCAATGCGGTGAGCGTGGTAGGCAAGTTCTTTTTCAATTTTATTTTCCTTATAAAGAACAATATAGTTGCCTTCAATCTTAAATTCTCGAGATTGCATTTTTGTTATTTCTTCAGCTATTAACTTTTTACTAAGTTGCAGCTTAATTTCCATTTCACAATAAAATTCCTGAATATCCATCGCAGTATTTCCCTGATTAGTATTGTTGACCAATATATCCAGCGCCCATTGTTCAATCCTCATAGTATTTTCAGGTGTTATATTTAAATTTCCAATTGCAAATTCATCATATATCGCTAAATCAACATCTATATATTTATATAGTAGATATGGGGAATCGCAAATTATTGAAAAAATATTGCTTTTTTGCTCCTGTTCAATCTTTGCAATCGCACCTGCCAAATGCACCATGGGCTTTCCTAGTTCATACGCTAGTAGCTCTGCAAAGTTGTTTTTCTTTTGTACTTCCTTAAATTCTTGATAGAGACTATAACTTACATCACTAAAGGGCAATATTTGTCTTATTAGCTCAGGTGTCTTAATTAAACATTCAATTGTGTCGTTCCCAAATACTTTATAAAGTTGCCCAAATCTCTTTTCGCCGATAGAGCAATCTCTTTTTTTCAGCCATTCCAAAATCCCTGTTTATTGGCGACATACGGATATTTGGCCTGTTCAACCCCAAAGTTCAAACACTCTCCTAACGTCATCGATTCCGGCAATTGAAACACAGTGACATTTGACGATCGTCTCGCTCTCGCCTCCCAAACGCTGCGATCCATGTCATCCCGATTTAATATAATAATAAGCTCTTTTTCACGATAATCCTGACTTTCATAGTTTCGAAATGCATTCTCCATAAAATGCTGACGCATCGTACAACAAATAATAGAAACCATTCGGTCGATCCCCTCTCTCGGATTGAACTAACAAGCATCTATTCATTCTATTCCTTGCTTCATTCTTCTGTTTGTGCGATGGCATAGGATACAGGCGAAAGCATTCATCATTTCCTTCCTTTAAAAATATACGAATCTACCAAGAAAAACGCCGATACCAGTTACGAGAAACAAGCATATCTTATATTAACCAAACAAAAAGGAGGAATTAATTATGGGAGTTCGAAAAGATTGTTTTTGTGACTGTGTTGCAAACATGAAGAGGAATTTAAGAGAACACTTTAGTATGGGGCAACCTGGCAATTTCGTGTTGCTTCTAGGTAACAATGGCGGATTTCTAGGAGTGGGAACGATTACAGATATTGAGCATTCCAAAGTAGTTCTACAATTCCCACCGACCAATGGACCTAGAAATGCGGTTAACGGCGGGTTCCCGGATATCACGTTTGAAGTTTCAATCTGCGCGATTGGCTCAATCGTATCCTTTGACTACGGTCAAATGCCAGAACCTCTAGTTCTTGAGCAATTACGAAATAGAATGATGGGTTTATAAGAGATTTTGTAATCCCTCGTGTTCGCGCGAGGGATTCTTTTTTCCCTACACAAAATGATGGGAGGTCGAACATGTTGAGAAAAGGATTTTGTCGTCCCTTAAATGATCAATGCAGCAGGGCTACAGTATTTCAGACAATCCCCTTCAGCGCGAATTCCTTCACATGCGGAGCGAAAAACCACACGGTTTGGTATACGTTCATTTCTGAATATACAGGTACGCTCGCCGTAAGTACCGCCCATACCGATTACGCTACAAAGGTATGTATTTATACAGGCGCTTGCCATGCGCTAACAAATGTAAGTTGCGGGAAAAGCGATGAGACTCCCGTATTCTTTGAGGCTGTCGCTGGGGAAACCTATACCGTTTCTGTTGCAGGCTATGGTCGCAACGCTTGTGGAATGCTTTACCTTGCCGTTTTTCCAGTGATTGATTCCGGAGTTCTTTAGAAATAATTTAATAGAGGGGGAATGAAAATGGGAATGATTCATCGTCCACGTAAATCACAATTCATTGCCTGTCCTGTTAATGACGAATGCGTTACAGCGACAACCATCCGTAGATTACCTTTCTCAGCGATTGAGCTCACCTGCGATGCGACACAAAACCCACTGGATCCAACTTGCGTCACCGATGAATACTTTTCAGTTTGGTTCAAATTCACCGCGCCGCGCAATATGACAATTGGTGCCAACACGATTCATAGCAATTACGATACAATATTGGGTGTTTACACGGGAACCTGCGCTAATTTAACAGAGGTCGCTTGTAGTGACGACGATGGACCTGGTTATACTTCCTTAGTATTTTTTGAGGCGCTAGCGGGAAAAACCTACTATTTCAAAGCGAGTGGATTTGATAACGACGATTGCGGTCAATTATTTCTCAACATTTTTCAAGTGCCACCCTATGCTAATGGAATTGAAATCGGCGCGATCACCAGACTTGCAGCGTCGAAAAAACAAAAATAATAGAAAAAGGGCTTCTTCAGCTCCCATGCTAAGAGGCCCTTTCTATTTGTTTGCGCTTTGATTCATACATACTTCTTCAAGTCTAGCAAGGACCCAATCCAAAGACCAAATTCTTCAGATGTTTGCAGAAAGCCGCCGCCCGGAGCGAAGGTCATTTCATTAAAATAGACACGCCCCGCAGCATCAAATAGATCAACCCGTACGTATCGTAAATCTTTGGCAAGGGCGCGGGCAACGCGTTCCATTTCCGCGAAGGTAGCTGGTTTCGCTATGCTCTTCTCATCGTTATTCGACGGCGTCGTCTCGACCCGCTCGAGGAGCGGCTGCCAGTCCATAGAATAGATGCCGAGGCTTTGATATCCGTCGATCCGAACAAACTGAGGCTCTCCATGGAAACAATGAAAAGAGTATTCTGAAAAGGTTTTCGGCGCGCGGGGTAAATACTCTTGAATCAAAATCCTCTTCGGCAATGGTTTATAATTCGATTCCTTTGATTTCGAGAACCAGCTAGACTCAAGCCACTCTCCTAGCAATTGCTGGATCTCCATCCAGTCAATCTGGGTTTTGTCCTTTACAATCTTATACCAGCTTGAACCATGCGTTGCTTTTATGACAAAGGACTGCGGGAGTTGTTCAAATTCAATCTCCTCCAGATGCTCATACACACCAATCGTTGGAATAAGATAAGCTTCACCGATTGTCTCTATTATAAACGTTTGAACCTCAACCTTATCTGTATATTTGGCAAACCTTTCTAACTTTCCATATATCTTAATCCATTGTATTTTCTCTTGGATTGTTTTGGGGTCTTTTAGATCACATTCATATCCTAGTTTTTTTTTAAAACTTCTTTTCAATGATTCAATTTGCTTCCGAGTCAAAGCCTTCTTCATTTAGCGCCCCCCCTACTCATAAACGTTCTATCATATTATATGCTAGGGGAAATAGTCTTGCTCTCAGTCAATCACCCCATCGTTCTATCCAAAACCAGCCAGCGCTTTAGCATAAGCAAGCGGTGTTGTCACAAATTTTTCGTACAGTTCATCAGGATTGTCATCTACATATAATCCTATTTCATACTGATGAAATTTGTTGATTTCTAACAGCCAGATCCGCTTGGATTGATCGATGATCACATCAAATCCAAAATCCCCATACATCCCAAAACGCGCGTAACGTTGTTCCATAACGTGACTGGCTTGGATGCATAGATCAATGATCTGTTGCTCTTTCGCCTCCGCTTCCTGTTCCGTAAGCTCAAAAATTTCCATTAACGCTTCCATCCCTGTCATAACTGCGCTCGCATCATTCGTGAAGATCTGATCAACCCGACCGAACTTCGCTAACACCGCCGATGACTTCCAACTTTGTGAACCGTCTTTTTGCAAGATGATTCTAAAATCTACATGTCGATCTTCATATAAAAGGGGGACCGCTTGCTGAATAATATAATGCTGCATAATCAACGGATTGAGGTCGTCTGCAATTTCTGCCACAGCTTGAAACGACTTGTCAACTTTGTCGCCATCATACAACCGATACCCGTCTGCCGTCTGATCTATTTTTAAAATCCCGATCCCGTACCCGCCAAACATCGGTTTCAAATACACCGACGGATAGCGCGCTAACATCCGATTGACATCCTCCACCCCAATGAACAACGCGGTTTCAGGCAGATGATTACGCAGAGAAGGAACCTTTGACAACGCGTCCCACATTTCATATTTGTTGAATAAATAGCCATTAAAGAGTCTCCCTTGTAACGTAGTAACAAGATCATAATGAATCCGATCTTGTAAAAGAACGCGGCGAAAAACCGATCCTGGATATGGAAACACACCTTGCTTCCAACATTCTTCTTCCTCACTCGCCTGTGGATCATAGTAGTATCCCTCGATCGTTTTTGCCTGCGTATTAATTCCGCTTTCCGCGCAAATATAGACAAGGCCGTTGATTGACGCATAATCTTGTAAGTAGGTTTCGAATTCATCGAATGCATCTTGATTTAACTCTTGCTTGCCAACGATCAGAGCGATAACCGGGCCAACGATCAACTGCGTCCCCATCCATCGACTCTCGTAATAGAGGTTCGCTGGAATGGTTAGACTTGGAAATAAGGCAGTGGAGATGCCAATTGTATCAGAGGCTAAACGGTCACTAAACACGACTTGCATACGTTTTCTCCAGGCGCCAAGATTCAAGGTTAGTTCTCTTGGAAATCGACTGCTCCGCCACTTCTTTGAAATAAGGACTTGATCGGGAGAGAGATGGTAACAACGTTGGATCTGTACATTCATTGAATGCGCCTCCTTTCTTTTTTTATTAGAAAAATAAAGCAATGATAAAAATAAAAAGACTGACCCAATACGAAGGGTCGTACCCTGATTGAGTCAGCCTCTCAACAGTGATTAGCCGTTATTTTTGCAACAAATGCAGAATGTCTTTTGGATAATAAGTTTTCCAACACAATATCCAGGGACACCACCTGTCGGCTCACAAGCTAACGAAACCCACTCTACATTTTCAACTTGCATCGCATAACTACCGGGATGGTCATATTCATTAACGACTGCGGCAGGGATTAACTGTGAAAATGGTTCATTTCTATCACGCGTCTTTACAAATAAGCGTAACTTGCAAGGATCCGCATCTGTCCGTTTTACAACGATTAACGCTTTGTTATGATTGTGAGTCTTGTCTTCAAAAAAGACTCTGCCGTAATCTACAACACTATTAATCGGCATTGATCCGGAAGGGGCCGGCGCGGGGGTATTGTTGTAACCGAGAGCAAAATCTAGATAGGCTTTATGCGTTTCAACAAAGCATTGATCATGTTTTCGAATTCCCATTATATTCACCTCTTTCATTTGATCTAGTATATTTATATGTTAGAGAGAAGCTTATTGACTAAGCGCTCGTCCTCATCCATTTGCACATTTTAATAGAGTGACTACAAATGATTGATAGGTCGAGTCAGAGTATAAAAAAGCATAGATCAAGTCTATGCTTTTACGTTCCTCTTATTTTTTCAAGCGTACGCGATACCGTTCTAAACTGAGCGCAGGTCGAAACTTTTCCTTAAACTTGCTAAGCCCCTCCACCCCTAAATCACTGCCGACATTGAGTAGTTCCACCGTCGGATAGAGACGTTGAACTGCGCGCGCCATTTCTACAATCATCACTTCATTCAGACCGTCAACATCGGCCATTTTCTTAATCAGGCAGCCCCATGACTGGCCTTCCGCGGTCAATCCTGCGCTCACCATCCCGACAATTTCGTGATCAATTTCAACGACAAGGATTGCGTGTTCCAGTTCTTCATGCTGTTTCATGATTTCCCGAAAGTACAGTTGGTCGAAGATAACCGAATACTGCTGCTTCGCTTTTTTCAACCAGTTGTTGTTTACACGCAACACAGCCTCATAATCACGATGTTCGTAGGGACGAATCACCGCATTAGGATAGTCGCGGTTAAAGCGGTTTAGTTGATTGCGTATTCGTTGAAAGTCCTTTCCCTTCAATTCGGTAATCTTTTCAATGCTGAAATGCCGTTCTCGCCCGTTCATCTCTCGGTATTCAAAGTATTTTTGAAACTCGGAACTACGTTGCAAAAAAGTGAGCTGATCCCGATTGACCGTGCGGATTGTCGCTGGATAGTAGCGGTTTTTTCGATTCCAAGTATTGCAGAACTTTAAGCATTGATAAGCAACATATAATATACGATCGGGTCCCCCCGCTCCTAACGGCAAACAAAGGAGATGCAATCCTTCTTTCCGATATAGAACAAACGGGACGAGCAGATCATCGATGATTTTCCAGAAAACAAGCTTCTGATCCCCTTTAGCGTCTGCCCAAAGAAACGCAAAGTTCATCGACCATAAATTGGTCGGATAGTCACAGCGTTTCGTGTACGATTCAAACATCTCTTTGTCTCTTAAGCGAATCTGACGAAACGTCTGATCACCTAACTTGATTTTCCTTGGCTGTTCTCCCCACTTGATCAAGGACGATCCCCCTCCTTGATGATCAATTTTTTAATTTGATCGACGCGATCCATCATCGATGTCTTTAGGAGGACAACAGCGTCTTTATCTACTAATTGACGAAACCGTCCGTACACTTGATGCGGGGAATGACACGAGAATACTCTACGAGGATCCATACCAAGCTCAATCGCGCGCTTCCCGATCAAATCGGCGGTTGGATCGATCGTAATTAAAGCGTCGACCTGATTCTCAACAACTTTATCCCCTAGCATCTGATGTTGTTCGTCTGTATGTTCCCCTAGCATGCCGATTCGCCCCATGATCGCGACCGTTTGCTTCCCTTGCGCCAACTCATGCAACACTTTCAAAGCCGCCTCCGCCGAAGTCGGATTGGAACTCCATGTATCATCTAATAACAGACATCCATTAATCCCTACGCGTGTTTGTAGATGCGCCTCTAGCTGACGGTAGGACGCCAAACGTCTGATCGCAGTCTGCAGATCAACCCCAACGGCTTCACAGGCAATCAGCGCGGCAACCGCATTGTAAACCGTATGTTCCCCGTACCCGTGCGTCGAGGCTTCATACGACCTTCCATTGCTGGAAAAAGTAAAGCGCATGCCCTCGTTTCGATAACTGATCTGCGTAATCCGATAATCCACACCCTCTCCTTTTCCATATGTTAGGATCTTTCCTTGAAAAGAGGACGTGTCCAGGTTCCGAATATTCGCGTCGTCCCAGTTCAAAATAAGGACGCCCCGCGGATCTAACCCATCGATTAACCGCGCCTTCTCTCGGATATAATTTTCCATCGTCCCACAGTGTTCTAAATGATCCGTACCAATGTTAGTAAAGATCCCTATTTGCGGTTTAAACACGCGGCACGTATGCAACAGATCGCCAGGCACGGCGACTTTCATTTCCATTACAGCCGCATCGGTTCGTTCATCGATCCCAATCAAATAACGCAAATTGTAGACGAGTCCGTTGTATGTTTTATAGGTCGATTGCGTTCGCATCGATTCACTCAAAATATAGCTGACCATTTCCTTCACCGTTGTTTTCCCGCATGTGCCGGTTACACCGATGACAGGGATGTCCCACAGTCCGCGATAATACTCTACAAAGTCCCAGAAAGCTTGTTCCATATCTTTCACGTATATGATCGTCCAGCGACAGTCGTTGCCCAAAAACATCGGCGGCGTGTCGGTGACAATGACCCCCCTGGGAAACATCCGCCACGCGCGCGGCAGCAAATATTTATCGTAACGGTCAAACACTAACGTGTTTCTTCTCCGAATTTGCGAAGGATGTTCAACGGCATCCCGTATCGGCTCAGTTCGGCTCCCGCGGACCAAAGTCCCTTTAAGCGGTCCCAAAATATCTTGAACAGTTAATGTTTTCAAGTTCATTCCTCCCTAGCGTTAACCTACTCTATTGTATTAACAAAGATAGGACTTGGCTTGAGCGTTTGCGGCGGGGCATTGGCTTAATTTTGAGGTTACCCTCCCTTCTGTCTAGTCACTTGCATGACAATTTCATATACTAGCTACTACACTTGCCTGACGTTTTCCCGCGGGAGGGATTTCACTTGATTAGAAGAGTCAAGATTATATCAGAATCTAGCGCTTCCGCTTGTCTGACAGCTCATCCTCAAACACTCGCCCACCTAAATTTAGAAAAGGGAGAGCAAGTAACACTCGTTTTTGGCAATGTTTATGAAGAGGTCACGCTTGCGTTGGATCCCGACCTGGATTTGAATATGCTGCGGGTTTGTTCGGACACGTTATCCCATTTACATCTTCCAACAACGGTGGAGTACGAAGTCAAACGACAAGGAAATAGCCTGATCATCGGGCCCTTTATCGGGGTCTTAGCCGCTGTATCCGATAATCAACTAGAAAATAACGAAAACTATCTAGCGAGCTTTACCGCAAATTACGAGCAAATCGGTGGCGCCTTGCTCATCTTCTCTCTTGAAGGTGTAGATCCAGGCTCGCAAACGATTCAAGGATGGATCTTCAATCCAACATACAACCGTTGGGAAAAAGGAACATACGCGTATCCAGCGGCAATCCTATCGATCGTGGAAGTGAGTCTGACCGATAAATGGAATTTATTTCAGGAATTATCCACTCATTTTTACCAAACGCTAGGTCCGCGCATTTTCAACTATCCGATTTTCGATAAATGGGAAATGTATCGATGGTTGCGCCGTCACCCCAATCTCAAACACCATTTACCCGAAACCGTCTTATTAAACGACTCCTCCGATGTGAAACGAATGTTAAAAAAATACGGAAAAATCTTCATTAAACCTGTTGTTGGCCGACTCGGAGCGGGGGTCATCGAAGCCACCTTTGACCGCCCAAAAGTGATCGTGAAAACAAGGGTCTATGGCCAAAACATCAAACATATCTTCGCGGATCACAAACGGTTTATTTCTTACTTGCAAACCGTAACCGCCTCGGAAAAATATTTAATTCAACAGGCCATCCCGTTATTAACGCTAAAGGGAAGGGTGATTGATTTTCGCTTAACGTTAGTGAAAGACGATACCAATCAATGGGCAAACATTGGACTGTTTGCTCGATATGGGGCGAAACGCAGCATTATTAGCAACATTACTTCTGGCGGTTATGCCGAATGGGGTAAAAAAGGGTTAAAACAAACGCTCGACATCAACCGTCGGAAAGCGAATCAATGGAACAATAAAATGACGATGATCGCGCGCCACGCCGCGCTAGAACTTGAAAAACGCGGCATCCACTGCGCCAATCTCGGTTTCGATTTAGCGATTGATAAAAATAAAAAGCTGTGGTTGATCGAGATCAATAACCAAAATCCCGACCACTTCATTGCTGTTGTCGCAGGAAGAACCGATAAGTTTTTACAAGCGCGCTCAGCGAATCTGCTCTACGCAAAAAGACTAGCTGGATTCCCCAGAAATGGAACATAACTTAAACATGAAAAGACGACTTCCACCATGTGAAGGTCGTCTTTTTTAGTGACGTCTACTTATGAATAACCGAGCGTCTCTTTCATCAATTGGCGGAACGGAGCAAAGGCGGCAAGACGATATTTGTAGGGGAATTTATACAATATGAGATGTTGGTCATTCAAAAAAGGCGTAAGGGCTTGGGCAACCTCATGACCTGAACGACAGTAATCAATCCGATTCGGATCCATACCCAGTTCAGTTACTCTTTGCCCGATTCTGTTCGCTTCGCCAATCACAATCAAATGATCGACCCCGACTTCCATCACCCGCTGCGCTATCTTGTCATATTCGCGTTGGCCTTCCGTTCCTAATTGCGGCATATAACCAAGCAGCGCTACTTTCCTTCGGGCCCCTGCCAACGCATCCAACACCTTCAATGAAGCATGGACTGAAGGAGGAGTGCAATTCCAAGTGTCATCAATAATCTCGCTGCCATTCGGACCTTGACGCTTTTCAAGATGTTGACGCACTTGTTCAAATTTGGCCAACCCCGCGCCCGCTTCTTTTAAATTCATGCCAATCGCATGAGCGGCAGCAAGGGCGGCAATGGCATTGTATACATTTTCCTCTCCATAACCATGAACGATCAATGGAAGGCTCTGCCCCGCCGCATGCAAGGTAAAAGCCATTCCCCCTTCTATATAACGAATATCTGTCGCGCGAAAATCGGCGTTTTCACCCACTCCAAAGGTGACGATCTGTCCCTTAAAGGAGCTCACATCGAGGCTTCGAACATGCTTATCGTCCGCATTCAGTATAAGCGTCCCGCCTGGCTCAATCCCAGCGATCATCTCCGCTTTGGCTCGAACGTATTGATCGAATGTTTTACAACCGAGCAAATGATAAACGCCTATGTTTAAAATAATTCCCACTTGGGGACGAAAATGGCGACAACTGTCGGCAACGCAGCCGGGATGAGATACACCCATTTCAAATACGGCCGCTTCCGTTTGTTCATT
Organism: Ammoniphilus oxalaticus; assembly: GCF_003609605.1. NCBI lineage: Bacteria > Bacillati > Bacillota > Bacilli > Caryophanales > Paenibacillaceae > Ammoniphilus > Ammoniphilus oxalaticus. The sequence goes on along the minus strand of NZ_MCHY01000008.1, from coordinate 899,157 downwards.
GAATCCTAATAAATAAGGTAAATTATTGTTCAGATTGTTCTTTCCATCGACCGTTCCATGTACCCGATAACGTTTCGCGAGAATCGTCTTGATCATTTCCGTCGTCGTTGTTTTCCCGCATGTCCCAGTCACGCCGATGACAGGTATTTTGAATCGTGTGCGATAATAACGCACAAAGTCCCAATAGGCTCTAATTGAATTTTTTACTTTTATAACCGTTGTATTTTTATCGAATAGTTTTTCAAACCGATGCGGGGAAGAACTAACAATAATACTCGGTTTTCCTTTCAAGGAGCCGAGCGACCGTTTGGAATAAGGATGTGGCATATCGAAATAAAGGGTGTGCTTTCTAAAGCTTCTTGGAAAATAGCTCACATGCCTAATCTTAGCCTCCTTACTGCCCCAAACGATCTCCCCTCCCATCTTTTTTACGACCTTCTTTAACTTTAACTTTTTCAAGAAGCTTCGCCTCCATCTTTTTCCTTTGCAAGTTCAATTGCCCGCTGCGCGAGCATCAACGTGGGATCCCATTTTTTCATCTGAACTTGAAGCAGTGGAAACAATAACGGAATCTCCGTACAGCCACCGAGTAAAGCCCGGGTTCCTCTAGCGAAATAAAACTGCAAACGACTGTTTAGTTTGTTGATTAAGGCATGATCAATCGCCGACGCTTTCACTTGCTGGATGACAACCTCGATAAATTGTTGATCTTCGACTGTCGGCAGTTGAATGGACATATTCCTCTCTTGAAACGCTTCTTGGTAAAGGCCATGTCGAATCGTCGCTTGCGAACTAAGCAACAGAATCTGTCCCAAGCGGGGGTCATGCTCTTGTTCGATCGCCGACACAGTCGTCTCAACGATACTGATGATCGGGATTCTAACTTCCCGCCGAATCTGATTTAACCAGATATGCGCTGTGTGACAAGGCATAATGAGAAAATCGGCTCCTGCTCGCTCCAAGCGACGCGCTGTATCGATTAGTTCAGCAAGGGGGGAAACCCCGTGGCCCAACCCCGCCTCCATTCGACTCGGAATTTTCGGGTTGTTGTAAATCATCATACGGTGATGCTCCTGATCTGTGGCTGCGGGTGTCATCTTTACGATTTTTTCAAAAATATCAACAGTAGCCAGCGGACCCATTCCACCTATGATCCCGATGATTTTACCCATCTTCCGCTCGCTCCCGAGCCGAAAATCCGGCTAAGCCCTTCAAATAAAGTAAATGCTTGCGTAAAATCTGCTCATACAGCTCGAATGCGCTAGCATCTAGCGCAAGCGTATGATCTGGATTGTTATGTTGAATTTCTAAAATCCAAATGCGGCCTTTTTTATCAATGCCAAAGTCGACGCCCATATTTCCACAATGCAGACCTGATTTGTCTAGGCAACGCCCGACCTGATGGGCAATCCGACTGAGCCGCTTGCGCCACTCGATTAACTCGTCAGCCGATAAATTAAAAAGTCGCTGCAATGTTTGTTCGCCAAGTTCCGCTGTGCCGCCCGCGGAAATATTACTAACAACACTGTTCGTAGGTCCAAAGCGGGAAACAAGCCCGACATCCTCCCATTTCCCTCGCTCGTCCTTTACCATGATCATGCGGAAATCAATGATTCTTCCTCCTTCAACGAGTAGATCAACCGCTCGTTGAATCATAAACGTTTTTGGACGGATGGATCGTCGTAAGAACTTGTGTAGATCATCGAACGTTTTAAAAACAAGCTTCTCGTTTTTCTGATCGGACCTAAAGCGCATCGAGATTCCTTTTTTATTTTTGCTGATTCGAGCCACCGCATAACCTCTGGAGCCGTTGATCGGCTTCAGATACACGGGCTGCTTGCTTTTTAATAGGGATTGAAGATCTTCAACTTGCTTATAAAGTTTGCTTTTTGGCAAGTGCTTCTTTAGTCCCGTTTGCGACAATACCTGATCCATTTCCCATTTATTAAGATTAAAGTTGTTAAAGACCGTCTTGCCCATTTTCGTTTCAAAATAGCGCAAATCACGTGGCGAAAGCATCGCAGTCTTTATGAACAGGGAAGACGGGACCCCATAGACCCCACTCTCCCACCCTTTTTTGTCAGGATCATAAACAAATCCGCGCAGACGATCGGTTTGCCGATCGACATCGCCCAATGCAAATGCGACGATCGCGCCGCCAACTTGATCATAAAGCGGGAGATAATCGTTCAGATAAGGAAGGTATTGCTCCACATTTTTAGATGGATGAGTGAGAAGAAAACCGATGAAGGGTCCAAGATAAATGCCATTTTCGTTTCGTCTCAGTTCATAGCGAGGTTGCAACGGAATCGCTAGACGGTCGACGCTATCGGTTGAGATGTGAATCTCTCCTTGCCGAAGTTGACTAGAAACACGGATGTTCATCTTTTGTGAGGAGACTCCGAAATGGAGTCTTACTTGGGCGGTTGAAGCATCCATTCCTAAGGCTTTGGCCAGACCAGGGGGAATGACCATAGAATGGGACTCCAGTTGCTTGGCCACGAGTTGAACTTTTGTACCCACCTTTTCCACTCCTTTTTGATCGATCAATCTAACAGTTTCACTTTTTTATTTAGGCTGTCATCTTCTTTTATTATATGTTTTGAGCTAGAAAGCGATTGGACGAATATAGTCATAGACTCTTAAAATAGGTAGCAAACTAGTTTTGTTGAAATAGTTGAATGCTGCGGTTCGTCTATAAAATAAGGGCAAATTCAGCGTTGTTTTCATAAACTTTTTTTACTAGAGTAGCAAGAAGATTAAGAGGATGCGAGTGAGAGACAATAAAAAACGCCCTCTCCCTTAAACGGATAAGGCGCTATCTACTATTATTGGGAACACGATTCTTTTCCCGAATCGAGCTGTTCATTTGGCGCCAACGTTTGAAATAGCTGCAAGTACTGTTCCGCTGTTCTCGCCCACGTGAATTGTTTGACCCGCTCTAACCCTTTTTGACCAAATTCAGCGCGGAGATCTTCATCTTCGAGCAACTGGCTAATCGATTCGTATAAGTCCTCTTTGTAATTTTTTAGCGGAAATACGAATCCGTTCTCTTCATGCTTGACGACCTCAGGAATGCCGCCGCGATCGGAGGCAACAATCGCTTTACTCGATGCCATCGCTTCTAAGTTAACCCTGCCAAATGGCTCTTGCCAAAAAGAAGGAATCACGACGATATCAGCCAATTGGTAAACATAGGGAATTTCATTTGGTCGCACAAACTGAGTGAATACGACATGCTTACGCAACTTCGCGGCCTGTCGATTGAGTTTACGAACGTACGGCGTGGACGCGTTCCGTCCATAGCGAGCGGAGCCTGTGATGATCAATTTCAATTTCGGATACTTCTTGATTAATTTCGGCATCACATCGAGAATCATGTGAATCCCTTTTTCCTTCATAAGGCGACCGACAAACAGAATCGTCTGATCCCCTTCTTGAATGCTCAGCTTCTTCCTCAGACCCTCAATTTTCTCCGCGCGTTGCTGAGCAAGCTCGAACGGATCAGGGTGGATGCCAAGATGAACAGCGACCCCTTTTCCTTTAAAAGCGGGGAAGCGGGATTCATATTCACTCAATAGATATCGACTGTTCGTAATCAAACCATCTACCTTTTCCGCGACCTGATTCATTTTTTCGCGATTGATTTGCGGCGGGGATGCAAATAACATCGAATGCATGTTGAGCGCAACAGGAATATGTTTGATGTTTGCCTTAATCCGCAACACGTATGACGGACGATTCTCGACCATAATGATGTCTGGTTTTTGTTTTTTTATATGACGGATCACTTTCCGAAGATAGCGAGCTGGATGGGAATACGTATATCTTTTATATCGTAAGTTGCCCTCACTGCTCGATCGCCGATACTCGGGGCATTTTCGCGTGTAGACCGTGACTTCATGCTGTTCTTTCAACTGTTCAGCGACCATTTGAATATCGTGCTCCACACTTGTTCCAATGACAGGAGGGACGGAAAATGGACCTGGACTGATGATGGCGATTTTCATAGTTCACCTCTTCATTCCATGATTTACTTATAGATTATGTAATCATGGACAGGAAGGAAACGGCGGTTGTCCCTCGACATCTGACCATTCTTGACAGCATCATCCAGAACGTTTCCTGTTCATAATCGAGCGGAGCTTTTCATACATAGTAAAAGGGCAATCCCACTTTTGGAAGGAAAAACGGCGCGTGTTCTTACACCTTTCGCCTTTCATCCGCATAAGTTCACATCAATTCACATTATTCCACACAAGGCGACACAATCCCCCATCCTGATCATTCACACCCATTCACACATATTCACAATATGCGACAAAAAGAAAAACCCCGGGCTCTCCCGGAGTTTATTTATTTTTATCCAATTTTCGATAAATCCCCTGTAAATCGCGGGCGACGCGAGTAAACGTATACTTCCGTTCGGTTAACTTTCGACCATACCGCCCCATTTTCTTCGCTCGTTGACGGTTTCTTAACAGCTTATTTAACGCTGTTGAAAATGCTTTTGAACTTCTGTAAGCGCGAAGGGAATAGCCATTCTTTCCTTCGATCATGACCTCCGCGTTTCCGCCGCGTCGGGTTGTAACGATGGGCAGACTCGCTGCCATCGCTTCATAGTGAACACGCGCGAGCGGTTCTTTCCATTGAGAAGCGCACACGAATACGTCTGCAGCCGCGTAATAGCGGGGCATTTTATTGACGGGGATATACGAAGTGAACGTGACATGCGGATTTAACTTAGCGGCTTCGCGATACAATTTGCGAATATAAGGGGTCCGTTCATGTTGCGCGTACCACTTGCTGCCGACGACAAGCAAACGGACATTGCGATGCTTTTTGATGACGGATTTCATGCTTTTGAGGACAACATGAGAGCCTTTGTCGGGGACCAAACGGCCAACGAATAAGACCACTTTTGACTTTTTGGGAATCCGCCAACGTTTGCGAACGGATTTGCGCCACTTTTTCCAACGAGCCGAACCTCGTTTTGGGTAGTCCTTTAAATCAACGCCCGAATAAACAGGACGGATTTTTGAACTTGAAAACCCATAGCGCGTCACATGTCTGGCCACAAAACGGCTGACCGTCACAATGTAATCGACATGCTTCAAACAAGCGCGCGCATCTTTATCTTTAAGCCGCTTCGTTCCGAAAAAAAGATTGTGCAAACTGAGGACGACCTTTGTTTTCGGACTCGCCTTCTTCACTTGGGTCACTAAGGTCGGACGATTAAACACTTGGGCAATATCATAGTGATCCTTTTTTATTTTTTTCAATACTTTTTGTTCAAATTTGCTTTTAGGATAACGAACGTACGTCACGCCGCCGCGATTTTCACGGTTCGGTAAAGATGTGTCCGAGATGGAAAATACAGTCACTTTGTGCTTCTTGGCGAGGATCGGAGCGACCTTAGCGATATAAAGCTGAATCGCGCCCCCCTTCACAGGAGGACAAGGACCGCGATCCGAACAGATCATCGCTATTTTCATCGCTTAACCCCCCGTTTTCGTTTTTTCTTCTTCCTTTTTCTGTTTCTTAACACTTCATCATACAATCTTTCTAAACGCGCCGTCTGCTTCCGACTATCGAAATCCCGGGCGATTTTCCGCCTAGCGCGGATTCCGACTCCTTTCCATTTGTTCGGACGACGAATGACATACAACAACATCTTCGCCAATGCCTTTGAATCCCGCTCACGCACGAGAAAACCTGTTTTTTTGTGCGTAACCAACTCGGGTATCCCCGCATGTCTCGTAGAAATGACTGGGACCCCGCTGGCCATCGCTTCTTTCAATACGTTGGGAATCCCTTCCTGGTCCCGATTTTTACCGGTCACACTGGGCAGGCAGAAAAGATGTGTATGGCGCATCTGTTTCACGACCTGCTGATGAGGCAATGTGCGAATCATGTTCACTTTTTTGCTTAAACCTAGTTTTCGGACGAGTCTTTTGATTTGATTGCGTTGACTGCCGTCTCCAATCATCGTTAATTTTACATTCGGGACCCGTTTCGTCACCCTTTTGAAGGCGCGCACGAGATACTTCGCCCCTTTTTTCTCGACGAACCGCCCGACATATAAAATTTTAATCGGACCCTTTTTGGGACGTTTACGCGCTTTAAAGCGGAATTTTGCTAGATCTATTCCACTATGCTGCACGTGAATTTTTCTCTTGGGACAACCGTATTCGCGTAAAATACGGCCCATCTGCCGATTCGTGACGGTGAATTTCTCGCCATGACGGAACAATTTCTTTAAATTTCTATACTTTTTTCGGTTTTTACGATTACGCGGATTATCATGACCGTGGAAGGACGTGATCATCGGCAACCCTGTTTTACGCTTCGTGTCAAGCAAGTCGATCCCTGCATGCCCAAAACGAGCATGGATCAGGTCAATCTTATTTTTCCGAAGATAATGTCGCCAGCCTTTCTTTTTGTTGATGACCGTGACGCGCGGATACGGAAACTTCTTTCGGTTTGAACGTTTTTTCGCCAGCACATAGGCTCGATACCTTTTCAACCTTTTCAACTCTTCATATATAAACGTTTCTGTTGGGGGCAAGAAATTACTTCTGATGACAGCCACCCTTTTCATCCTGTCACCTCATTTTTATTTTCGAGTTTGAGCAATCTTTTGTATGTATATGAGCCGCCAGGCGAGTTCGCCCGGTCCATTCGCCTAAATCACCCAAAAATAGACGAATGCCGCCTGCAAATCGCCGTCGCGCTCATACAATAGACCAAACGATAAAGGGTGGGATGTTCGTGATCAGCTATGTCGTCGGCCGCAATTTTGGCCATTTAAGCCGCTGTGTTCCGAATGTGAGATACTTAAAGAAAAAAGGGAAAAGAGTCACTGTCTACTCATTCGGCGGGGTTCATAGATGGTTGAGATCGAATCTCGGTTCATCCGCTACCAAATTGAGACCGTGTTCAGGAAAGCAAATCAAAGGGGTTCATCGTAAACGATTGTTGCGCTCGCGTCTAATTGTCCATGATTGGCGCAAAGAGATGAAGCCGCTTAAATCGATCCCAAAAAAGAGACGACCGATCATCTGCGGCATCTATCACAGTGACTTAAAAATACGCAAGTCCGATTCCAAGCGAGCGATCAAATTTAAAAAAGAAGTCATCCGCGACGCCAACCAAACGACCGATGTCTTCTTCCACATGACGCTTGGCCAGCCAAGCTATATTCCGAAAATGAAAGGAACCCGCTATGTCCCGATCCCATTGATCGTTAGACCGATCAGTCAGTCCGCCCAAAAAGTGAAAAGGAAGCTGGGTCTTAAACCGAATGAACGGTTTATTTTGGTCCAGATGGGCGGCGGCAAAGGGAAATATCGCTATCAGCATATTAATCAGTGGTATAAACGAATCGACCGCTTGAAAACGAAGCATCGAATCGTGATTGCCGGCCAACTGAATCGCGGCAAAGGCTATTCCTTCAAAAATAAACGCATCATCAAAGCGCCGTTGTTTCCGAATGGCAGAGATCTAATCAATGCCGCCCATATCGTTATTTCCAAACCGGGCATGGGTGTGCTAACCGATTGCATTGCCTCCAAAACACCCCTTCTGATGCTACCCGCCGACAGCCGCGAGCGCGTCGTCAAAAACGACATGCTACGTCGCTTAATCGGCTCAAACATGTGCATCCTCCGCAACGGAATGTCCACGCGTCAACTGCAAAAACGAATCAATAAAGTAGACAAAAATCGGAAACGCTACACGCGCGCCTACTCCAAAGTACGCGTAAACGGCGCTCAAGTCATTGGAAAAGCGCTCTTACAACTCTATAAAAAGAAACCAACCCACGTCAAAAAGCTATACCCACGGTTACTCAAAGTAACCCCTTACTCCGTCAAAAAACGCTGATCCCCGTGGGGTCAGCGTTTTTTTTTGGGGGGGCCGCGCGATAGAACGCAGCGACGGAATGAGCGCTTATAGGCGGGGACTCCCCCCGATATTTCTTACGTAAACACAGCGGTTAGGTTGATAACAAGCCCCTCAAATAACGGAACGTCGATCACGTCTCCTTTTCCATAGCATGGCCCAGCCTCGTATGTTCCTTGCTCAGATAGAAGAAACGTTTCAATCGTTTGGTTTAACGGATCCACGATCCAATACTCTTTTATAACGGCTCGCTCATATAATTGTTTTTTCAGCCCTCTGTCTTTTTTTGCTGTCCATGGAGATAATACTCCAAGCGCAAAATCGGGAACACCCTCACACCCTGTTGCGGTAATTTTGTTCGAATCGCAAACCACAGTCAAGTCGGGTTGTACAACGTGTTCATCTTGCTTCTTTTGATCGGGAAACAAACGGACATCGAATGGGGCAATGAACACTTCACACGAATGATCTTCGAAGTAGTCAGCAAATTTTCTAGTTAAACGTAACAAAACTCTTTGATGTTCGGTTGAAGGAGCGGGCGTCATGTTATAGGCGATTCCATCGATCAATTCCCAACGTTCATTGTCAGGCCATAAAAGATAGTCAGCATACGTATAGCGTTGATTCGGTTGTGGACGAGCGACCATCCACCCCACCTCCTTTTATGATCCCATTTTATCACATTTCGTTCGAGGATTTGGAAGCGGTTACAACTTTTATGGGACGACTCGCTCGATACCATTGCAGACAAAGGATCAGGATAATCAGGGCATCGACCACATCCCCTCCGTAAAACATCAGCATCCCTCCTCGTTCCGCTTCCGATCGCAAAACGCCTTGTGGCGGATCGGCGTAAATGTACTTAGATAAAATGCAATGCGCGGCTAAAGCCGAAACCAACACAGTCATCCGATACGTGTAACTGGCTCGATGCGGGTTTGGGTCAATCTCAATCATCGCCGTCGTAAACACATACCCGGCTAAAAAGACATGCAAATGAATCAACACATGCAGTATTGTATATTCATGCATCATGGCGTACAAATTCGTCATATAGAGAATCCATAACCCGCCAATATTGAGCAATGCAGCCACCACGGGATCGGAGATCATCCGCAACAGTTTCTTTCTTAATAACGCAGTGAGCCGTCTCGCCAGATGGATCGGAAGCGTCCGTAAGATAAGGGTAAGCGGTGCCCCAAGCGCCATCAACAACGGCCCCAACATCCCAAGCAATAAATGGCCGATCATATGTGCGAAAAAATCAACATACGCTTTTGAAGCTAAGGGACCGATTACGGCGACAAGGGAGCAAACGCTGCCAAGCAGCCAAAAGAAGGTACGTAAGAGTGGCCAACGTCTATATTTTCGATTGGAAAAAAGGACCGCCAACGCATAAACAAAAATCCCGAGCAAAAAAGGAAATGCCAAAATCCATTGAGCGACAACTATGGGATCAAACAAAAAATTATGTAGATGCGCGTTCACGTTTTCGCGGTTCCCCTTCTCGCTGTGACCCTTGCTGAAGCTGTTTGACCAAGACCAACCCGATCACAAGCATCAGCGCGCCCGTTAAATTCCAAATGACGTCATAGACAAGCAGATTGTTCACGTACCTAATTTGATGGAGGCGCATCAATTTATGTTGAATGATCCCGTCATACAATTGAAAAGCGCCAGCCCCAAGCCAGACTCCACCCCACCACCGCCTCATCCAAACCGCATTTCGACGACGAAGATCAGCAAACATAAACAAGCCTCCAATCGTCGCAAACCAACTAAACGCATGAAACAACCCGTCCGAAATTAAACCAATACGTGTCGTTTCCCGATCATAAAAGTGATGCCATTGCAGCAATTGATGGAACACCGCCTCATCCACAAAAGCAATGAACCCCATTCCGAATAGAAAGCCCGACCACAAATTTTGTTTTCGATATTTATTATCCAATGATCACTCGTCCCTTTTCCATATACTTACACTCAGTTTGTCCGACATGGAAAAGTTGTACTCCTTTTTAAAGGGAATAGCGCGACCCATTACTGACCGATCACCCGCTTGATTGGCGCCTAACACGAAAAAAGCGGGCGCTGACTGACACACCCGCTTCCTTCCTCCGCCTCTTACGACAGAGCGCCGCGCTATCGCGGTATCCTATACCCCTACTTCCGCCTTGCTCCATTCATTTCGAATCAAAATGCCCGCTGATTTGATGATCTGATAGATGGGACAGCGGGCGTCCACTGTATCTTGTAATTGTTGAATACGTTCGCTAGATTCGGAAGTTTGGAGGAATGCCTTGACGATGACCGTTTGCAATTTAGGGTCCACATTCGGGTCGCCCATCAAGCCGCGCGTGTCTAACGTGGCGTCGACCTCAAATGAAATTCCTTGTAAGTCAAAGTTCATTTCTTTAGCGATGATTTGAGCCATCACATTTTCGCACCCGAGCAAAGAGGCAAGCAGGGTTGAAATCGGATTGGCCGCTGTATCTTTTCCGCCAAGCGACGCAGGTTCATCGATCGTTACTTTATGCTTACCGTCCGCCACCGCGTCAAACCGCATGCCTGTCCCTGTTCCTTCTATTTTAAAATTCATGATTGACATGTGTAAAACCTCCCCATTTTTTATAGTTTCCCGCCGATTGTTACTCTTCCAATATATCACAGTGACTCAACCTGATATACGATTATTTATCGCGCATTCGTTTTGCTAGACGCTGATAGAAACCCATCAGTCCGAACGTGAACAACACGACCATCGCGGTTTTAAAATAACTTGTTTTAACGGTGTCGCTAAGTGAATCTGACTGACTCCATGCCGCTGTTCCGAGCACACAGATGATAATGGCTAACAAGATGGTATTATGCAACGTTCTCCTCCAATGATGTCGATTCTACGCAAGTCTTATGTAACTATACTTCCTATTCTGAAAATGAGTTTTCTCTCAATTTGATCCTATGGAGGGTTAATCTGATTGGAAGCGACTTCCTTTTTTTGCCCGTAGCTTGGCCATTTTCGCTTGAATTGAATCCTGTTTTTGGGATGTTTTTGCTGGATTCGACGTAATATCGACAATCTCGTCGTTGGCATCGAATGAAAGGGTCACCCAATCCCCCTCTTTTAACTGCTCTGTCATCTTTGAAAGCGGAACGACGCATTCCTTTTCTTCGTCCCCAATCAATAAAACAAGATGCTTGCCATCAACGATGCGATCCACCACAGCTTCTTTCATCGGCTTACCTCCTTACACAAGCGAGTCCTTCCGCTTTAATATCTTTCAACCGACCTTCGCCTATGCCCTTGATCCGCGTTAACTCATCCACTGAGCCAAACGGACGCAACGCAATTAACTGATCGGCATAGTCGGTACCAATATGTTTAATTTGAATTAATTCCTCTTTTGACGCGGTATTGATATCGATGCAATCGCCAAGGGATTGCGGCCCTTCATCCAAAGGCGTTTCAGATTTCGTCTGAATAAGCTCCGCGCCCTGAGCGCCTTTTACTTGATACGTTTGTCCATCAGTGACGACTAACATCGTTCCATTGCGGTCGGTTCCATAAAGTGGGATATTCAAGCGACTGAACAGATCGACCACTTCTCGGTGCGGGTGACCGTATTCATTTTCCCTGCCCGCGGAGTAGATACCCACCTTTGGTTTGATCGCCTCCAAAAATGGTTGCGTGTTCGAAGTGGATGACCCATGATGCCCTAATTGAAAAATATCGGCTTGGATGTTGCGCCCCCGATTCAGCATTTCTTGTTCCGCTTCTTTTTCCGCATCCCCGCTAAATAAAAACACAACATCTCCAAATGTCACCCGCGTCGAAATCGAACCGTTGTTGAGATGGCCCGTCACGGTTTGCGGGTGAATGACTTCGAGATGCGCGGAGCCGATCGTAAACGTTTCTCCTGCCCGCGGTTCATGATACCCTGCGTCGGAAGACAGAACCGTTTCGAGCGCCCGTTCAAACGTTTTCGACGTATGCTCATCTCCGCTCATCCACACTTCTGACACCTCAAAGTGGCTCATCACCTTTTCGAATTGTCCAAGATGATCAGCATGCGGATGGGTAACGACAAGTAAGTCCAATGCCTTAATTCCGCTGGACTGCAAATACGGAACGAGTTCATCCCGATCGTGTCGCCCCGTATCGATTAGGATCGTAAAATCAGGTCCTTGCAACAGCGTCGCATCCCCTTGATCCACATCAATAAAATGAGCAATCAGTTTCCCATCCGTTGAAACCTCGGTTGCCGAGATGCCTCCGCCCGGTTCCACCGCGCAACCGCTAAGAACAACGGCCACCATCATCAGCATTCCGATGACCAATTGACTTGTCCTGCTTCGGCGTTCTAGCCGATTCGAGATCCACGCTGAAGCAGTAGCTTGAAAAACACGCCCGAATAACGAGCCTAAATGACTAAACTTCATTGAACTCCCCCAGCTTATATGATTTTATCTATTATATTATAATTGGAAGGATTAGCAAAATAGCCCGTTTCAGACACGAACCCTTTAAAGGAAAGCCGACGAGAATAATTTAGAAACCGCGACCCGATACTACGAAAAACAAAACGCTTGATCAAAAGGGGGCGCGTTGGATTTGACTGAATTTCAGGCCGTCATTTTACCCGAGGAAACCGCTCCGCCCGACGCTCGCGCCTGCGAAAAATGCGAGTTGTCAACACATCGTCAACGGGTCGTTTGGGGCGAAGGCAATCCAACCGCTCCTCTCTTCATCCTGCTCGATAATCCGGGCTTGCGCGAAAATAAGGAGGGGCAACCGTTTGTTTGCGGCACGCGTCAAACGTTGCAACGCGGCTTGCTTGAAGCAGGGCTAGACTTGGATTCGGTTTATATCACCTACTTGCTTAAATGCCGTCCGAAAAAAGCCTATGATAAACCGCTCGCTCGTCAAACGTGTTTCTCTCACCTTCAATTTCAACTGATGGAAAAGAAACCGCAATTCATGCTTGGCTTAGGGAACACCGTTGCCCAAACACTGTTTTCCGATGAAAACGTCGATGTGAAGGGGCTCCGCGGATCGTGGCATCTGTTTCAAGATTCGATCCCAATTGCCTTTTCCTATCATCCGCTTGCTGTTCGCCGCAGACCCGCGCTATATCGTTTCTTTTTAGAAGATTTACAACATGTCGCAGCCCGCTTTCCTCGCTAAAAGGAGCCGGGCTTCTTTTCAAACACCCAATCACCTCATTTTTAACACGGAGCGAATGCTAGAATTCTAAGCATTTACCCCATCCAAAGTATGTTGAAATCCCCTTTTACGACGCATGGGGATTCCTTCCATTTTTTCTTCCTTCTCATTGTGGGAATAAATTGATACAATAATATAATATGATCTTCATACGTGGTCTTTATATTCAAATTTGGACGTACTGAACTTCGACTGGAGGAAGAAGAAAACAATGAACAATCATTCAAACAGGACAATGCGCGAATTGCTAGACTCACAAAAAGATAATAATGAAATCGCTATCATGGCCCCAGATAAACCATCATTAACATATAAGCAAATCTATGAGTATGCTGGTGATTTATCTGCCGCTTTGAATCAATTTGGAATTGGGCTCGGGGACCGAGTTGCGATCATCATGGAGAATGGACCGGAATTAATTTTAAGCTTCCTAGCGACAACGATGAAAGCAACCGCATTTCCACTGAACCCGATGTATAAGGAGGAAGAGTTTGCTTTCTATTTGGAAGACATTGAAGCCCGCGCTTTGATAACGCTTCCAGAAGCAAATGAGTTGGCTCTAAAACTGGCGAAACCTGGCATGGTCATCATTCAGGCCAATCCTCAAGCAAATGGCTCGCTAACATTTGAGCTGATCAAAGGTGAGTTGCCTGCTCGTCCTGAACAATGGGCTGGCGCCGATGATGTAGCCATGCTTTTACATACGAGTGGCACGACGGGTAGACCAAAACGCGTTCCACTATCCCATGCCAATTTAATCGCTTCCACATCAAATATCGTATCCACCTATGAATTAACATCGCAAGATCGATCATTATGTATTTTGCCGTTGTTTCATATTCATGGCATCGTCGCCTCTGCTCTTTCGACGCTTGCGTCGGGCGGAACGCTCATTTGTCCAAAAGGATTTAGCGCCAGACGTTTTTGGGATTTGGTCCATACATACAAACCGACGTGGTACACGGCTGTGCCAACGATCCACCAAATTATTTTAACGAGAGTGGAAGAACATGAAGAGATCGTGAAAAACAATCCGTTTCGGTTTGTTCGTTCATGCAGCTCCTCACTGCCGCCTGTTGTTTTAGAACGAATGGAAAAAGCGTATAACGCGCCCGTACTCGAAGCTTACGGCATGTCGGAAGCCGCGCACCAAATGACGTCGAATCCACTGCCCCCTAAAAGTCATAAATCTGGCAGCGTCGGCATTGGATTCGGCGTTGATATCGGAATAATGGACGAAGAAGGCAATCTTTTACCGGATGGAGAAATCGGCGAAGTGGTCATAAGAGGAGCCAATGTTTTTAACGGCTATGATGAAAACCAAGAAGCGAATGAAGAATCTTTTACCGATGGGTGGTTCCGCACAGGGGACCAAGGCATGAAAGATGAGGAAGGGTATCTGTTCCTAACCGGTCGTTTGAAAGAACTCATTAATCGCGGCGGTGAAAAAATCTCACCTTTTGAAATTGATGATGTGCTGTTGCGCCATCCCTCCGTTGTTGAAGCGGTTTCATTCGGCGCCCCAAGTAAAATGTACGGTGAGGAGGTCCACGCAGCCCTCCTTTTGAAAGAAAAAGTAAATGAAGATGAGCTAAAAACGTTCTGTTCCGACTATCTGGCTCGCTTTAAAGTACCTGTTAAATTTCATCTGTTAGAAGAAATTCCAAGAGGCGCCACGGGCAAAATACAAAGAACGAAAATGGCGGAACTGTTGGGACTTACGACTTAAATAGGAGAAGAGAATAAAAATCGGGGGAAGCGAAGGCCATCATGTCTTCGCTTCACTTCGTTGGGGTTCGAGGGCGCGGATAGATGATGATTTTAAGCGGAGTTTCTCCGACTATTTCATGGAATCGAACCAAGAATCGCGAGAGAAGCGGAAGCACTAACGAAAAAGATAGATTTAAGCGGAGTTTCTCCGACTATTTCGTGGAGCTGAGACAGGGAACGCGAGAGAAGGAGATGGACTAACGAAAAAGATAGGTTTAAGCGGAGTTTCTCCGACTATTCCCGCGGCTGGTCGGCTATAAAAAAAGGAGCAGTCCCATCGACTGCTCCCCCCTCTATCTATGTTCCAAAAATAGCGACATTTTGATCTTGTAAAACAAAACGATTTCCATTCCAGCCTAATTTGTTTAACACATAGCCTAGGCCGTCAGCATTGTATCTCCCCGCGATTCTTTGGTACGCCAATAACTCATAAACGCCATTGGAGTCAAAATCGACAGGGTACAGTCCGCTTAATGGATTGACGAAGCCGCTGATCGGCTGTTTCAATTTACCATTCTTGTCATAGATCTCATTCAAATATTGCGCATCTCTTAATGAAATATCGATCATGTATCTTTTTCGATTATTTTCGCTAATGAATTCCACTTTATAATGATCTCGATAATGAACCTGATAACGATATTGTTCGTTGTATACATTAGAGTCAAACAGCAATTGCGCTTGGTTATTCATGAAAGAATAAATGTACTCATTCATGATTCCCCCGCTCCCGCCAGTCGCGCTGCTTACCAAAATATCGGCAACCCCATTCCCCGTAAAATCCCCTAAAAAAAGAGTCGGGTTGTAGCCCGCGTTTTCACGCAGAGGCGCGCTTACGGAACTTCCCGTTCGTCCATCTCGGACAACAAGCGTAATATTTTGTATATATGGACTGTCTGAAGCTTTGGTTCCCGTTAAATAAACATGATCCGGCACACGATCCCCCGTTACATCCCCTACTGCATACGCGACGACACTCGGTTGAACTTGATTAGCCCTTGAATAATAATGATACATAATATGCTCCTTTACTTCATGATCCCTATCATCTTATGGGCTAATCACCTTTTTGCTACAAGAGTCATGCTTTTCAACGCTGAATTCCTAATTCTTTTTTTGATTTTCATTCTTTTGCTTCTGGAACATCGACCGAATCACACTGAACAAAATATACCCGCCAAACACGTATAAAATGGGTTGAAAGAGAACCAACGCTTCTCGCATGACATCTCCTCACTTTTAAAATATTCTGAATATTTTTATTGTACCACAATTAACCTTTTAACTCCAATTATTTCCTCAAAACATTTTACTGTGTCTTTTACACTATGAGTTTCAGCAGTGCTTTAGAACAGAATTCGTCTAAAATCGATATGGTTTGTCAATCCTAATTAAAAGTTGATGATCCCCCTCGTAAATGGTAGAGTTAGGAGATCAACCCGTTAGGATCGATGAAAGGAAGTGTGTCGCCCGATGGCAAGTACGCATGTTTTCTCCAAAGGGGAGGAAATCGTGAATGCAATTACCCACGGTATCGGCGCTTTATTAAGTATCGCCGCCCTCGTCCTCCTGATTATTTTTTCATCTTTATACGGTAACGCTTGGCATGTGGTCAGTTTTAGCCTCTTTGGAGCAACAATGGTCATGTTATACTTTTCATCCACCTTTGTTCATGCTCTTCCAGAGGGAAAAGCGAAAGATGTCTTTGAGATCTTGGATCATTCCTCGATCTATTTCTTTATTGCGGGCACATACACGCCTTTTCTTTTTACCGCTGTCAACAATGGATTAGGCTGGACCTTGTTCGGAATCGTGTGGGGGATTGCCTTAGGCGGGACCGTGTTCAAATCATTTTTCGTTAAAAAATATCTGTTCATGTCTACCGTGCTGTATGTCATCATGGGTTGGTTGATTGTGTTCGCCTGGAACACGTTGGTCGCCAACATTTCCGTGATGAGTCTGCGTTTTCTCGTGATCGGGGGCATTCTCTATACAGTCGGAGCGGTCTTTTATATGTGGAGAGGCTTTAAATTTCATCATGCCGTTTGGCATTTATTCGTTTTAGCCGCTACCATCTGCCATTTCTTTTCCGTGATGTACTTATTATAAAAGCAAGTTGGGGAGCCAATAAGTGTCCCCGAGTCATTTTCTCGTCTGAAAAAAGGGGAAAATGGCGGCGATTTGCGAAAGTCCAGTTGGAAAGTTGTTACACATTATAAAAAAATTCCCTCCCCTTGTGTTGCGCCTGGGAGGGAATTTCTAAATTCTCATGAAATAATCTCGTTCAACCAATCTGTAAAATTTCTATTGAACAGGAATGCGAACACCATTGATCAGGATCGCTGTCACTTGTTCAACAGCGAGTGGCTCACTCGTACTCCAACTCGCATGGAAGGTCTGTTTATTCGAATCCTCGCTACCTCCTCCCCCTTTTAACGGGATGAGTAGCTCATCTACCATTTCAACTTCGAGCGACATGTCACTGAACACGAAATGATCACCCTGATACGTCCCGATGATTTCAACCCCTAACGGGCTAAGCGTAATCATTTCGAATAGATGTCCTTCAACTGGAATGTCATTTTTCCACGTGCGTAATCGGCTCGGATCATTCACATGCGCCGCTACCTTCCATTTTCCTTTTACACCGGAGTAGACCGCGCCTGTATAAAGAAGCGTATATTCGCTGAGATCCTTTGTATCTACGGGAAAAATGAATTCTTCATATTTATATCGAGCATCGCTATAGTCGCCTTTTTGAATATCAACGAAGTTGCCTTCATCATCACCAAGCAATACGACACTATATTCGGGAGGGATGAGTTGACCATTCGGACCTTTTAATGAAAGATTCGCGTCAGTAGAACCAAACTCTTGGTTATAGATCTTGCCAATCTGAACATGTAATTTCCCATCACTCTTCCCGATATTAGAAACCCATTGATCTTGTTCCCCATGCGGCATAGCAGCATAATTCCCTGGATTGAGAACCTTCGTTACGAAACTCCAATCATCTCCTAGATTACTTCCTCCCCAAATTTGCGCTTCTTTTATAGGGACGATGTTGGCTTTTTCAACTTCAGAAAGAGTTACTGAAATCGGTTCTTCCATATAATCTCTTCCGTCAAAATAAATCAAGAAACTACCTAACTCTAACGGATCTTGCATCGGGGCGGTAGCGTCAGCCGTGATATTAAACTCGTAATAAATCGTGTTCGTATCCTCATCGAAAAAGATCACGTTTTGACTATATGAAAAACCCGTGGCGACCTCTTGTTGTCCGTTCACCCTCTGTGGATTTACTTTCACACCGAACCCCTCTCTAAAATCCGTCTGTTCCGTCAGCCGATTTTTCCCTGTTAGATCCTGCAAAGAGAGATAGACGATCGCCCGATTATCGTATTTCTGGGCCCCGATCACTTCCATTCGGATGCCTTCATCTTCACTATAAGCTTCGACCGATTCAACAATTTCGCCAAAAGAAGGATTAAATCTCTGCATAAACCAATCAAAATTCCCTAAAGCAGCAGCCGTGCCCGCAATCAGTAGGACCGACATCAATCCGCCTACAAGCGCTGGCCTTGTCCACCATCTTTGACGCCTCATGCCGACGACCTCCTTTTCCTCCTGTAATCTATCTTTCACCTGTTCCGCCAGTTGACTTGAATCGACCGTAATTTGAGAAAGCAGCTGATGGATTTCTTGTTCATCCCTATCATATTTGTCCATATCGAGACTCCTCTCTACCATATTCAGCATTCAAATAGTGAAGTAGTTTCTCCTTCGCTCGCTGGTACCGCTTCCTTAAAGCAACGGGAGAACTTCCCGTCAACAAAGATAATTCTTCGTAACTTTGCTCCTCTATGATCCGTCCATATACGAGCGCCCGCTCCTTCGGTTTCAGCTTCTGTAAAGCGCGAAGCGTCTCATCACTCAACCCTTTATCCTGCTCAGCTGAAATGTCTTTAACGCGAACTTCGTGAAAATATAGGATTCTACGAAACCTTTTTCGTTGATTTAAACAACGATGGTAGGTCATTTTGTACAACCACGCGGAAAGATTGTTGCCATCAAACGTATTTCGATTTTGATAGGCTGACAGAAAAACTTCCTGCGCGATATTTTCCGCCTCATAATAATCACATAAAATAGCCGTCGCATAACGCAGCAGTTTTTCTCCGTAAAGACTCATGATCTCTTCAAGCTCATCTTCCCCACCAACCACAAACCTTTGACCCAGGTCCTGCACAGTCCGATCACCCCCTCTATTGTTTTTCAGTCGACTGTACCCTTATAACAAACCAGTATCCTGTTTTGTGACATTTATTTTAAAAGAAAAACGAAAATGGATAGTGAAAAACTTTGAGGGCGATCCTCATCGTAAAGTGAGGCGATAAAGTCGCCCATATCCTAAAATTCTCGCTCATATCCCAATTCCCTAACGAAATGTACGCAAAAACCCCCTCACTACCACATTAGTGAGGGGGTTCATCATGTATTATGCTAATCCTAGATGTTCGCGGAAGGTATGACCTTCATATTTTTCTCTGTATATGCCTCTTTTTTGCATTTCGGGTACGATCAGTTCAACAAAGTCTTCTAAACTACCAGGAAATGTCGGAGGCATGAGATTAAATCCGTCCGCCACGCCCTCTTCAAGCCACATCTCCATCTCATCCACAATTTCCTCGGGTGTGCCGATCAACGTGCGATGTCCGCCGCCTGCGCTTAAATAGCCTAGCAACTCTCTTACTGTCGGCTGTCTATCGTTGATAATTTCTAGGATCGTTTGATAACGTCCACTCGGTCCTGTAAATTCTTCGACTGGCGGTAAGGTTGGCACAGGTTTGTCGATGTCCCAGTTTAAACAATCTTGTCGCACAAAGAAACTCAATTGTTTTAAACCTGTTTCAATCGGTAGCCGCTCATCTAAGGCCGCTTTTTTAGCTAGAGCTTCTTCACGCGTGTGACCGACATAAGTGACTAAGCCTGGAAACACCTTAATATGTCGATCACTTCCGTTTTGTCGCAATTGTTCATCTAATCTTGCGCGGAATCTTTTGGCTTGCTTTAAGTTCCACGACACGGAATAGACGGCATCGGCATATTTCGCCGCTAAGGCAACGCCATATTCAGAGGCGCCCGCTTGCATCGCTACCGGTCTGCCATACGGACTTTTTGGCGTGGTCAGTGGACCATGCACTTTAAAATGGGCGCCTTCGTGATGAATCGGCTGAATGTTTGATGAATTGATCAATCGATTTCCTGCTCGATCGTGTATAAAATCTTCAGTGTCCCACGAATCAAATAGTTTATTCATAACAGTCGCGAATTCATCCGCCTTCTCGTAGCGTTGTTCATGGGGAGGCAATCCATCCATACCATGATTGAATGCCTCTAAATCTGTCATGGATGTCACGAGATTCCAACCGATGCGTCCTTTTGTAATATGGTCCAAACTTAAAAGTTGGCGCGCGGCGGTGAATGGATTAGCGAAAGTGCTTGAGATCGTTGATACTAATCCCACATGACTAGTCACTTGGGAGATCGCTGTTAAATTGACAATCGGATCCAACCAAAACATAGGCATTACACTCGGATCATTAGCTGGAAAGGATTGATTATCAGCAAAAAAGACGGCGTCAAAGAGCCCCTTTTCCGCTACTTGAGCCAAGTATTGGTAATAGGAAACATCTCCGATATCTTCAACACTTGAGTCAGGCATTAACCACGCAGCTTGGTGGTGTCCACATCCAATTAGCAAAACACCGATGTGCAATTGTTTTTTCTTATCTATCATTTGTTTACACCTCAAAACACATCATGATAAATTGTCTCGTCTACTCTTTATTAAAAAAGGGGGTGTCTATTGTGTTTGAAGCGCGATTAGTTCATTGTCAATCCACCGTCAACAGTAATATTTTGACCTGTCACTCCGTCCGCATTTTCCGAAGCTAAATAAGCGACCATGTTGGCTACATCTTGCGGTGTCGTCACTTTTCTCAATGGCGTTGATTGCGCAATCAGATCGAATACTTCTGGCGTGGTCACCGCGCTGGCGTCCGTCGTTTTTAATAATCCGCCTGAAACGACATTCGCTCGGATCCCATATTGGCCCAACTCAACAGCGATATTACGCGTGAATCCGATCAGTCCAGCTTTAGCCGTCGTATACTCATGATAAGGCACAACAGGATTTTGATATAAGTTAGTACCTATGCTGATGATGCCTCCATTTTTTCGATCAATAAATTGAGGGATTACACTTTGAGCGATATTAAATGCCGCTTTTAACGTGCCATCAATTTGTTTTTGGTAGTCTTCCCAGGAAAGTTCTGGAAAAGGCTTCTGTTCCGTTGGATCAAATTTGAAATCTACCAACGCATTGTTAACGACAACATCGATCTGGCCAAAATGTTCCGTTCCCTGTTTTATGAGACGATCTACTTCCGCGCGATTGGTTACATCGGCCTGAATAGCAACCGCTTTTTCTGAGCCAATTTCGGAAGCAAGCTTTTCAGCAGCCTCTTTGCTTTGATAATAATTGATCACTACATTAAATCCTTGATCCGCCAATGTCTTTACAATCGCCGCCCCTAAACCTCTGCTTCCACCTGTTACGAGAACCGTCCTACTCA
This sequence comes from Ammoniphilus oxalaticus, assembly GCF_003609605.1. Lineage (NCBI taxonomy): Bacteria > Bacillati > Bacillota > Bacilli > Caryophanales > Paenibacillaceae > Ammoniphilus > Ammoniphilus oxalaticus. The sequence continues at coordinate 877,623 of NZ_MCHY01000008.1, read as the reverse complement.
TCGTACCCACTCCTCTATTTTTACTTTTTTGATGAAACTCAATAAACAAAATGATCGATAAAATAAAAAATACACAACCTCCCCATAGGAAAATTGCGTAAAAAAATAACTACATATTAAGAATAAGACTGACCACTCTTTAAGTATGTATTAGAAGTTACACTTTCCTACGCTAGTTTCAAATAGTTCAGGTTCAAAGGGTTTGAGTTCAAACTCATCTCAGTTAAATAACACCCCTAGTGCATCTATTAAAGCTATATTTAATATATAGTTAATAGATATTTATGTCAAGGCGGGAAACGAGCTACACTATTTCCTCAATTTCGTTCATTCGCCTTGCTAGTTTAGAGCTTACTTTCCACTAGCCAACACCTTTTTATCCGTTCTAAGGAATGATAAGATGATATGTGTTTAAATTGTTATCGTCAGGTGTGATTGCATCAATGGGATTATTCGAAAAGCTATACACCCTTATTATTTTCGTAGCCGTAATGATGGGGATAAGTATAGGACAAGTAGAACTAATACGAGCGAATGCGGATAATTTCATTGTCCCACTATTAGTAGCTATGCTGTATATTACCTTCTTACAGATTCCAATCGAAGAAATAAAAAAGGCTTTTAAAAACATGAAGTTTACGTACACTGCAGCGATCATTAACTTTGTTTGGACCCCCGTGTTAGCGTGGCTTCTTGCATTATTATTTTTAAGTGACAATCCTGCGCTCTATCTTGGATTTATGATGCTGATGGTTACACCATGTACGGATTGGTACTTAATTTTCACAGGAATAGCCAAAGGAAATGTGGCATTAGCAACAGCTATTTTACCTCTAAACCTCGTCTTGCAAGTCACTTTGTTGCCTATTTATCTTCTTGTTTTCGGAGGAACGACAGGGGTTATAGAATTTTCATTGCTGATCAAAAGTATTTTAATTACTTTATTCTTACCTTTCATTTTAGCTTTTCTTACAAAAATCGTCTTGAGAAACAAGCAACAGTTTAGGGATTATCTCATCTCTCATCTCAGCATGTTACCGATTGTTTTGCTTAGTCTCGCCATCGTTGCTATGTTTGCTACTCAAGGTCAACTATTGCTAGATCACTTAGATCTAATGTGGCAAATCACCGTCCCGATCCTTTTATTTTTCATTATTAATTTTGTTGTCGGACAAAAGGTCGGACAGTTTATGAAGTTCCCATACAAGGACAGAGCCAGTCTGAATTTAACGATCTTAGCAAGAAATTCGCCCATTGCCTTAGCCATTGCTATGACCGCTTTTCCAAATCAACCCTTAATCGCTTTAACACTCGTTATAGGACCATTATTGGAATTACCCATTCTAGCTCTCATCACTCAGCTTTTATTATTTACAAATGAAAAAAAATAGCAGACTATTACTAACTACCCGATGCATTCGGTTACTCGTTTTGAGGGGGCCTAGCCCCCTTAGCTAGGTGAAGCGCCAAAGCGGTGCGCCCTGAGCGGTTAAATCCTTCTATGATCAACGCTATGTCATCGCAAGTAAAAATTCCTCCCCGCTCGGCAACCGTAGATTGTCTGTTCGGTCGCTAAAATAGCGTTCGTTTAAATCTGCGGCAGATACATGGCAAACGTCGCGGAACCGGAGCTCACGCGCCAACGCTGTCATTTCTGAAGGTGTGAAAAAGCTAATAAAAGGTGTGCCGCTCGCGCGCGCTCCTTGCTTGGCCTCCTCCACTTCGGATCGGATTTCAGAGTCGGTCTGCTCTAACGGCAGTAGAAATGTCATAGCCAATGTGGAGCCTGGGGCAAGCTGCGCCGTCCGACGCAACATCGAAACAATCGCATCGTGTGTAAGGTACTGCGTGACCCCTGTGGCTGCAAGCACAGCGGGCTTATTTGTGTCAAAGCCGACGCTTGTTAGCTGCTCCCACCAAGACGCGCCCTTTTCGAAATCAACGGGGGCAAAGTGTAACGAGTCAGGTACTCCAAAACCCAATTCCATAAGGCGTTGCTTTTTCCATGCTTGCGTGCTTGGAGCATCCACTTCAAAGATTTTCAACTTCGAGGAAAGCTCTGGTCTCCTTTGAGCAAAAGTGTCCAATCCCGCCCCAAGGATAACATATTGCGTAATCCCTTGAGCGAGCCGCTCTAAAACGATATCCTCAACAAAACGCGCGCGGGCCACGATAGATGCTCGAAAACCACTGGTACCCACTGGATCCATATCTGGGCGTTGACGCCAATCTTCTTTCGGCGCAATCAATTCCAGTCCGATATTGTCTTCAAATACATAGGGCGGCGAATCCACTTGTAGGTGCATCGCGCGCCACAAAGCCACCCTTACTGCCGTATGATCTGGTTGCGCTACTTGCTTATCACTCAATGTCGTACCCTCTCTTCCATATTGCTCCCGCTTTAATTCGCGCGGCGCAAACGAACCATACATGGTCAATAGAAATACTGTAGCTTACTTTGGGAATTTCATCTATATCATTTGATCATTTAAGGTAAATATTCACAACAAAGTTGGCCCGACGATTACGATATGCGCCTCTTTCTTACAAACGCTACAAGCATAAGATCGCTCATATCCGCCGAGCGGCTGCCCCCTCCCCTCCCTTGGACTGGTTCTAATCCAAAACCAGTCTTTTTTAAAACCGCCATTTAATTTAAATAACGCCAACCCTCATTTGACGGGGGCTAGGCATGTTTCCTTGTTATAGACAAACTGGTCCAAACGAGAACTAGTCCCGATTTAAAACCAGTCCGTTAGATCTATAAAGATTTATAAGATTAAAAGAGATAGATTGATCTATGATCTTCATATAATTGTCACATTATTCCTGTTTTTCCCCAGCGCAAAAGTCCTACATTTGGTAAATTAAAAGAGATGTGGGAGGACAGACTCAATTCGACAATGCGTTACACCTAGAAAGTGTGAGACAATCACCTTTTTTAGCGAAAACTCACACCTGTGGTGCCTGTTCAGATCTTCTTTCATTGTTTACACTTAAATTAAAGGGAGTGATTTGATGAAGCATATTGGGTTTTACATTCGACGAGCCAGAATGGCCAAGCAGCTTACCCAGGAACAACTAGCGGAAAGGACAGGTTGCAGTTACTCTCACATTCAGAAGATTGAACAAAGGAGGAAGTCGCCGAGTCAAGAAACACTTCAAAAGATAATAGATGTGTTAGGTCTGACACCTGGAGAAGTATACACTTACGGATCAGATCATTTTGAATATCAATCCCAATTATTACAGGACGTCATTGTTATCATGGAAACAGATCCTGAATTTGTAGTCTCGATTGTTGATGCTTATCATTCGTGTAAAAGAAAGATGAACTAGGGTAGGGTCCATCCTCCCTCCATCACATGTACCAAACAAATTTAATCCGCTATGGAGGTTATCATCTCATGAACTCACAAACAGTACATGGTCCTCGTCCTCTACTCGATCCTGTTGTTTTAGCTGAGTGGCTTCCAAAATTAGGTGAAAAAGCTTTGCTTGCCTGGATCCAATTTCAAGGCTGGGTTACCGAAATGAATGAGAGCGAGGGAGAGCTAACGTCACACCTGATCCCTACCTCCCTGAACAAAATCATCCAAAAATTGCAGACAGGAAAATCAACTTTTTACGGAAAAATTCTTCATCCTTTGCTTTCGTTTGGACTCGTTTATTTGCAACGAGCGCCTCATTCCAAACAAGAACTGCGTCTCATTGTCCACAATGCGCCTGTGCAACCGCAACCTTACGTCATTGTCGCCGCTACTCCCAATCTCGATGAACAAACGCCAACCGTTACACTAGAAAAAGGGGAGTCAAAGCAGACTGTTGAAAAACCTGCTGAGCCGCTCCCTGCAACGATGGAAGCAATTATTGATCAAGACGATCAACTGTCAGACAAAAAAGAAACGATCGTCCAAGCCTTCAACGACTGCAAAGATCATCCGCTATTCAATGAACCGCAATTTCTAGAGAAAATCTATGCTTGTCTCCAATACCGTCACGTAAAAAACTTTGGGGCGTATCTTTTGAAATCTTTACATAACGAATGGAACAGTGCTTCATCCAACAGGAAAAAGTCGATGCAGGCGCAGCCACAACGATCATCGCAAACGCTCGGCGCGAGAGAGGCTTCTCTGCCAAGGGGGCCAATCACGGGAATAGGTCCAACTCGACCTTCTTCCAGATCCTCACAACGGCGTGGTTCTGATCTGCCCGAATGGGTCATCAAGCAACAACAGCGGCAAGAGCTCGGTCTCGCTACCGACAAAGAGGACAAGCTCTCGCCCGAACAACAAGCAATCGCAGCTGATCTCTTACGAAAATTGGAGGCGTTAGGCTCATGAATCCGTATCTTTCAAAGCAACCCACATACGGCGATAAACGTTGCCCTGCCTGTGGTCTGACCGTTGCTCTGTTTCTCAATGGCGACCTTGTCCCTTGTCCGTATGGACCGCCCGCTTTTTATCATTTTGGGTGCAGACATCCGCCGACTGAGGCGCGGCAACCGACCGATCGATCACGTTAACTCTTTCAGCTATCCATCCTATACAGAACAAAGCCAACACTAAAAGGAGGACTCTCAATGCATCCTATTGTCTGGAAACCGAGCCCAAACTTCACGCCCAATGTCCGTTCCATAACCACCCTGCCGCCGACCCCACCGCTAATCGTGTTGCATACGATGGCCGGGTTTATGGCGGGCACGCTCGCCCATTTTCAAAATCCGACCACCCAAGTGAGCAGCCATTACGGTGTCGGGCGCAACGGCGAGATCCATCAATACGTCAAAGAAACGGACGGCGCCTGGACGAACGGGCGGGTCCTGAAGCCAACCGCTCCGCTTATTTTACAACGGCGCGGCAATCCGAATCGTTACACGATCACGATTGAATTTGAAGGAAAAGACCGCGGCGGCACGCTCGATGAAGCGCAATACCAGGCGGGACTTTGGCTGATCAAACAGATCGCCGCCCGCTGGCAGGTCCCGCTCACCCGCGATTACATCATCGGACACAACGAAATCGATTCCGTGAACAAAGTGTATTGCCCGGGTCCGCTTTTTCCATGGACGCTACTCATGAAAGATTTGCAAACAGAAAAATCGCTCGTTTCGATTTGTGACAATGGCCGCCCGATCGCGATGGGGTTTATTGAAAATGGACTGACCTACGCCCCGATCCGCAAAGTCGCGGAGGCGTTAGGCTATGACGTCAAATGGGAAGAACTCGCTCGACGTGTCAATTTAAGGAGGTGATGCCTTTGTACTCAAAATAATAAATTATTTCAAAACAATTGTTTACAAGCAACACGAAAGGCGCTATACTTAAATCAATGAAGTGAGAGGAGGTTGGTCGACAAGGTTCAACAAGTTCCGACCGGGGTCAGACCCGTTCCTCTAGGGGTATCCGTATCCCAATAAGCTTCAGAAAACCGATTGAAGGGAGGTGAAACAAGATGATGTACACGACAAAAGACAATAAGCAAATTAAGCTTGGGTTTCTCGTCGGAGTCAGCGATTTAGGCAAACCGATCTTCAAAAGCCGCTCATACAAAAACGTCGACTCCGAATTTGCGACATTGGATAATGTCCAAGCCTTTGGCGACGCCCTCGCCGTCCTATCTGAATTGCCGCTGGATCGCGTGATCTTAGCGACTGAATCCGAAGTCATTCGCATGTAACTGAAATCCAAACTAAGTCCCATGTCCTTCCGTTAACCGCCTCGGTTGACCCGCCTCACGACTATTTCCTCACGAAAGGAGGTGCGCCTCATGCCTCGTGAAATTGACGAAACCGTTATCGCTTTGTATTTTGCAAAAGACGATGGAACGACGGTGAAATTTGAAGTTCCCGCCGCAAGGGAAGATGTAACGGACGCTGAAGTCAAACAGCAAATGGAAGAAGTCCTCGAAATTGGCGCCGATCTATTCGGCATCGTCTCGATCAAAGGAGCCGCGATCACGCATCGCACAGTCACACCGTTTGATGTGCAAGAAGCGTAATTTAATAAAAATCTAAAACAACCCAAAAACAAAGGGGGGACCTACACGCATGGAACATCTGGATCTTATCCAGCTGATCAGCAACCTAGGTTTCCCCATCTTCGTTTCCTGGTATTTGCTCACCCGCGTCGAAAGCCGCATCGAAACGCTCACCGCCTCGATCACCGCAATGACCCAGGCGATCCAAAGCCAAGGCACTGCGCAAAAGGAAACGTAGACGGGGGACCTTTTCACGCTCAAGCGCCTAAGGGCGCTAGTCCTCTGTCGAATAGCTATTGAATAGATCGGATATTCGATAGAGGCATAGCGCCCGATCAGTAGATTTTGGGACCTAACTCCGACTGAAGGTGGCTCGCTCTTCCGCACTGACTGGCTTAAAACTCCGCTTATGTGACTCAATTCATATGTAATAATCAACCCGATCCCTGTCTGCTTATTTTCTAATTCTCGTATTATTTTTCTTTTAACAATGAATACTTTCGATAAGCTTTATAGAAACTGATACCAAAGAAAACAAACATAAAGACGGGAAGCAACCTTAAAAGGGCAAATGGCGTTTCGAATAAAAATGCTTTCCAAAATAATGAACCTTTCATATTCCAAAGACCTTCCGTTAAATATAAGCCAGAATCTTTTAAAATCATATATGAAAAAATCAATGACAGTATAGCGAAACTTGATGAATAATCCATCAATCTTTTATAATAATTACTAGTTGATTGGCGATCTGAAAAGATTTCATTTTGATTATCATCTTCTTTTTGCCAATAGTGTTTTCCACCAAATTGCGACCCCTTTATACAGTTCCAACCGAAATCCTCATAAATCACTTTGTATTCCACGAATCTATTCTTTGATAAATAATCTTGATAATCCAGACGCATTACATATCTCTTGTCGGTTTTTTCGAAAGTGTATATTCCTAATCCACTAATATTTGTGCAACGATAGCCTTTTTGTAAATGATCGTTCAGCCATTTCTCCTCTTTTTCTATATCAAAAAACGTGTTACATTTCTTCATTCGATTCACTTCCTTCGTATAGGGATAAAATATGCAGCAACCGATTTTGTTCTATTTTCAAAATGGCGTTTCCTTCCGCAGTTATCGTATAAACTTTTCTCCGACCTGACTCTCCAACAGGTTCTATCCAACCATGTTTGTTCAAGTTGTCAATCGCGCCGTATAATGTACCAGCCGCTAAAATAACGTTGCCATTACTCATTTGTTCTATTTTCTGCATTACGGCATAGCCGTGAAGTGGCTCACGTAGAGCTAATAAAATATAGTGCATGGTTTCGGACAACGGCAATAATTTATGTTTCATATTCTCAGCCTCTATTCAGTTCTACTATATAGTTCAACTTAATAATAAGTTAATACAGTTCAACTGAATAGTCAACATTTTTTTCAAAATCAATCAAAGGAACTTAAAAGTAAAAAGCATGATCACAGGGGAAATATCAATCTAAAAAGTCGCTTTCCTAACGTAAGGGAAAGCGACTTTTTATGTAGTAAGGATTAGTAACTCTGAGGATTTCTGGTTAAGGAGTGTTGATGAATGGAAAATCAAGAAAGCCAAAATACAAAGCGCAGTGTAACCACCTTGAGAACGAACCACTTTATGGATTATTAAGGAAATAAACGTCTTCATTCTCTTCACTTTTAAGGGGTATTCATGAAACATCTTCTCTATTTTGGGTATTATTATTAGAACTATATACCATTCGCATTGATAACTTAAAAGTGAGCCACTTTTAACCGATTCGATCACATAAAAAGTGAGATTAAGCGATTAGTCGACCTGATTTCTAGTTTTGGCTTAATCGTCGTAACGTTTCTAATTTTAGCCGTTGAACTTTCTGAAATAATATGGAGTGTATGAGTTTCTTCTACATTCATAATCATCCCGTCAGCCTCATTAAGCCATAGGAAATATGCTTCACTTCCAAGTTCAACTCTATATTGAGGATCAACTACGTTAACCATTCCTGGTAACCTTTTAGCATCCTTGAATGCCTTCTTAAAATCGTTAACTATATTTTTGTCTGTAAAAGTAATCAACGAATTTTCTTTCATTTCCGTAAAACTACTCATTTCATTAATTTTTATATTTTCAAGATCCCCTGATGAACAACCAACAACTATACTCAAAGCTATAACTAAGAAATATAATTTTCGCAGAAAGAAGCCCCCCTCAATAAAATAGGACGGATAGCACGTAAGATAGTTTCTTGGACAAGCAATGTTCGTGCCCCCCCCTCTCCACCATAGTTACTGAGTAACACTGTTCCGGACATAAGCGCCGTTTTCCCCTCATTTTTCCCGAAAAAGAGGAGGGGGCGTAGGAAGCAGACGAACAATCTCACTCCAAAATCATCCATCCATCAATCACTATATCCGCACACCAAATAAACCCAAGACGGTCGGCTTTGAGATCCTACGTTCATTTTTCTAGAGAGTAACATTAACTCCTTCCCCTATTCATTCCAATCGATATACCGTGCATCGGCCCCGCTTAATTTGTCGGCCACTAATTTTCCCTGTTCATCAAAGCCGCGAATCGTCCACTTATCTTCCGTGAAGTCATCGAACACAAAGAATGCGTACCCATCAACAACTTTTTGCGTCTCATATTGGTTCGGATGTTCCTTTACTTCATGCCAAGTTAAAGAATAAGGTTCATATAGCGGAATCCCTAACTCGCTATTTCCAATCGCGATGTGTTGGATTTCAGCATCCTCAGCTATTTTGATCCCTAAAATAAAACGGTCTTTCTTCACTGTACCCGACGCGATTCCCGCCGCTTGAAACGGTTCTTCTTTCTTTAACCAATTGGTGGAGCCGCCATCAAATCGATAAAGAAATCCAAGCTTTTGGTTGACTCGCGCGACACTAAAGGAGTGAGTTTCCGGATCTTCCAACAACATAGCCATTCCATCGGCCATTTCCAAAGTCCGTACGATGTTACCTTTTTGCGGATTCCCATGGGTTGGCTTGAATCCATAACCCGTAAGATAAATCCCCCCCAAAATAACGATGAGAACGGATATTATGCCAATCAACCATTTTCTAGCCATCATTCAACTGCCTTTCTTTAAAGTAAATCCAATCTTTCTCCTTCCATTATGCTACACCGCTTAAACACCCAGGTTTCCCCTCAAAGGGGCGATGTATAAGATCCCGCATAAACAAACGGATTCTTTAGACGTTAGAAATCCTATGTAATCAAGGGGATCGGCTCCATCGCCGTGTTTAACAAACCAGACAAAATCTAAACATTGTCTTCCTAAATGCAGCGCCTATACAAATGATTACTTTCGCACCTCTTTTTCCAACTGCTCCACACGTTTTTCTAACGTTGCATAGTCCGCTGCGCTATTTTTCCGTCTTCGAAAAAATAGAATTATAAACAAGCATGGAATACCAACGATAACAACCAGTACAATAAAAAAGACAACGAGCGAATAAATCATAGTTCCCCATTGTATCTCTAGATCCATGTCGTTCCTCTCTCCTTTCGACGGTCATTTATTCTAATAATTATTTCTTTACATAAAAATTACCTCGATTCAAAATCACGCTTATGTCATCCTGCATGCAATCATCATACATAACAGGCCGTTCCTGTAAAGCAGCCCGTCTCTTCTCCCGATTCATTCATGACTGATTAAAATTTTAGAGTAATTCCTTTATTTCGTTATCGTAAAGATCGATTGCTTTTTAAGCCATTTTATTCTCTCCATGTAATCTTTCTCTGCTTCAACTTCCGTCAATATATTGTTGGAAACTAACAAGACATAAAACGACTCCAACATCTGTGCTGATATATGTATAGGTGATCTCTCGGAGGTAATCATCATTCGTTGTCCGTCAATCAAGATAGATGCTATCTTTTCAGGCTGAACAAGCTCGATTTGTACACCGTTCCTATCGATTACCTCCGCTAGTACTTCGTCATCTGGGACTTCCTTATCCGTATCATCCTGGTTAGATTTCGCCATAACGATTCCGATCACAATCAAAATAGCGATCATAGAAGCCGTAATGGGCACTTTCTTGGTCTGCATAGTATGGATATAATCCTTTCTACAAATGATTTTTTAGGAGAAAATCGCTGAAAGATCCATAATCTTAAATCGATTCGGGGATCAATTTAATTTTCTCTTCAAACACCTCTTCATCCCCAATCTTTATCCAATATATCATCATATAAATTTGACGGATATCATCAAATGTAATCGGATCCCCATCTTTATTGGAATGAACCCCCAAGTTAGATCTACCTATATCGGCCTGAACCTTGTTCACCGGACCCATTTCCTTAATACAGAAAGATACTTATGCTGATCAACTCCATCGATTTCAGTAAAGACTTCTATACCAATAAATTGGAGATCATATCTTGATTCATATTTCTTTGTAATTTCCCCACCTCCCGTCTTTATTGTTGTGGGGGTTATTTCTAAAGAGTAAGACTCAATCTTCCAATCTTCTCCTTCACCAGACAGAAACAACACATTATTTTCTTTACTGCACCCTGAAAAAATCAATACAATAAAAAAACTAACGATAAAAACAAACCATCGTTGACGGTGGTTAATAAACAACAACAATTCCTCCTGTCCCTTCGTTTTACCGTGTAGATCTCCATCCAAAAAGCAAGTCTATATAAAGACGATATTTTAATCCAAAACGTTCCTAAATTATATCTGAAATAGTATCTATTAGATGCGCCCCAATAGGGTACACTCTATTGATATATTTTTTTATAAACACAAACAAATACGTATTTGTTTCCACATGACCTATATAACGATCTAAATATGCTGGTTTTTAATATATTCTAAAAAAGTCTCTTATCGGATTATCCGTAAATTACCTAGATTAATGAGAGGTGTGTTTAATGACGATAAGGAGAGAAGGGAAGAGGCTGACTAGGGGGTTTATCCCATAAATTTATAAACTATATTATTGGAGTGATTCCTATGATGTTTATTGCAGAATAGAAGTACATAGTTTTGCAAAGGAAAAGTACATAATGTAGCAACTTAAATCCCATAAAAAAAGTTTTCTAGCCTTCCAAAATTTCTCTACTGTATTGGTGTCGAATCAAATGCAGTGGAGGTCGAAAGGAACGCTGGCAATGCTTGAAGTTAATTGTATCAAACTAATGAGAAATCAGAGATCATTATCTATTAATCACATATCAAAAACGCTAGATATTAATTGGAGAACAGCGAAAAAGTTTGCGGATGAAAATCAACCCCCATGATGTGGATAATCAATGCTAGAAATAAAGGTGAAGCGTGAATGAGTAATATCTACCTTGTTGTCTATATGCGACAGTCATGCTAAAATTAGATACACAAAATATAGTATTGGATATACTAAAAGAGCCAGATGTTGGTAGCGCCTGGCTATGCAACCGTATGCCGTCTAAAGCGGTCAACCAACTTTAGGCTTTTGAAAAGGTAACCAGCCAAATCTCGGTCAGGAGCGGGCGGTTACTTTTTTCTTTGCCTGACGAGCATGATTACAATCGTAAGTACCCCGATCAAAACTAAATTTGATGTCAGAGTTACCATCATAGCTTCATATGTCGTCATTTTTACCACCTCTCCTCATAAGGGAAGCGGTCAACCGCCCAACTGCTTTATGTAATTGCCTCTCTATTCTAGCAAACTATTCCTTTACCGTCTATTTATCACAAAGCAAAAAATATAGCGGGCATATGATGCGATGAACTGTTTATATCCCTCTCTATGCCCCCGCAATCTCCTCCGCATTTCGATTGATCTCGTCGATGATGCCGATGATGTTTTTCGCGTCGTCGATGTTATCTTTGAACAATTCAACGATGCTGCCGACGGTTTTGAACGGTTCTTGTTGTAATATTTTTTTATCGAGGGTTCCGTTCTTGACGATGAAATCAACGATCAGTCTGACAAAGCGGGTTTGCTGAAGGTTCAATCGTTCTTCCGATAGGAACTGTGAAAAGGCGGCATTGGCGGCTTCGCGGTCCAAACCAACAATCTGACGGACGAGTTTCGTAATCGGCATCGGCGTATCCCCAAAATCCCGCTCGTAATCGTCTTTAGTGCCGAGTTCGTTCCAAAGGATATGTTCCAGCATGTCCACATCTTGAGCCGTTAACGGCTTATTGTGGTTCAACTTATAAATCGCCAGCTGATCTTTATGTTGGACAAGGTAATGATGCACTTTTTTCCGATAGCTTTGTAGGTCATTGGCGCGGAACATCGGACCGCTTTCTTTTACTTCCAACACTTCATCTTGAAAGTTTGTATAGTAGAGTTGTTGCGATTCTCTTTCTATGTACTTAATGAGTTCCCTTAAGGCTTCTCGGACCTCATCCAGTTCAAAAATATCCGCGTTGTCCCAGAATTCTTCTGTTAAAACTTTTTCAATGGTCGGCTTATTGTCTAACACTTCTGGAATCGTGCCTAACTTGGATAGCGCTTCCGCTGTTCGGATCACGCTATGGATTGGTTTTGTCGCATTTCTCGTTTGCAACTGTAACCGTCAAGTAGAATTAAACAGTTTTTGATAATTAAGACTCAACAGTTTCCAACAATTAAGAAGTTTCTAGCGCAACGGTATGGGAGTTATCTTCCTGCGATTTCATTACTAATCGGCAAAACATCGTCATGATTGGAAACCCGGTTGCGGGGAAAACTCATCTTTCGATCGGTCTCGGAATGAAGGCTTGTCAAGCTGGCTTTGCCGCTAAATTCTATACAGCCGCCAATTTAGCCTTAGAACTATCGGAAGCATTACAGTTCAACCGTCTTTCTAAACTTGAAAAAAGTCTGTCCAAGCTAGACTTGTTAATCCTAGATGAATTATCTTATCTTACATTTAATCGGCATCAATCTGAATTGCTGTTCCAGGTTATTTCAGAACGATCCGAACAAACGAGCAAGCATTATTGTAACAACCAATTTTTAATTTTCAAGGTGGACAGAGCTATTCGAAAATGACATCATAGTGTCCGCTCTTATTGATCGTATTACGTTTCGTTCTCATTTCCTCGATATGAATGTTGACGATTCATATCGATTATTACAAACCATGAAAGGAGATTAATAAAAGCGAAACGCTTCCATAATTGAATGTTATAAGAAAACGATGCATCTGTAAAGATGAGCCTTCGATCTTTCAGGTGCATCCTTTTAACCTAAAGTGGCCTACAATTCTTTCAGCGTTTTAATTCAACTGGTCTATTATTTTACAGGCGCGACGGGTCTACTATTTTCTCATCAGCTGGCCTACTTTTTTATTGACATTCGCAATTTAATTGCGGCTTCCGCAAAATCTTCCGACTTCCCAGCCTTTACCCATTTCCTTACATGCACGCCTGCCGTTAATTGAGTACAGGCCATAAAGTTAGGATTGTTCATAGTAAGTGACGACACTCAATCGCCTTCTCCTCTCCTTTTAAAATCGTTGTTGGCAAACAAGATTCGACTTAGTATGATATAATTTTTGTTAGTATAGGTATAATTGCTCGGTTGTAAACGACGAGTCAGAATTTGTTCTTTACGGCTGATATAAATTTTATGCAAAAATCCTGCGTTGAAATTTGCATAGATTAGGGGGCTCGTAATTGAGTAGATTGATAGATAACAGCATCACCATATACGAGGCGTTGCAGAACATTAAAGACGGAAAATATGTAATGCCCGCATTTCAAAGGCAATTTGTTTGGGGAATGGATCAAATTGAAAAACTGTGGGACTCTATTCTATTGGATTATCCTATTGCGACATTTCTATTTTGGCGTGTCGATAATTCTAATGTTACAGGAGATACTTATTTTTGTAACTTTTTATCTGAAGTGACCTTTAACAGCAGAAAGCAAGCTGACAGCGTTAATTACGAGTTAATAACTATCGATGTTGAAAATACAGATACGGCAGTATTAGATGGTCAGCAAAGGCTAACATCATTGTTTTTATCATTGTTCGGAGAAGCATACATACGTCCAAAGAACGCTAGAAGAAATTCTGGGAATAAGATTATAACTAAACTTTTAATAGAATTAAACAAAAATAAGATATCCGTCGATGCGGAGGAATATAACAGTAAAAAGTTTGATATTAAATTCAGCGAAAAAATTGGCAGGTTGAGTCCTACACAATTTGAGATAAAAAACATCCTCGATCCAGTATTTCATGATGAAATAACGAGAGAAGAGGCAATTGAAGAAGCCATTGTAAATGTACCAGCTGACAGCAAGGAATATGCGAGAAACATTTTGCAAAAGTTGTATGATAAGGTTTTTGTTGAGAAATTGGTTAGATTTACGGAAATTCTTGATATGAAACAAGATGATGCTCTTGAAATGTTTGTAAGATTTAATAGTGGTGGAAAACCACTGCGAAAGTCCGAAATAACGATGTCAATTCTTGAAGCATACTGGCCTAGCGCAAAAACGGAGTTTGGGAAGATTCTTGTTGACTCGTATAAAGATTTTGGCACAGACTTCATTATCCGCGCAGCTCTGATGATGTATGGTGATGTCGTTAAATCTAACATTAACAAAAAAATCGCAGAGGATTTAAAAAATGATTGGAACGGATTTAAGGAAGCGCTGATAAATTTAGAAAGTTTACTTAAGGAAATGAAAATTGATGTAAGTCGTTTTTCAGGGAGCTGGAACGTATTATTACCAATTATTTACTACATCTATTATAATCCTGAATACGAAACAAACATTAAAGGGGTTCGCGCATACTTACTTAGGGCGATATTCTTTACTTATTTCCAGTCCGGGACTACAGGTAAGTTGCAACAAATGAAGAGTAACATCAATAGCTATGACTATGATATAACCATTGAAATGTTGGACCAGATGAATGATTTGCGAGTAACAGATGGTAAAATTGAGGATGTACTCAACTCCGAAAAAGGAGGCAGAGTCGCCGGCGAGGTTTTATATTATTTGAATCTAGACTGGACAAATAGGAACTTTAAATACGAACAGGACCATCTTCATCCAGATAACAGATTCAATGAAAGCAAACCCGTAACCGTTTCTGTTGAAGATTGGCGAAATTGGCGCGGATTGCGTAATCGCTTGCCTAATTTACATCTGCTTGAGGGTAGAAGTAACGGCAGTAAAAGCGATATGCGACTCGTTGATTATTACAATGACATGAACGATGAACAAAAAACGGATTTTTATAAACATGCTATGATTCCGCAAGATCTCTCGCTTGAAATAGAAGATTTCGGTACGTTTTATGAAGCAAGAAAAGCAATACTCACGGAAAAAATACGTGAATTGTTGGGCTGATTTCCAATAGTCATGGTAAAAATTAGCAAGTCTTACATCGCCAGTAATATTTTTACAGAACAAAAGCGCAGACCATTGCAACAGCTTCCGCATGGTCTTGCGCTAATTATGGCGACTAACCCGCACAGACACTGATAGCCAAAGTGAGGCGCTTTACAGCATTTCAATTTCATCAGCTATCTTTTCCATTTTTTTTTAAAAAAATCCAGTTAATTTTGCGATTACCTTGGCTTCCAGGCCTTCTCTTATGGCATTACGAACCACTTCCAATTTCCCTTACATCTATGCTACGTTCCATCCCTTTCCTGATACCCTCTTCTCTAAACATTTCACCCAAATTCATAACCGCTAGCTACACTTACCCACACTTCCAATCAATAACTACCCTCAACAGTTGAGCCTTTATTAAGCTGAGGAATTTTTGTTTTTTCTAAATTCATCTTATCATAAAGTACCTTTTTTGATATTTTAAAATTATAATGATGTTTATTCTCATTTGTCATGATGCAAAGGTATCTCCCCACAGTTTCACCACAATTTGTGAATACCTCCAATTCACACGTCAAATCTTCATGAATAATGTATTCAATAATTTCGTTTTTATTGTCTACTTCAAAATTAATTTCCTTTATTTTATTTTGCAGAATTAAATATTTATTATTATTTTCGCCTTCTATTTTATAGTATATATTGAATTTAAAATCTTCGCCATGCCTATAAAATTTAAATAGGTAAGTAACATAAGTAAATGATAATTTCGATTCCAAATATACCTCAAACTTATCCTCAAACCTATAAATATTCAATTGTGGACTACATTTAAAGATTATCTCAGATGTATCGGCATTAGATTTATACAAGTATCCAACATTTGTCAAATCGGTTGTGTCAGGTAATTTTGACTTTCCCAAAATATTAACTTGATTAATAACTAAACATAATACTATTCCAAAAAGTAAAGTAATTAACCAAAAGCTGACACCCAACCCATACATAAGAATCCCGCTTAATTCGTAAACACTAAAAGTCCCTTTTAAAATTAATTTGATATCAATGAGCGGCGTCTGGGAATAGTGCTTGAGCAAGGTACACCACATGATATTTAGTGACCACACGGAAAGTAAGTAGGAGTAATATAAAAAAATCAGGTCTTTCTTTTTACTCTTGGCTACATAGTTTTGTAGGTTCCTCTGGATATCCGAGTAGTCTAAAGCATAAGGATAATAGTACTCTTCTATGCCCCTTATATTGTTAAATATTCGATTTTCAAATATAATAGTCAGGTATAGTACTATAAAACCCAAGAATCCGACTACTCCAGTTACCATCCAACTAGCCGCTCCAAACCTAATATCGATTAAATTAGATTTACTGTTTGGCAACGATGTATCCGTAAAAATAAATATAAAAAACGGCGATATTGTAGCTAGAACTAGGAAAAACCATCTTACTATTTTACGCATACAACTTAAATAACTCCTCATACATTTCTAGAGCTTCGTTTTCAGTAATATTATCTGGCGTTGACACAGATGATCTCTTATCTACAGTAAAATAATAGTCATTCCCTATCTTACACGTAATACTCAAAATACTATCCTCTATTCCAGAAAAACCTTTAAGTATATCACCTTCAGTATTTTTCTTTAAACCTCGTACATTAATAGTGATTTCATCACCAGTCTTACTCCTCATATTAATTGCTATAACCTTCCATTTATCCTTAGAATTCTTTATATAATTATTCATAAAATGACTATATAAAGACATTTCCTTTAAAATAAAATTATATTCTTTTTGAACCCTTGAAATAAAGTACTGCACTTCTCTTTCAGATTCACTTAGCAGCAAGAGCCTATTGTATTTTTTAAATAGCACAGCTCTAACAACCTTAGGTTCTCTTTTTATGATTTTATCTTTGAACTTTACCGAATCTATCCACTTTAATGTTATCTCAACAACATTTAAAGCAATCTTTTTTTCTGTTAAACTTTCAAAAAAAGAGGGAGGGCTCTGAACATAATCCAACACTTCTGTTTTACCTACTTCAATTTTAAATACAACAGCATTATTCATTGTCCCCCCCTCCCTTAATTACATTTAAATTGAATACTATTTTTTTAATATATTATCTTCACCTTCAAGTTCTCCCAAGGTATCAAACACTAGTTCTAATTGTTCTGATAATTTCTTTAGGCTAACGTCCTCATCACCAAATCCCGTATTGTCTAGTAGTATCTTATTATTATAGGCCGTTTTGCCGACTAGCTCACGAATGCCCTCATCACTAGCTTTTGCTAAAATCTCTAGTAAATACTGATTATTTTCGTGAATTACGTTTTGAATCGATTCAAATACAAATTTGTCGGGTGCTAAATACTTTCCTTTAATAATATTAAGTCTGGTTATGGTTTCCTGAACGTTACTAATACCACTTTTACACATATCAATGTATTCATTTTGCATTGTATACATAAATGTTCTTTGATACTCCTCTGGAACATCTATTAATACAATTTTTAACTGAGAATAATTATCCCCTTTAAAATAAAAGGAAGATGCAAATTTAATATCATTATATATTATGTCTAACTTAAAAGATAATACGGCACTTCCTACCGTAACATATTCACACGCTAGTTGAGAAGACAGAATATCATTCCCATTTAAAGTAACGTTTCTTATCCCCGTACTTCTAGACGACTCACTACCTGTTAAAAATTTTATCTCCTTAAAGTTAGCTGTATATCCTATTCTTTTCAGCCTGTTGTATACAAAATCAATTATTAATGCTGTTCTAAAATGAGTCTTACCAACTTCATAGCTTTGTGCATAATTTTCAGTGATATCAAAAGTTGAAATCGGCCACCTCAATACTTGTTGCAAAAAGCGTTTAGCCGTTTCCTGTGTAGTGTCCTTGCCAACAATCATTGTTAATATTTCTTGTTTTTTATCAACAAGTATTTCTATAGAATGTCTCGCTTGCAAACTGTCTGAATTTAAAATATCCTGCATTCTAGCCACATTGTGTTCTTTTATGAACATTTTAAAGCTACAACTATCCTTATTGTTTTGAATGGAACTTATCGTTATCTGATTAGAATTTAGGAATGTGTAATTATGTTTTTCCTCTATTTGATTTTCCCTTAGAGACCTAATCGATGTTAAGCGAAAAGTATAAGCTGGATAACCAATTGTTCTCTTGGTCAATGCTAATTCCAGAAATTCCTCTAATTCATCCTCATCTATAATAGTGGATAAGGTTAAAAAGTCATCTACCAATTCCTCCCTTTTTAAATAATCTATGCGTTTAGAGGGCTTCCAGCCCATCTTTTTCTCAGAGATTATTCTAGCTAATTCTTCTTTATTCAATTTAGGTGCAATTCTATTTAAAAAACTTCTTATTTTACTAGTCATTACATCAGCCCTTACTTATTTTTTCCTATCCGACATATATACCTCAAAGTTCTTAGAAACATTTAGTCATTGTATTAATTATGTCTATTTTTTTTGTAAATTCACTTATTAACATTAACGATCAATCTGAAGACACTCTATTTTTAAATTTAATACCTCATTGAAAACTAAAAACCATATTTTTCTAATTACTCTAAATATACCATACATAAGGATTCCTACAAACTTTTCTTCGTAAGATAGTTTTTTCAAGAGATTGTTACATAGTATCTCCAAAGACACTGTTGGAATCCTAGAGATAGACCTACTTGTAAGTTAATTCACCTTATAAGTAGGTGCAGGAAGATTTGTGTTAATTTTAATTCACCCACTCACATACCTAGCCTCTCCTTTAAATACTTCATGCACATGCCAATCGAGGTAACTTTGTTTTGGCTGATAGTGTGGCGAGATGGGTTCGCGGATGGGTTGACCATGATAGCGTAATAGCCATTCTTCGAATCCGTTCGTTCCATGGGCTTTTTCGGATACGAGCAATTTTTTTGATTTGTTAAAGGTAAACACGCCGCGATCAAATAGTTTATGGTGCAACGAACATAGGGCGATTCCATTCTCTTCTTCGTCTGGCCCGCCCGATTGGTGCCATTTAATATGCGCCGCTTCAATCGCAACGAGGTTGTGACCTAAACGAACATTAAACCCACAGACAGCGCAGCTAAATTCATAAGCGCGTAGAATTTTTTCGCGAAATCTCGGATCTCTGGTTCTACGTCTGTATGTACCTAAGTTTAATCCGACTTCGAGCAATATATCTTCATGGATCGTGTCTGGAAAATGTTCATTTAATAGGAATTCAGCAACCTCTCTTACTAGCGTAGCATCTTGCTTAAACAAGTCATAAACCGACTCTTTAAACCCACCGATCACATCATTTTCGATGAGATAACGGTTTTTTATTTGAGGCCTATCAACACGTTGGTTTAACTTCCAAATCCCATCGCCTTGCAAGCGAACGAATGGTTGTTCCGGATGATAGGATTTACGAGGCGGTCCAAATTCCATTAATAGATTCGTCAGCTTCTCCCTTGCTTCCTCGTAATGAAATTCACGTGTATTTTCATTTTGCAGGCGCCCAAGGGCGTACAAAATAGTCAGGGGTTTATGCGGGGCTCGCTCGTCCCTCTTTTTCCATATTTTAAGGTCTGCGATTTTTTGTTTAAGTTCCTCTGCATTCAAAGGGTTCATCCTCCTTCCCTCTCACGGATACGCCACCAAATTCGGAATCGCTTTGCGAATCCCGCCGCGCGGATCGGCAACATCACCTTTATAACGCGGGATCAGATGAAAGTGCAGATGCATGATCGTTTGTCCGCCATGTTCTCCGATGTTGACGCCAATGTTGTATCCGTTGGGTTGGTACTGTTGATCGATGTGTTGCTTGCCTTTATATATCAGCTGATGGATGGCAACGATTTCTTCCTCTGTCGCATCAAAGTAAGTGATCGCATGCCGTTTTGGAATGACGAGCAGATGCCCTTCTTGTACGGGATATTTATCAAAAAAGGCGATCGCTAATTCATTTTCTAATAGGATTTGTTCTCGTGGCATCGCGCAAAAAGGACAGTTCACACTAACTCTCCCCTTTCACTTCGCAAAGAATCTCGATCTAAAGAGGAGTGTTCTTGCGATTCAGTTTACTTAAAGATCCCCATGATCTTTTGTATCAAAGACGGATTTTTTTCCTCTTTTAAGAAAACGTATCGCGGAAAATATTCAAAGATGTCGTACTTTTTTTCATAGTTTTCAGAATTTCCAATAGTTCATCACCATACATCTCCCATCTTTTCTCTTTAAAGAACGGCAAGGACATGAATTCTTCCTGGGTATGCGGGATGAATGTCGCAAGGATCATGAGCGACTTGTTTTCAATAATTGTATAGGCTGGGACCTTGTTTGCCGCCGCCCTCTTTTTACGCCAACCTCTTAGGGTTTCAAAGACGAGTGGGTTATGATTCTCCTCTGAAAAAGCATGTACATCAAACGACGTTTTCGCCATGGTTTGCTCACTCTCTTCCGTTTCAATGATTTCAGTTGCTTCTAGTTCAGTCGTCGCGGCCGTTTCTTCGGTCCAGACAGTGGACGCTAGTTCTTGCTCTAGTTGTTCTTTTACATTCGGTTGATTCACATGAGAAACAGATTCCAAATAGTTCGTATACTTGGACACCCCGCTGTAACTTAAAAACAGCCATTCTAATGCTCTTGTCATCGCAATATAGAGCAAGGCAGCTTCTCTTTCCTCATCCTCTTCCAATACAAAAGGCATATTATCAAGGTTAACAACGAATACAGCCTGGAAATCCAACCCTTTGGAACTGTCAATCGTTGAAATTTTAATGCTCTCTTCCTTTTTGATGAATTGTCTTTTCGTTTCATTATTTTCAGACAGCCAAAAATAAGGGAGTTGATGCTGTTTTAAAACGCGCTTAAGAATGTCGACATAGGAATGATTACGATCTCTTCTGATCCGATAAAGGATAATCATTTCTGAAAAAGGGATGTCATATTCCTGATGTAATTTATGTATACTCCTCGCGACGAAATCCACTTCCTCTTCAAAATTCGACGCTTTATATACGATCGGTTCTGGTCCTGTTCGTTCTGTTTGTCGGGGTGGGATCACTTCCGCCTTGCTCTGATCTGTTTTGTCGCCATCATACGTATGCATCTCATAAAACCGCCAAGCAAACTGAAGGATCTCCGCCGTATTTCGATAATTAATGCTTAAGTAACGGGACCTTCCCCTGAAATCAAGACCTGTCAGCTTTCGCAAATTCCACTTTCTTTTATAAATATTTTGGGCTCGATCTTCAACGATTAATAACGATTTTGTTTCAGGATTTAAACACTTGCTAATCATGTTGAGCCACTCGGGTTCAAAGTCTTGGCCTTCGTCGATCAAAATGGCGTCGTACAAAGGATAGGAACCTTCAGGCATTTCGCCGTCCTCTTTTATCCTCTTTTTCGAAATAAACCCGTGATAATGAAAGACCTCGACATTATGGTCGGTCTTGTCGCTATTTTTCGTTGAAATGAAATCGATCATGTCTGCTGGCTCTCTTAATTTTTCCTCAATCATTTGTCTGATCATCGTCGCCAACGAGATGTTGTAACAAAGGACAAGAATCTTCCAATCTGGATTGTTCATTTGCAATGTTTTTACACGACTTGCTAGAATGAGCGTTTTTCCACTTCCGGCAACGCCTCGAATCAGACGATGCTCTTCCCCGATCTGTTTTGCCAAATTTTCTTGGTGAACATCCATCGTCTTTAAATCGGTTAGCGATAGCAGCCAGTCCTCTCGATATTTGCGCGGTTCATTCCATTTTGCGCTAATGCGGACCTCGGGGAAAAGGTAAAATCGAATTGTCTCAATATCTTCTACTGTTAGATATTGTCTTTTCACATGTTTAAAAGGAAACATGCCGTACAATTTTTCAATGAAGTGTTCACGCGAAAAAGTATCGTGGTCCAAATCGAGTTCATCTCGCGTGAGTGTAAAATGTGGTTCATTTATATGATAGATTTGATGTTCAACACATTCTGCCTGTGTAATACGCGTAAAAACCGTTCCATACCCGTACGGAAACTTGAGCCTTCCTTTATATTCTCCGTCCCACGTAAGCAAAGACTTCTCTTTTTGAAGATAACTCGCTATATGAAACATGTTATCCCGCGCTTGTTTCAACGGACTTTTAACCGTTGTTAATTGAGCCTCCCCATGCTGGATAAACCATTCATCTTTGTTTATTTTTACAAGCGTATTTTTCGTATAGTCTTTCACTTCAAGAACGAGTAATCCTAAGTGAGGAGCTATGATTAGAAAATCAGGTCTTCTTCCATTCACTTCGGGTTCATAATAGACAATGAAATCATCAGGTAATGATGATTTCAACGTTTTAAAAACAAGTTTCTCCCCTGATGTTGCCTGCCTAGGAATAGAATCAGGTATCATTTGAGCCATAATTATTTACTACTCCTTATAATCGGACAAAAAATATGGATGCTTGTCCTTTTACTGTGGTGAAACGCATAACTACTTCACGTCCAAAATATGGGTCTATTATATCATATTCAATAATGGTAGTTTGAGAGATTCACTTCCCCTTTTCTGTGGAAATTAGGTCGGAAAAACAAAGCTATTCAGCGAGGCTAAAACTTTGACATTACCGTGGACGCGCATTCAATCGGATGAGTATCTCATACGTAAAAATCGTTTTATGAATTAGGCTTAAAGCCGTCAAGCCCGAGGAAAACTAGTGATTGAAATAAAGTGATTAAAATGAAGTGATTAAAATGAATCACAAACAACAACAGCATCAAGGTTTAGCCATATTGCTTAAACCTTGACGCTGTTCTATTTACGGTGGAATCCAAGTAAAAGATTTCCCGTTTGCGCCTTCTATCTGCCTTTTCCCAATCCGTTCCACCCATACCAGCTTGTCACCTCACTTCTTGATCTAGGACCCACACCCTGCATACCCGCTTGGGGTTTGGGTCTTTTTTATTTTCTGAAAAAGGAGTCGGAAAAACGGTTGACAATCCATTTTAAATTAGATAATATTGCCCTAAGTAAACATTGTTTCCCTAACCTAACAGTGTTTGCCTAATGCAATGCGTTCTGAAGAATGAAAAAATGGTAGACCTCCTATCAGTCTTATGAAAAGCTTCCAAAAGAATCAGAATTCAGAACAGATCAGAAGCAAGGGAGCGCCGCATCTAAAAAGCCGAATGGGATCACTTTTTAGCGCGCGGCCTCCCTTTTGCTTTGACTCGAATGCTTTCGATTAACATTGTCATGTCTCATAACTCCCCTCAAACGACATTGATAAACCGAGCCACATTTTCTGCTAAGAAAACGGCTGGGTTTTAAATTTGGCGCAAAAGGTTCGCTATATGGTCTTGAATCGTTCACGCGATCGAACAGCGCTTTCATCTGATGCTGATAAAAGACCCCAGTTATTTTATAGGATATTGTTCCCAATGAACGCAGCTTGAATATGATGGGCAGTATCTAGAAAGGGGAATGAATATGAACAATCATGCCGATGAAAAATGGCGAGTGGACTACGCTGGACAACAATACGTTTTAGACGAAAATGCTCGTGAAGGAATGGTGTTCCCAGCTCAATGCTCTAATGATTTTATAAATGCTGTAGGTCCGGATCTTTCTATCCCAGGGGAAGATAGCCACGCGCAAATGATGGAGAGTTATGATGGGCAACCGCTCGGAAATCATCCCACCCTGTTCGGTCAACAGCAACTGAAAAATGATCTTGGTCCCGTTTACGCGATTCCAGCTTACCCATGGTATTACAATTACAATCAAGGTTCGGGAAATCACTATCAAGCTGTCATGCCTAAATGTAATTGCTGGCGCCATCGTTATCCTATGTATCCGTCCTTTGGATACGGGCGCTATCGATAAAACGAGCAACCTGAAAATAAGGCGCCCAAATGATAGGGTTCTGAACTCCCTACGTTTGGACGCCGTTTTTTAAAAAAATAATTCTATCAACAAAATTGATGGGATTGGTTTTGTTCATCCGATTTAAGTATTTTAATATTTAACCTATAGACTAGTCATTCCCCTCGAGACAAAGGCTACGTTATTCTTTCCTCCTCTAAGTTCCTCCATAAATGATGGGCTTCCCTGGCAATGTGTTCTAGTAGATCCGGCGGTGATGTTGTCGCAATGGCGCATCTCTTGATTAAGTCACTCAACTGCAATTTAAAATCCTCTAAGCTTTTAGCCTCTTTAATAATCATATTTTTAAATTGAGTTAGGATCGGTAAAGTATCTTTCCTTGGGGTACGTATCATTGTTTGAAGCGCGGTTGCTTGCATATACAGGCGTTCGAATTTTTGCATCATTTCCATGACTTGAAAGTTTACATCGTAATTTGATACATCCGAATAATGAAGAATATAGCCTAAGTGATCTGCCATTTGTCTTAACCAAAAGACGCTTTCATGGATAATTGCGTCTGAGGGTGAAATTTTTGCGCCCCGTTCAATTAGTTTAAAGACCCTCTGGGATTCCTCGGCTTCCCGTACCATATGATCTAGTAGTGATACCGGCGTAGAAATAATAACCTCACAGCGCAATGATTTATCCATTGTATAAGTAAGCAAACGGTGAAATTCACGAGTAACATGTTTAGCTTCTTTTAATAAATTTCCAATATCGCCTTGTTTCGTACTTGCCTTTTTCCATACCTCCCCTAAACGTTGGATGTTGTTCAAGTTTGCGCGGGCCAATTCTGTTTCGTAATGGCTGATCTCCCTATCAAAAAAACGACCATGGTCATAGTCATTTCGTAGCCAAAAGGCAATAATCCCATAGGTGTCCCTTTCGTAGTTATCCGTATATCCCTTCACTATTCCACACCCCTTATTCATTTTTGACATGTTATCGTTGATCCTTGACTGAATTTCGCATTGCATGCTCATTCATCTATCGCTTATTTAAAATACTTCATAACTACGTGACCAAGGTCCTGAGTGATCCCAACGGTTAGATTGTATTCCCTATTCCTCGTCCATTATGACGTCCACGTGGGAAAATAAAAAAAACAGACTCGTCTATAAGTCTGTTTTCCTGCATATCTGTTGAAATTATCATTCTTGTTGAGCATCCTTCAGTTGATCAATCCGCTTTTCACTCATCAGTTCGCTGACTGTTCCAAGCTGCAGCCCTTTTGCTTTGATTCCCGCGATCATGTCGGCAAACCCTTCCGCAACGGGCTTTGTCGGATGCATCAGAACCATATACCCCTTATCTATCCCTTTCAAAATTCGATTGACCATTTCTTCCGTTGCGGGCTTTTTCCAATCGACGGTGTCGATCGTCCATAGGATCGTTTTCATCTCAAGTTCATCCGCAACTTCGATGGTTGTCTGATTAAAACTCCCGCTTGGCGGCGCAAACCAGGTCGGTCGGACTCCAATCGTTTCCACAATAACATCATTCGTTTTGTCTATTTCCTGATAGGTTTCGGTTTTGGAACGTCTTTGTAAATCAGGATGACTGTAGGCGTGGTTGCCAATTTCATGCCCTTCCATATAAATCATCATCGCCAGTTCCGGGTTCTTTTTGACCCAGCTCCCATCATAAAAGAAGGTGGCTTTCACGTCCGCTTCTTGCAAGGCTTTCAGAATCGGCAGTATATATTCATTTCCCCAAGCTACGTTGATTAATAAAGCGGCCATGGGTTTCTGCTGATTGCCCCGATAGATCGGTTCCGCCGCTAAATCGTTGAGATGAACGTTAGGAGGCACTTCTTTAAACACAATCTTTGTTGAATCGAATGCGCCGCTTTCCTTCATCTTTTCATAACTTTTTTCAATATCAACCTCTAACCCATTATATCCGGGGATCGCTTTCCAGATCCGATCAATCTTCGCGTCAGTAGGAGCAACCCGATGCTCCTCTTGAAACGCTTTGATTTTTTTATACAGCTCGTCATTTTGTTCCCTTTCAAAAAGAGGATCGGTAACTGATGTCTTTGCCGCAACAACAGTTGGTTCAATAAGACTACTCAGTCCAACGATGAAGACGCACAAGGATAATGCCGAGATGATGAGTCCTCTTTTCATTCCAAATCCTCCATATAATTGATGTTTTTAACCGTTGACCACGACGCCGCCTGTCGCATGAATCATCTGACCCGTAATATAAGAGGCATCATCGGAAGCGAGGAAAACATAGGCAGGGGCGATTTCCGACGGTTGCCCGGCTCGTTTCATCGGGTTCGTATTCCCCCAATCAGCCACCTGATCCGCGGGAAAAGACGCTGGAATCAACGGAGTCCAAACGGTACCGGGCACGACCCCATTGACGCGAATCCCTTTTTCTGCCAATGACTTGGATAACGAACGCGTGAACGAAACGATCGCCCCTTTTGTAGCTGAGTAATCCATTAGAAGTTTGTTTCCTTCGTACGCTGTTAGCGAGGCGGAATTAATGATGGCGGAACCTTGCCCCAAGTGTGGTAAAACTAATTTGGTTAGGAAAAATAGTCCGAAAAAGTTCGTTTGGAACGTTTTCATTAATTGATCTGTTGTGATGTCTTCAAGATTTTGTTGCACGTGTTGCTCAGCCGCGTTATTTACAAGAATATCAATTTTATTGAATTTCTGGATTGTTTGATCGACCACTTTCCTACAGAAGTTTTCATCGCCGATGTCCCCCGGAAGAAGCAGGCAGCGCCGACCTTGACTCTCCACATAGTGTTGGGTTTCCTTTGCATCCTCGTGTTCGTTGTAATAAACAATCACGACGTCGGCCCCCTCTTTTGCAAAGGCTACCGAGATCGCCCTGCCTAGACCGCTATCGCCGCCCGTTACAATCGCCACTTTATTCAAAAGTTTGTCGGACGCCTTATAGTTTGGGTTATCAAAAATGGGACGCGGATTCATTAACGATTCAATGCCCGGTTGTTGGTCCTGATGTTGTGGCGGGAATGCGGACGTTTGATTACACTGATTATTCATGATTTCCACCTACTCTTTCTTATTTTTTAAAATCTGGATGAGTCACAGGCGCCGCGCATATATCGATCAAGCAAGGGGCGTTAGTCGCAAATGCCTGCTGAAATACCGATACCAGCTGGTCGCTGTGGTCTACCTTAAAAGCTGTCCAACCACATGCCTCCGCAAGTATTGCAAAATCGGGGTTCGTCAAATCCGTCCCTTCGGGGATCAGGCCTTTCATAAGCATTTTATCCCGTTCCATTTGCAAGCCCCCGTTATTAAACAAAACAATCGTAATCGGCAATTGATAACGCGTTGCTGTAAGTAAATCCGCCAAGACCATTTCCAATCCCCCATCACCGACAACAGCAACCACTCTTTTTGTCGGATAACAAAGTTGGGCTGCCATCGCGGCGGGAAGGGAAAATCCCATTGTCCGCCAGCGACTGGAAGTGATCACCTTCTGTTGTTGAGCGCGAAAATTTCGGGTAAACCAAATCGTTACATTTCCTAAATCCAAGGTCACAATCGCGTCTGATTCGATTGTTTTTTCAAGCGCTCGAACAATCGCTGGGGGCGGAACGGGGGACCCGCTCACATTCCCCTCGTTTTCATTCTCCCGATCCCACATCTTTTTAACGTCGCGAATGCGGTCCATCCACCCTGTGTTAGATTGATAGTCTCGTAGATTGGAGAGGAGGATCGTTTCTAGATTCCCGCAAATCCCTATCTCGATTGGGGTCGATTTTAGTACCTTCGTTTGATGATTTGCGATTTGAATGATTTTAACCTTCCGTGGGGTGTCGTTCTCATTCCACCATGTGGTCCCGACACTTAGGACGACATCCGCCCTTTCAAAAAGATATGCGGCATGCGGATTGCCGCCTGTCCCAATCCCGCCCAATAGAAAAGGCGAAGAATCGGCAACGATCCCCTTCCCTTCCCAATCGGTGACAATGCCCGCGCCCCACTGTTCGGCCAAAGCCTCAATCGAGTTGCCCGCGCCCTTAGCCCCATAGCCAAGTAAAATCATCGGTTGTTTGGCTGTCTTCATCGTATTGACGACTTGCGCGATTGTCTCTTCATTGGGGTTCGTCAAGGTCTGATTCGGAAAAAGGGGAGGCGGGAATAGCGGTTTACTCAGTGGCATCGAAAAGACATCCTCTGGAATGGATAAATGGGTGACCGCGCTCTCCGATAAAGCAATGTTCATCGCTTTTCCCAATAAACTGGGGCATGTATCCGGATGAACAACGAGCGAAGAAAAAGTAGCAAATGGTTTCACCGCTTCTTGCTGGTCCACATATTGTTTATAATCCGTTCCGATCTTATGAAGCGGAGCCTGACCCGTGATCGCCAACACTGGCGTCTGATCGATGGAAGCATTCCCCAATCCGTTTAACAGATTTCCGAGACCTGGACCCATTTGTGAAATACAGACACCGAGCTTGCCCGTTAACTTCGCCTCGGCGGAAGCCATGAGTGAAGCGACGGATTCATGTTTAACGGCGATAAATTTAATTTTATCCTGCCGCGCGATGGCATCCATTAAACCAAAAATAGCATCCCCAATCACCCCGTAGATCCTTTCCACTCCCCACATAGCCAGCTGTTCGACGATGCCCTCCGCAACAGTGGGTGTAGTGAACGGCGTCTTCGCGTCGGGAACGGGTCGGGCTGTTTTTGAGATAAAAGGTTCCACATCTTTCACGCAACTCAACCCTTTCAAAACTTCGATGGATAATGTCATTATCCCCAAGCCAAGTCTTTCCATTCGCGGCGATAAAATTTCCGTATAGCTGGGATCGTTACTATCTGTCATTCGTGGAAAAGGGGGATGGCCGGAAAGACGGTTTGAACCTGGGATCTCGTTGGATACGTCATGATCGATGGCGTCACGACGCGTTGAGCTCTGGAATCTCAGATTACGCGTCGTGATGAGGGGGATCACGACGCATTCGTACCCGAAATATCGTTGGATGCGTCATGATTGATGGCGTCACGACGCGTTGAGCTCTGGAATCTCGGATTACGCGTCGTGATGGAGGTGATCAATCAATTCTTGATTTGTTCATTCCCCTTTTTGGTTCAACACGTATAACAACACGTGTTTTATGGTAAGATGCGATTTAAAGGGAAGAGAGGAAATTGAAGGCATATTCATCGAGAGAGATTATGAAGCTCATTGAAGTAGATGGGTGGGTGTTAGTGCGAGTTAAAAGGCGATTATCATTAATTTAAACATTCCGTGAAGCCTGGGTTCGTTACCACCCCTCATCCAAAGAAAGACCTTCCTATTCGAACGCAAAAAAGCATTTTAAAACAAGCTGGAATAAAGGTATAACCTTCATTCCAGCAAGTCTATATATAAATTATAATAGATCAACTGGAGCTGATATAAATGAGCGATCGATATATTTATCCCGCAATATTTGATTATGCGGAAGATGGGATTTCAATTGAATTCCCCGATCTCCCTGGTTGCTATACGTGCGGGAATACGGAGGAAGAAGCTTTACGTATGGCGAAAGAGGCAATGGCTTTACATTTATACGGGTTAGAACAAGATAAGGATATGATTCCACAACCTTCAAAAGTAAAGTCAATCAGTGTGGGACATAATCAAGTGGTTGTACTTGTAGAAGCGTGGATGCCCCCCTTCCGACATGAAATAGAGAACAAATCGGTTAAAAAGACATTAACGATCCCAAAGTGGCTCGACAATTTAGCGCAAGAAAACAATGTCAATTTCTCATATGTGCTTCAGGATGCATTGAAGATCTATCTCGGAGTTAGAGATAAATCTTCTTGATCCCCGAATAGACATTTTACCAGATGACATCTAACATGCTGAGGACCCGAACATCAATGACTATCCACCGTGTTCGGGTCCGAAGGGTTTAAGTTCATGACTCATCTCAGTTAAATAACACCCCTAACCCCTAGCGCATATACTAAATCTACTTTTTATATATAGTTAATGGAAAATTACGTCAATGTAATAAGATGATTGAAGTGTTGATGAAGGCTAAAAAAGTCACTTTATGCTAGTCGCTATAAACATTGAAGCATCTTGGTTCATAAAGATCCGATTCCCATGATAAAATGTCCTAATTTCGGTGGATTTAAATCCGACACTCGCTAATATACTTTTCAAGCTTTCATGGGAAAAACCATTATGAACTTTTGGATGATGAACGTTATCATTTTTATCAAAGTCAACAATAATGAGCTTACCGCCATCATTTAAAGCGCGATACAATGCGTGAATAATCTTTTTAGTATCTGGGATATGTAGAAGAACCAGGGACATTAAAATGATGTCCGCCTTAAGATCGGAGCTCTCCTCCGTAAAGTCTGATCGTAGCGCTTTTGAGTTTGTAATTCCCATTTCAGAGATTTTTTCTTTTGCAAATTCTAGCATTTGTTTCGACGAATCCACCAACAAAACAGAACTCACTTGGTCTGATAAGTTTAAACCGACTAGGCCAGTGCCACCCCCATAATCGATTAAAGATTTTGATGTGCTATTTTGTAGTTCTCGCCTCACTTCCTCAACAATAACGTTAGCTAGTTCAATTTGTTTTTCTGTATCGTATTTTTTAGCTACTTGATCAAACACGTTATTCTCCATAATCTACTCCTTCTATTTTAAATATACTTTATACAAAATTCCCAAATTAATCTGATTTATGCGATAACTAGCCAGCAAGTCCCAAAATATACGGGCTTTTCGATCTCCTGTATATATGGGAACATCCTGCTTAATTCCCTGAACAATAATAACGTTTACTCCTCACCTGGACTTTTGTCCCTTTTTTACCATACTTAAGCTTACATGGTTCTACATCGTTCCACAAAGATTATATGGAATACTATCCTTTAGCGCATTTACATTTTTAAACAAATAGAAATGAAAAATGTTATAATAAAAGCTCACCCTCCCTTTTCAACGAGGACCCAAAGCGGCTTAATCAGTCAAACTACTAGATGAACCTCAATGAAGGTAACAAAGAACGCGGGTTTTGGATGGATCTGCAATCGCTTTCAGGAAAGGAACCTAATATCGGAAAGGGATATTGAATTGGTTTGAGCAGTTAGGAGTTGAATCTCTTGCGAGAAATGGATTTTAACCGTCTTAAAGAAAACATTAAATCCAAACAAAAAGAAGTAGAGAGGAAAATATAGGAATCTAAGGGCTCCACACCTAAAATCCGTAGAAGAGAAAGAAGTGAACATGAGAAAAAGGTTCTCGATGATATAGTCAAACAAACGTGGGATCGAGCCGTCAAGGCAGGGCATATAAAATATATTTCCGAAATAGAGTGGTACATTGACTTCGATAAAGCAGGCAAGGGAAAAATTGCTGAAGAACGTGAATAAGAGTTGACATGAAATTCGATTACGCTTCATGCCTCTTCCACTTATTGTAATTGTATAGTAGTTGGACCATATTAACTAGAAAAAATAATAGTCCCCATAGTAAAACTGTCTTTAAACTCCAATATCTAAAATAATTCATTGCAAAAAGCAATGAAGCGACTACAGGGAAATTTATTATGGTTCGGATCATCTTTCTTCTGTATGATAATCCAAAGTAATTAATTTTAAAACCTTTATCCACTTTGACCTTCTTTTTTGCGCGAACCGATAAAAAAACGCCGACGAGTAAGGAAATAATAACTGAAATAATACTGAACTCTAGCATCTTTAAATCCCCCTTTCGCTATTTTTCACTTCGCGTCCTATATACTTCACATAATCGTTCCCGATACCTTTTTTAAATTTTTATTAAACTGTAACAGAATGATATAATCTATAAAGTAACCTCTTTCATGTAACCTACATAAAGAAAGGAAGTTAACTCATGAAAAAGAACGCCTTTACACACAACGGCAAGGTTTTATTTTTTCAAGACGAGACACACACGTATATGCCCAAAGGGTGGACAAAAGACGCAATTATCTCTCCAGATGACACGATCCTAAAAGCCCCTGATTATTATGTTCTTTTACTGCTATGCAGCGCAGAGGAAGAGGGAATTTCCCACAAACATATGTTTGAAGATTTATCCAAGACAGATAGAAAACGAAAAAAAGGACAGTTAAAACGATTGACTGATTCAGGCATGATCCAATACGACGGCGTCCAAAATCGATACTATGCCTTTTTTAATACCTATTTAGATGAGCAGCAAAGGGACGAATTGCTAACGAATTGGTCTCAATTAGCCGATGAAATGCTTCCAACGTTTTTAGAGGAAATAGGATCCCTATAATATCGGGTGATGAATTCATCCAAAAACGATGTCCAGCCCCAACTTCATCACACACAGAATGAAGGGGGCTATCACTTCGGCTCCATGTACGCGCGTGACTTGATTTTCAATTAGACAGCTCCCTATTATAATGACAACTAAAATAAGTACTAGGTTCACCTTATATTAACTCTAGCGTGACAAACCGTTGTTTCTGCTGTCAACCTACGCCAACGAGGCCATTCTTGCAATACAATTAAATGCGTTTAAAAGGTACCAGAAAACATGAGTACTTACCGATTTTGAAGTGAACCATTAAGCTTATAATCATCGACACTTTAAAAATGAAGGCCAGGTCGTTCCCTTATATGGGTGGAATCATAGGAGGTAGTCATGCTCAAAAAGTTTTCTTTTTGGTTATCCATATTAAGTATCGGGATTTGCCTTTTTCACGCTTTTGGATTTGATGAAGGAAATCTTGTGTTAATTGGTTTGAATCCAGGTTATTTCATTATCCCTATCAAGTTTGATCGGATTGAATCGTATTATATTCATCACCTATTGTCGTTCTTTATTATTGGAATCACAGTAGATAAGGTGAAGGCTGTCTTTTATCCGAAATCATAAAAAGATAACAGCAGGCTAAACCCTTAATCAAAAAGGACAAGAAATAATTGTGAAAGACCGATCACTCATTGTGGGAAAGCCACTCTCCTCATCCCGACGTTCTGCGCGATCCCCACAAATTTCTTTTGTTTCTCCAAAAAAGGACGCCGGAGATAACGAAACTTATCGAAGTTAGGTTTACCTGCATACAAAAGCTACACAATTCTTCAAATCATATTTCAATCAGCCCCGTTTTTATTTTGCGCGACGAACTACACCTTCGCTCAACTGCTCGCATAGGCTATGACAGGTTATTACTTTTGAACGAGGTGTTGATTTAAATGGCTGTTTCTTATATGGATTTTGCGTCGCCAAATGCGCGCTACACGTACGATTTGCGGAACAACCCGATTTATCAAAAGGATCCGCGCAATTTTGTCAATGGGGTCGGGATTCAGCAACTGAACACGATCGGGAACATCTTTTTGCTTGATGTGTTTCTCGATGCGGGCAACGTGGTGGAACCCCACTCCCACCCGAATGCGTCTGAATTACTCTATTGTGTATCCGGCGCGGCCGTTGCTTCCTTTATTAATCCGTTTACAAATGAACTGCGCAACTTTCCGCTTAAACCCGGTCAAGTCGCCAGCTTCCCGCAAGGTTGGCTGCATTACGCGACGGCGACGGAAGATCGGACTCACCTGTTGGCGACGCATGATACGCCGCTGTTGCAAACCGTTTGGTTTTCAGATCTGTTGCGTCTACTGCCGCCGCAAGTGTTCGCCCATACGTACTGTTTAAATGAACAGCAAGTGAAAGAAACGTTAAGCCCGATCAAAGAACGCGTCGTGATCGGTCCACCAAAAAATTGTCATCAACAACCCCAAGCATACCTTCACCATCAACGCCCAACTCCTCCGCAACATCATCCGCATCACAGCTATCCAAGATATGGACCACACGATCCAACAATGAGATAGCTCCTTGGGGAAACAAGGAATAAAATAAAAGATTGAACCTTTCAGCAGCATTAGTTGCGAGGGATTCAATCTTTTACTGTTTGTTGGCTATAGCTCGTCCATTTTGGCAGGGCCTTGGGCGAGTTAAGTGTCCAAAGTCCACTTATCTATGAAAAATTTTCGAAAGCTGAGAATTAGATGGACTTTTGTCAACTATGACACTGCGCCTACTCAACGTCACCGACTTTTACAAAATCATGTTGTGGTTCAGGCATAAAATAGGGGCTGTACGCGAACTCAGTCTGTACTGATATTCACGGACAACCCCGCTATTTATTCTTATTATGATATAACTGGTATTGCATAATAGAATCGGCTAACCTTGGGTGGTGGTCGGCTCACTCCTATTCCATTTGGAAGGGGGTGAATTCGTGACAATTTATGAAGCTATCACAGTTATGCTAACGTTCGGATTATTCATCGTAGCGTTACTTCGTCTTATTGTCGCGCTGACCAAAAAGAAATAGACCACCCTCGGACAAAGGTTAATGGTCTATTTCTGTTGCCAAACTGAGCTGATCACCATGAGGTGTCGTCTGTTATGCAATTTATCGGGGTCATAGGCATTGATAATCGCCTGTGACCCTTTTTATTCTATGCAACTATTTATATTTCATTACTTTTATTTTAACATATGGGAGGCCCTTGAACAAGGTATCGTTTAGCCTCCCAAATCAACCGGTTCTCAACAGAACCTCTTCGACGATGTTAACGGCATGGTCGCCGATCCGTTCCAAGTTACTGATGATATCAATAAAAACAACGCCTGCTGAGCCATTGCACAACCCTTCATTCATACGCAAAATGTGTCTTCTGCGATTCATCTTTTCCAATTTATCGATCTCATTTTCTTTTTCGAGCACGGCTTCGGCATCTTCTTTGTTCGTGTCTTCGAGCGCTTTAATCGCTTGTTCCACAGTCGAAATCGTCAGTTCAAACATGTGATTTAAGTCCTCTTGGGCTTGCTCCGTAATCGTCACTTTATTCGTTATTTTATAATCGATTAATTCAATAATATTCTCAAAATGATCGCCGATCCGCTCTATATCGCGAACCGTGTCCATCAAAGCGATATGTTTGGCGCTATCCGCGTCGGACATCACTTCACCAGATAACACGACTAAATATTCGGTAATATGCCGATCCAAATTATTTAAGGCGCCTTCAATCTGAATCGCTAAATCCGAATGTTTTTGCTGGTGCGTCATGGAATAAGCATTCGTTTCTCGCAGCCCATTGCATGCGTACTCCCCCATCCTGACTATTTCCTTCTTTGCTTGGTCCAACGCGACACTAGCGGATTGCTGGATGAAAACGGGATCGAGATGCTGCGGACGATACTCAATTAGCGTGTCTTCACCCGGTATGATTTTCGTTACCATCCAAGCGAGCGCCGCGATAAATGGAAACTGGATGATCGTGTTGATGACGTTAAAACCGCCATGCGCAAAAGCGAGCGTCATTTCTGGATTCAAATTCAGTTTTATTTGTAAAAAGCTGATGAAAGCCGTAAATTGACTTAAAAACAGGACGAAGATAACAGCCCCAATCAAGTTAAACGTAACATGGGTGAGCGCCGCTCGTTTGGCAGCAACAGAGGCCCCGATCCCCGCCAATACAGCCGTAATCGTCGTGCCGATGTTATCCCCCAACAAGACAGGAAGCGCCGCTTTTAGATTAATGGCCCCTTCCGCAAACAATCCTTGCAGAATCCCGATC
This sequence comes from Ammoniphilus oxalaticus, assembly GCF_003609605.1. Classification (NCBI taxonomy): domain Bacteria; kingdom Bacillati; phylum Bacillota; class Bacilli; order Caryophanales; family Paenibacillaceae; genus Ammoniphilus; species Ammoniphilus oxalaticus. Next base: position 841,755 of record NZ_MCHY01000008.1, on the reverse strand, counting down.
GTCGCGCTGGAACTTTGCACAATCAGCGTAAAGATCGTGCCGATCAAAACGCCGAGCGCCGCGTTGTCGCTCATTTTTACCGTTAATTCATGAAAGGTGTCCAAATGACGCAATGGTTCCATCCCGCCGCCCATTAAATCCAATCCAAAAAAAAGCGCGCCAAAACCGAACACCGCTTGTCCGATTGCTGTGACCTTTTTGTTTTTAAAGAAGAACAGTAAAAAACAACCGATCGCTATAATCGGCAACGCATACTCTCCGATATTTAAACCTATGATGAATGCTGTAATCGTCGTGCCAATGTTGGCTCCCATAATGACACCGATCGCCTGACGTAAAGTCATGAAACCGGCATTGACTAGCCCGACGGTCAATACGGTCGTGCCCGAGCTGCTCTGGATCAATACCGTAACGATAATCCCAGCTAGCACACCTAGAAAAGGATTGCCTGTTAGTTTATCAAGTGTATCCCTTAAACCATCCCCGGCCGACTGTTGTAATCCATCTCCCATAAACTTGATGCCTAACAGGAAAATGCCCAGCCCGCCAATAAATTCAAAAAGAATCGTTTGCGCATCTAATTCCACAAGCAATCTGTCCCTTCAAACTTTGTCAAATAATGTCGTACATCCTGATTATTATGAAAAGTCGATCCATTGTAAAGCAATATCGCGCAATCTTTACACTAAATTTACAAATGCCATATATTATTCGGATATGATTCATTATTTTGACCGCTGTTAATCCTTGCCCTAAGCTATTCCCTATTTCAGCCTGACTGATTCTCTACCCGCGATGATCATGAACATAGCCCGCAACCCGTGGTAACTGGCATACATAAACAGCAGCCATGCGACAACATGGAACGGAGGGCCCACTTTGTAAAGAATGAAGCTGCCGAACAAAAACCAAAATACCGCGAGGGCAAGCGGTTTGCGCGCCTTTTTGCGCGCTTGTCGTTTACGATAAGAAACGCTCGCCTGGGCGACAATGTCCGCTACTTTTGGATCGCAGCCTTGTTCTTTCAAGCGCAGCGCAATTTGTTTTGTGTTCAAGCTATCCAATGCGAGTTCCAATGCGAGTGTGTACATTTCATCCATGAACTGCCGCCTCGCTGCTTGTTGACTGAGGTCCATCGATGCCGAGTCTGTCCGTCCTTCTTTAACCTCGGAAGCAGATTCGTTTCGCCGCGCTTCTTTTGAAAGGACCGCATAGGCTTCATTGATCGCCCGAAAATACGCATTTGCCGCCGAAAATTGAACTGGATCCGAATGTTTATCCGGATGCCATTTCATCGCTTGCTTACGATACGCTTGTTTCATTTCATGCGGATCCGCATTCGTTGGAACCTGCAATAAATCATAATGATGGCGAATCAATTTTTGACCGCAAGACGCGCAAACAGCGTCCATCACCTGGTCCACTTTGACCCGATTGGTCGTTTGGCACGACGGACACCGTCTCTCTTCCATTAACTCGTTCATCTTGTTTCAATCCCCTTACTTCCTGTCATTTATCCTCCAAAAGTATCCACTAATCCGCCGCGAAATTCAAAACTATTATTTTTGCCAAAGCCTGCCAAGGTTAGCGTGGTGTATGATATAATGTAGGTAATTTTGTAGAAAGGAGTGAACACATTAATGAGTCAAGACATCTTGTTGCAAATTTTGGAAAAGGTTAGTTCGATTGATACGCGAGTAGATATGTTGGAAAAAAGATTCGACAAACTAGAGGTAAAAGTGGATGCAATCGAAGTCAGATTTGATCGACTAGAAACAAAAGTAGATAGCTTAGAAAAAAGATTTGATGGATTAGAACAAAGGTTTGATGGGTTAGAAGCTAGGTTCGACGGACTAGAACAAAGGTTTGATGGGTTGGAAGCTAGGTTCGACGGATTAGAACAAAGGTTTGATGGGTTGGAAGCTAGGTTCGATGGACTAGAACAAAGGTTTGATGGGTTGGAAAAGGAGGTTCACAAACTTAAAGGAACTGTGGATGGACTGGCCACACGGTTTGACATGTTTGAATCGAATCAACTTACTTTTCACAACTTATTGCGAGAAAGCCGACTTGAATCTGACACCAGAGACCGAATCGCTCGTGAACGACATGAGGAAATCATGGAACACTTTACGCGCATCGAAGCGGATGTTGATTTCGCAATTGAAAAATCGAATCAAAATGAGCGTGAAATCGCTCGAATCAAAAAGCAAGTTGAAGCTTCCTAACGAGAATAATCTCCACGAATGATTCCTTTCAGCAGGTCAACGAACCTTACACTTCCATTTTTGCGGATCTGCATTTTCCAAAGATTTCACTCCTAAGATCTTTACCAAAGTGGGGGAAATTTCGAAAAATAAAAGGATATTTGCTTGAACAAGCCCGTAAAAAGCAAGACGCCAAGTATAATCATCAGGCCGCCGCTTACCTTTTGAATCATCGGAAGCCACTTGTTCATTTGACGAATCCGTTGTAACGATTGAGTCCAAAGCGCTGCGATCAACAGAAAAGGAACGCCTAATCCGCCGGAATAAACAAGCAACAATCGAACCCCTTCCCACATCGTGTCGCCCTGACTTGCTAAGATGAGAATCGACGACAGAACGAGCCCAATACAAGGGGACCAACCCGCTCCGAATGCAAGTCCCATCAACGCCGAACGAAAGAAGGACATCGTTTCGTTTTTAGATGTCCCGAAATCCGCTCTTTTTTCTCGCATGAGGAAACGAAGCGACAACACCCCCGTCATCTGTAAGCCAAATAAAACGATCACAATTCCGCCTATTTTTTCTACCCAATCGCGATAAGCAAAAAATATTTTCCCGATGTAGGCGCTCGATGCGCCAAGCAATAAGAAAATGAGACTGAATCCAAGGACAAACCCGATGCTTCGCGACATCACCACGTTCCACTTTACTTGCAGTTGCTGATTGGCTATATTTCCGCCCGTTAATTGCGCCAAATAAGCGGGCACTAACGGAAAAACACAAGGGGAGAAGAAGGAAACGAGCCCAGCGACAAAAGCAATTCCAAAACCGACATCATGCATCGTTCCCACCCCCTACCTTATTTCCGCTAACTGTTGGTTAATCATTTCCCTAAATTGCTCCTGCGCGCGCGCCCCCACCACGAGATCTCCGACAATTTCACCTTTGCTATTGACGAAGAGACTGGACGGAATTCCCGGCAGGCGGGAAATAAGTTGCTTATTTAGCTCATCGCTCGGAACGATATTTAAATAAGTAACGCCATATTCCTGCAACATGCGCAAGGCGATCGTGTTGTTTCCAATCCCGTCGGATACAAGCCCGACCACCCCGACGTTCAATTCTTCCACCTCTTGCGACAGTTTTTGCAACGCGGGAAGTTCATCTTTACAAGGCTCGCAGTATGTGCCCCATACATTGACAAGCGTCAACGTATGCTCAGCAAAAATGTCATCTGTCACAGGTTGATCATCGATATCGACTGTTTCGAAACGTGGAAAAAGGTCAGATGCGTTTCCTGTCGGGTCTTCATCCGCATTTGATCCGCATCCGACTGCCGTTAAACAAAGGATAACAAAAAGGAAGAACATTCCCATCTTTTTCATCATTTACACCTCACGATTTGCGCATAACCAACCGAAAGTAGGCGTTTACGGTCAGCGCATAATAGAATAAATAAATGCCAGCATAGCCAAGCAACGTAACGAGAGTGGGAATAACAATGTTGCCAAAGTTAATGATTCGCCACAAGATCGACATGGCCACTAAATAATGACAACTACCAAGTAGTAACGGAGCCCCAAACAAGAGCAACATTTGCCGCGAAATTGATTTTTTGATTTGCTTGGAGGTAACCCCCATCTTTTGCAAAATGTCATATCTCGCTCGATCGTTTTCGGCTTCTGTCAATTGTTTAAAGAAGATCATACTTCCCGTGGATAACAAAAAAACAAGTCCGAGCAACACACCGATAAAATTTAAAATGGCGGTCCAGATCAGGACACCGCTATCGTCCATTATTGCCCTTAAATTGGCTTCCATTGGAACAATGCGAATAATGTCCTTCGTCAACAAACGGCTATCCAGCTGATTTTCAACGATATAACCTTTTGCCCTTTTGGCTTGTTCCTCGCTGTACAGTTGATCATATAGTTTGTCTGACGCGACAAGCACATACTCGAACTGAGATGCGCCCATTGCGGAAATCGGCTTCCAGTCGATCACCGTTATCGATTCTGTCCGGTCATTCGCTTCGATGGTCATAGATTTTCCGATCATATCCCGATAAGACTTGCTTCCGTAATAAAGTAAAACCGCCTGATCTGAATCGGTGAAAGAAATGGCTTCTTTTTCTCCTTTTACCGCTATAACCTGACGATAATCACGTATGGACATCAGATACATTTCCTTTTGTATTTCGGAAGCGTCAGTCTCGACAGGAATGAAGCTCGCTTCAACACTCTCAAGCAACTGGTGTTGAGGATACTGCTCAATCGCCTGTTCCACCTGACGGTCAATCGACAGGTTATCGCTCGCATAGGAAAAGGAGAAAGGGTACATCGTTCGAATGTTCGTCTGCACCTGATAATTCACCGCATACGTAATCCCTACGGAAGTAAGCGTCACCGCTGTTAATACAGTAATCGTTGACAACATGCGCGCATTGGAACGGATGCGATAAATAAATTGCGAGATATCAATCAGATTCATTCGATGAAAATAGATCGTTCTATTTTTACGGAGTTGATTCATGAAGAATCCTAAACCATAACGAAAAAACAAAAATGTGCCCCATACCGTAAAGATCAACGTGATCGTCATGCGCTGAACGAAGGTTTCTTGCTGTTCCCATAGAAGACCCGCCGCATAACCGCCAGCGAGGATTACAAGAGAAATCAACGCTCCAATCCAAGATGGCTTGACAGGCGGTTGCCCCATTTTTCTAGCCGCAAAGAGCTCAATCAGCTTGGCGCGGTAGATCACATTGGACGAAAACGCAGAAACAACCAAAAACAACAACCCAAACACAAAAAAAGTAGACAGGACCGCATCCGCGCTTATGGCGAAAGCAATCGGTTGATGAATACCCATCACCTTTAACAACAACATCAAGAGCAATTTTGAAAAAAGGGTCCCCAAACCCATCCCTATCAATAAAGCAAGAAGACCCATGATCACGTTTTCGCCAAACATCAGCTGGCCAATCGTTCTCCTTCTAACACCGAGCAGCGCATACAAACCCAATTCTTGCTTTCTCTTTTGCAGGAAAAAAGAGCTGGAATACCATATAAAAAGAGCTGAAAACAAAGCGATCAGGACGGAGGCAAAATGGAACATCGCAGTAATTTTTTCATCTCCCGCGGTGAATGCCATGATTTGCTCGTTAAAGCGCGCGGAAACGAACATATAATAAATCATGACATTAAACACAATCGAAAAGAAATAGAGTGAATAATTGCGTACGTTGCGCCTTACGTTTGTCGCGGCAAGCTTATAGATGTTCATCTTTGCCGCCCCCCATAACTGACAGCGTATCGATAATCTTTTGGTAAAAATCTTGGCGCGAACCCCTCTTCACCAATTCCGTAAACCAACGTCCATCTTTTAAAAACAGAATACGCTGGCAATAACTTGCGGCAAAAGGGTCGTGTGTAACCATCATAATCGTCGCCTGTTGTTGTTTGTTCATACCCATCAGACATTCCAACAATTCAGTAGCTGATCGCGAATCGAGCGCTCCCGTCGGTTCATCGGCTAGAATCAGCTTCGGATGGGTAATCATCGCCCTTGCCGCCGCGGCTCGTTGCTTCTGACCGCCCGATACTTCGTAAGGATATTTATCAAGTAGCTCCGCAAGACCGAGTGTATCCGCAACCGAATGTGTCCGCTGTTCCAATTCCTCCGCTTTTACAGCTGCCAACGCCAAGGGAAGCGCAATGTTTTCGCGTAATGTAAGCGTGTCGAGTAGATTGAAATCCTGAAAAATAAAGCCTAGCTTTTCACGTCGGAAAGACGCCAACTTCGCTTCCTTCATCCCAAGGATCGGGTCGCCATCAATGAAAATGTGACCGCTTGTCGGTTCGTCAATCGTCGCCACTAAATTCAGCAACGTTGTTTTGCCTGAACCGGAAGGACCCATAATCCCGACAAATTCACCTTCTGTTATTTGAAAGCTAATATCATCTAACGCTGTGCGCGCATTGGAGCGAGAGCCATACGTTTTTGTTACATGATCAGCTCGTAAAACCGTTGACATGTTTATGCCTCCTTGCCGTGTTGTAAATAGTATCGGCTTATCTTTATTAAACTAGATATTCAGGAAAGGAACCATTTCATTCGCTTACAAAAGTCCACGTCTGGCTTACATTTTTGTCACTTTACCGTTCGTTATAAACAAAAAAAATCGGAAATTAGCTGATCGACAAGCCTTTTTCCGATTTATTATTTACTTGGTTGATAGAAATCAATCAATCGAGGGAACAGAATCGTTACTTCCGTGTATTGATCCCATATCGATGTAATCGTAAGGTGGTGTCCGAGTTTTTCAGCTAGTTTTTTGGCGAGAAACAATCCCATCCCCGTCGCTTTTTGATGCTGCCCACGTCCATTGTAGCCCGTAAAACCTTTTTCAAACACACGATTTAAGTCCTCCGACTGGATGCCGATTCCGTTATCCCAAATGGACAAGTATTTTGCTCGTTCGTCCTCCGTCGTCGAGATTTTAATTTTCCCGCCGTTCGGTGTGTATTTGAGCGCATTCACCAGCGCTTGATTGATAATAAAGGTAAGCCATTTGCCGTCGCTTAACACCTCAAGCGGCGGTTCACAATTTAGCTCGATCTGAATTTGCTTATGGATAAAAGTCTTTGCGTTTGATTTCACGGTGGCCTTCACTAGCTTCTCCAAGTCAATCTCTTGAATAAAGTAATCTTTCGAAAATTCATCGGCGCGCGCATAATACAACGCCTGCTCCACCTGAAATTCAATCCGATCCAATTCTTCTTGTAAACTTTCCATTTGTTCATGTACATTCTCGCGTGTATCTTCTAGTAGAAGACGAGCAACCGCGATCGGCGTTTTAATATCGTGAAACCAGGAAGTTGTAAAGTCAATCCATTCCTTCTTTTCCATCTCCAATTTGTTAATATCCGCCATCCGTTGCCGGTGTTCAAGCGCGATCAGCTGAAAAAACGCTTCCTGTTCTCCCGTTTGCGCAGATGGCAAGCGCGAAACAAGATCTGCATGTGGATCGTCTAAAAGATAGGCAACCGTCCGCAAATAGTTTCTCTGTCGCGTATAGGTTATCCCAAGATAAAGCAGCAAAAACAACAAACCGATTCCATGGAGGTACAATAAACTACTTAACGTAATACGACTTTGCGGATCCGCGTAAACGACCGCTGTTATAAAAATCATAAGCGCAACATAAAAACAGAGCAGCCACTTCTGATCGGAAATAAAACGCGTGATTTTCATCATCGTAGAAGATAACCCTGTCCTTTCTTCGTTGCGATCATCTCACCTAGCCCAATTTCCCCGAGTTTCTTTCTTAATCTGTTCACATTGACCGTCAACGTGTTATCATCCACGAAACTTTCTTCGTCCCATAAACCTTTGATCAGTGTGTTACGCCCCACAATTTGTCCGCTATCCTTAAACAACAAATACAATATTTTAAACTCGTTTTTGGTGAGTTCAACCTTTTGTTCATTATAGGATAAAGTAGCATCCTTCAGATTGAGTATCGCTCGTTTATACTCCATTACATCTGTACGCGCATCCGCATAGGAATACGTTCTACGCAGCAGGGCTTGAATCTTTGCGACGAGCACTTCAAAAGAAAATGGTTTTTGAACGAAATCATCGCCGCCCATTTGAATCGCCATCACAATATCCATCGCATCATTTCGAGAGGAAAGAAACAAAATAGGCGTTTTCGATACTTCCCGAATTTGCTGACACCAATGAAAACCATTGAAAGCTGGAAGGTTAATATCGAGGATCACCAGGTGCGGTTTATATTCAATAAACGCGCGAAACACATCATCGAACGCCTCCACCGCAAACAGATCAAATTCCCATTTGCTGAGATGCTGGACAATCAACTCCCGTAGTTTTTGATCATCCTCCACAATCATAATTTTAAACATTTCACTCCACCTATCATTTCACAAAAGGATTACAATCGGTACTAGCCTCATTATAACGCAAGCCTACGAGGGGGATACATTTTGAAAAATATACTTACAGTGTGGATGTATGGACACTGGTTTGTTTAATCTCTATCATAGAAGAGAGAGGACCTTTTCGGAATGGAGCCTAATTTCGAAGAGGATGGTCGAGCTTTACAGATCTGGCGCATTTGGAAGCGATTCTTTATATCCTAACAAAATATAATTAAACGAAGAAGATGGGTACATTTTGAAAAAGATCATTTCTGTTTACCTAATTACAGACCACTATTAGTGCGACGTATCACCCATTTTAACAAGATCCGAACCATCGATGAACAGATTTCCACGAATTGAAGGCGGGGCCTCATGGAATACACAGCAATTTTACAAAACTCAGTGGATACTCACGAAACCAACACCGCCCGCTCTTTCAATTTTATATTCCAATGTCGTATGCCGGAACGTCTCTTCTTGATCCTCAGTAATAAGAAAAGAAAACCCGTCTACTTTTATGACATGACACTCGGTTTAGCCGACTCCTCCACAGCCAGTTCAAATTCTACACTGTCTCAATCGGATGAAAATAGTCTGAAAAGAGAGAAAAAACGTCATATCACCTTCGCATTGCTTTCCGTTTACGCCTTTAATTCAATTCCGTTCATCTTGAGATGGTCACGAAAAATTTCCTTTCCGATTGGAAGATTCTCGGCCTTTTGCCACGTTTGCGCATCCCAGATTTTTGATTGATTTAACGCGCGTGAACAATGAATATAGCATTCTTCCACATCCACGCCGATCCCGAGTAAAGGGGATGCCCCGTTCATCTGCATGTCATTTAGTATCGGTCCATTTTTTATAACTGTAGCCCGCCCATTTATACGCAGGACTTCTTCTAAACCAGGAATGAGAAAGACAAGACCAACATGTGGGTTAGATATGATATTCGTGATAGAATCTAGTCGTCTATTACCTGGACGATCGGGAATAACCAACTGATGTGAATTGATAACTTTGATAGGGCTCGGCAGATCCCCCCGCGGTGAAACATCACATGTTCCGTCTTTGTTTGAAGTAGAAAGAAAAAAGAGCGGAGACATTTTGATAAACTGCTTACACTGTTCATTGATCGTGGTGACGCTCTTTTTTACAACGTGTTCGTGTGGCGCTTTAACGATCCTTCTTAACTCATCCTCTGACGTAACCGCATACTGTGAGAAATTAATACTATTCAAAAAAATAATCCTCCTATATAATTCTCAAGCTAAGTCACTTATTTAATCAAACTTTTCAAAACAGCATCCATAATTTGTTCATTCGCGATCGCTCCTGAATATAACCAGCTCTTCTCCGAGCCGTATTCATAGACATTCCCTTTTTTTACAGCAGGGATGTTTTTCCATAGCGGATCTTGCAACCATTCGGCGCCATCTCCCGAATCGCTATTAATTAAGAAAAGGTGATCTGCGTCAAGTGTAGCTAGTTTCTCAAGAGAAACCGCGGACCAATTCCCCGTAGCAACACGCGAAATTTCTTCCACTACCTTTGGTACGCTCAGTCCGAGATCATGGTATAGCACATCTCCACTTGATACATTTTCACTAACGATAAAGAAATTACCGCCCGTTAACCAAATTACTGCGGCAGACTCATCGCCAATCGCTTCGTGTAGAAGAGCTTTGTTCTTGTCCGCTTTTTCATCATACGCAGTAAGGACTTGCTCCGCTTGCTGCTCGAGTTCCATTAGGACGGCGATTCTTCGTAAAGTTTCCCGCCAATTTTCATTCGTTTCTTGGGCAACAACATAGGTCGGAGCTATTTTAGAATATTGCTCATATTTACCACCCTCTACTGCTGCCGCTGAACCGATGATAATCAAATCAGGCTCAAACTGTGATACCGTTTCAAGAGGGAGATCATGCGGAATCGTGTCCACCCCCGCTAAATACTCCTGCAAATAATTTTGGATAGATTGACCGTTCTTAACAGACCATTGAGCAATCGGAGTGATCCCAAGCGCAATCAAATGATCCTCAAGGTAAGAAGCAATAATCCTTTGCGGATGATTTGGAATCGCGACGGGATGTCCCAACGCATCCGTTTTCACACGTTGTTCTGATTGACTTGTTTGCTCTGGACGCGGTTGTTGCGTATTTTCATCCGCGCGCGTTCCACAAGCTGTAAGCAAAATGAACATCGCCAGCAAACTAGTCACTAAAAGATTTTTAATGCAATGTTTAAACATCCTACTACTCCTCCAAATTTAAGCATAAATGAGCGCCTTCTAAATGATAACAATATTCATTCTCTTTTACAACCCGTCTGCGATGGACACTTATTTTAAAAATATAATCTTTCATACACATATTGACCCCCACGTAAAGGACCCATATAATTGGTTGATAGTGAGAATCATTATTATTTGAGATGAGGTATATTTCTTTATGACGAAAGCGATTCGTAGCCAGCCCTATTCCTCGCGTCCGCTCGTTGGATCGATCATTCTGTTGGTCGGGATAATTATGTTAGCGCTGAGTATGATTTCTTCCATAACAATCGGCGCTGCTGAAATTGATTTAAAGAGTATATGGGATGGCGTGTTCCATTTCGAAGCTGAGATGACCGCCCATCAAATTATTCGAGAACTTCGCATTCCGCGAGCAATCGCCGCCGCTTTAGTCGGCGCCTCATTAGCGGTTTCGGGCTCGATCATGCAAGGTATGACACGCAATCCGTTAGCCTCCCCTTCCATCATGGGAATCACGGCTGGAGCCTCGTTTATGATCGCGGTTTCTTTTGCTTTTTTTCCGAAAACGTCTTCAGGTGGACTGATCGTTTGGTCTTTTATCGGGGCGGGAATCGGAGCGGCTATCGTGTTTGGGATCGGTTCCTTTGCAAAAGGCGGTTTAACGCCGGTTAAGCTCGCATTGGCCGGCACTGCCGTCACTGCCCTATTGCAGTCGATCTCGACTTCGCTCGCGATTCATTTTGACGTGGCTCAAGATGTTAGTTTTTGGTTTGCGGGGGGCGTTGCAGGGATCCAATGGCTCAGTATTAAATTCATCATGCCGATCGTAGCGATTGGCTTGGCGCTTGCCTTTATCTTAGCTCGATCAATCACAGTGTTGAGTTTAGGAGACGAGGTGGCAAAGGGACTCGGACAGCGGACTTCAATGGTAAAAATTTCAGGCATCTGTGTTGTATTACTGTTAACAGGCGCCGCTGTTTCGATTGCGGGAACGATTGGCTTCATCGGACTGGTAATCCCGCATATTACAAGATTTTTAGTAGGCATGGATTATCGTTGGATCATCCCTTGCGCCGCAATTTTAGGCGCCCTTCTACTCGTGTTAGCTGATGTGGGAGCGAGAATAATCAATCCTCCTTTTGAAACCCCGGTCGGAGCGATTACCGCTCTAATCGGTGTCCCTTTCTTTCTCTATCTAGCGCGCAGAGAAAGGAGCGTTCTGTAATGCAACGGATACATCGAGCGGGCAGGAATCCTTTCACTGTCATGGCTATCATTCTTCTATTCATCGTAATCGTTTTTTTGATCAGCTTAAATACGGGATTTATCAAAATTCCAACCGTTGATTTGTTGAAAACGTTAGTCGGCGCGGGTACGGAGCAAAATCGGCTAATCGTCTTAGATTTCCGTTTGCCGCGGATGGTAATTGCTTTACTGATTGGCTCCGCGCTTGCGATTTCTGGCTCTATTTTACAAGGTGTCTCCCAAAATGGGTTGGCTGATCCGGGTGTACTCGGTATCAATGCCGGTTCAGGTCTTGCCGTCGTGTTATTTATCTATTTGTTTCAAGGACCAGCTACCGCTATTTTCGGCGTGTTTTACCCATTTATAATGCCTGTCGCAGCTCTTGTCGGCGGGATGAGCGCCGCCTTTCTCATCTATATACTTGCCTGGAATAAAGGGATCACATCGGTTCGATTGCTATTGGTCGGAATCGGAGTCAATGCGGCATTTGGGGCAGCGCTCATGATCATTCAACTAAGAATGAATCCGAATGATTTTATGCAAGCATTAGTCTGGCTCTCTGGAAGCATTGGAGGGACAAGTTGGCCATTTGTATGGGCGATTTTACCGTGGACCATCCTACTCATTCCATATGCAATTTATAAAGCGCGGTTTTTAAACGCGCTTCATCTCGGGGATGAAATTGCGATTGGATTAGGAACCAATGTGGAAAGGGAACGAAGAATCTTACTGCTTGTGTCAGTAGCTTTGGCGGGATCTGCGGTTGCCGTAGGCGGTGGTATTGCCTTTCTAGGCTTAGTTGCTCCACACCTAGCAAAAGGATTGGTTGGGCCAAAATACCAAATGCTACTTCCAACCGCCGCGTTAATCGGCGCCTTATTACTGCTAGTCGCAGATGCGATCGGTAGAACCGCTCTGGCCCCGTCGGAAATTCCGGTTGGACTCGTCGTTTCAACCTTAAGCGCGCCTTATTTTATTTATTTGTTAATGAAAACATAGATGGGAGTGGTGAACAATGACGACTCTAGCAGCAAAAGAACTAAACATCGCCTATGGCAATGTTCCGATTGTCAAAGACTTAACATTAAACATACCAGAAGGAAAAATCACAACGATCATCGGGTCAAATGGATGCGGTAAATCGACAATTTTAAAAACGTTAGCTAGAATTATCAATCCGAAATCAGGCGGCATTTATTTAGACGGCAAAGCGATTCATAAGTTATCAACAAAAGACATCGCCAAACAGATGGCGATCTTACCGCAAACGCCGCAAGCGCCAAACGGCTTAACAGTCGCCGAACTTGTAACATACGGTAGATTTCCACACCAGAAAGGGTTCGGAAGCTTGCGCGATCACGATCGTCACATCGTTAGCTGGGCGATTGAACAAACCGGATTATCCGCGTTCTATGACCGACCAATCGAAGCATTATCAGGTGGGCAACGTCAACGCGTCTGGATTGCAATGGCGCTTGCTCAAGAAACGGATTTATTGTTATTAGATGAACCAACCACCTACCTCGACTTGGCTCATCAGCTAGAGATACTCCAGTTACTAAACAATCTTAATAAACAAGAAAAGCGAACAATTGTTATGGTCTTGCATGATCTAAACCATGCAGCGCGTTTCGCCGACCATATGGTGGCCTTAAATAATGGAACAATCATCAAGGAGGGCGCCCCAAATGAAGTCATGACAACGGATGTATTAAAGAAAGTCTTTCAAATTGACGCTGAAATCATTTACGATCCACGATGCGGGCATCCCGTTTGCATTACATATGATTTGTTAGCGAAGGCCTGCATAGAAGAAAATACACACAATGAGGAGAACGGAAGATGAAACGGAACTGGTTAGTCGTGATGATGCTGTTCATACTGGTCGTGTCAACCGCTTGCGGCAAAGAGCCCAACAACCGAAACAATGCGGTGTCATCACCGAATTCTAATGGCGCTGACACAATCACGTATCAATCGGAACAAGGTCCAATTCAGGTCCCCGCGAATCCTGAACGGATTGTCGCTTTGACGAATGCTCCGAATGTGCTTGCGCTCGGGGGAACACTCGTTGGGGTAGATCAATGGTCAAAGAAAAACCCGTTGTTTACAAAGAAGCTAGAGGAAGTTGAGATTGTTTCGGGTACGGATTTGGAAAGGATCACGGCCCAAAATCCAGATCTGATCATTGTCGGAGCTGAGCTGAAAAACATTGCGGAAATGAGTAAAATTGCTCCTACCGTTGTTTACACGTGGGGCAAAAACGATTATTTAACGCAACACTTGGAAATTGGAAGGCTGATTAACAAGGAAGATGAAGCGCGCGCTTGGATCGATGATTTCGAGCAACGGGCCGCGGCAGTTGGAAACGAGATCAAAGCCCAGCTTGGAGATGCGTTTACTGTTTCTGTTTTTGAGACAGATGGGAAAAGTTTTTATGTATTTGGCGACAAATGGGCCCGCGGCACGGAAATTTTATATCAAACAATGAAGTTACAAATGCCAGATTCGGTTAAAAAAGATGCGCTCGGATCGGGCTACTATACACTTTCACAAGAGGTGTTACCCGAGTACGCAGGTGATTATATCGTGCTTAGTAGAGACTTAGATAGCGAAGCATCCTTCATGGACTCAGAAATTTGGCAACGAATCCCCGCCGTTCAGAACAATCGTGTCATTGAAATCGATACAAAAGCATCTACCTACAGTGATCCGATTACATTGGAACATTTGTTGAGTATTTTCAAAACCGCCTTTCTTGGCGAAAACTAATTTTTAATAAAAAAATATAAAATATAAAAACCATCCCGCGATTCTTTCATCACGCGGGATGGTCTTGCTATGAAGAAAGCCTACCAATAGGGTCTCTCTAATTTCGTTACCTGTCCTCGGATGGGGTGAACAACGTAATATAGTATTTGATCTAGTTGATCTTCCTTGATCCCCACGTAATATAACCGACCATTTAGTAACCAGGAATACTGTCTAGTCGTTGGCACAGTCTTATGCTCTAATGAAGGCATCGTCACGTCGCCATTACTATCGTTCAAATGATAAGATAAGACCATTTCCTGTGAATCTTTGTATGTATAACGAGGGAGCGCAATAACAAACATGACTATGATCAAACCGATCAATCCGCTATTAACAAAGACAATTCGTCTCCGTTTTTCCGCTTTGACTATGCCTTGCGTCCCCCTAAACAGAGCGACGCAAAGAAGTGGCGCAAAGAAGCCCATGCCAATCACACCAGCATAATACTTAAAATTAACATAAAAAATAACAACGCATAACACAACTGTCACAAAGACGAGGGAGACCCCATTCAACGTCCATTTATTTCGGAGCAATTTTCTAAACCCATGTTTCATCTACAGCTGCCCTACTTTTTGTAAAGATGAAGATTGAAAATGACAAGCCAACAATGACGAAAAACATCAGACTCGATACAGGATCACCGCCCCTTCCTGTTTCATCCGCGATAATCCCAATATCCCACATAAACTTAGCGGATAAAATCGGACAAACAATAGCAGCCATCATACCAACTTCTTTGAATCTCGCTTTGTACCTCCCTTTATACAAAACGGAACCGACGATAAACAATGACAGCAGGACAATAAACAGTAGGAAAATCAATCTAAATTCATCAACGACCATGTTTTATTCCCCCCTTGATGAGCAGTCAATCTTCTCTGAATGTTATCTCATCCATTTTATAACAACCGCGCTCTTTTTAAAAGAACGATCGATACAGCAATCCTTTCTTACCTATGAATCTAGTTTAACGTTTATCCAAGAGCGCGTTAGATTAATCGTAAACTTACGTTATAATGATGATTAACTTAATCATGAGGAGGTTATCATATTTGCATTATTTTGCGAACGAAACCATTATGTCGATTGAGAATGCTCTGGTCTTAAAACCAAACGAAATTACCATTTTAGAGCATGTGAGGACGTATGAATATGTTAACGATGAACCCGCGCCCTATTTTGTTGAGATTCAATGCTTAGACAATAAGGTTGTCGTAAGAAAAAATAGGATCACTGATTTTCCAGCGTACGAATTGGAGAAAGAAGAGAGCTTTGAAAATATTGATGCTGCAACGAACACGTTTCGCCAATGGATTATGGAAATCTAATTATGAATGAGGAGTGTCTAGAAAAGAAGAGAGTGATCGATAAAAAACAAAGGATTTTCTTCAGAGTATCCGCTGCAATAAATCTACTATTCATTGGTGTTATAGCTTGGGGAATGTTTAAGATGAATTTTGTTAAAGAACAGGTTCTACTTACTGAAGTTCAAACTAATCTAGTTGAATTGGAGGGTTTGATTGCGCATCAGATTAATAATGATTGGTCAAATCCAAATTTGGTTACAACTGAACTCGGAGATGTGTTAGATGGAATTTTGCTTGGTATAACTATTGGAGAACAATTAGGAACACTTTCAAATGCCGATAAAAAGACTTTGTTGAGTTTGTATTCGAAATTTAACTACTATCCAAATGATGAATTATATAGATTTGTTGATGTTACTGACGAAGATAAGCGGAACTTTGAAAAATTGAGGGAAATGCTTCGTGAAGTGGGATTGGGTTTAGGCATAACAATCAGCGGAAATATGGATTATTTTATAAAACAAGCACAAGAACTAGATAGAAAGATTCAATCTTCATTAAATCAGTAAAACAGGGGTGAGCATATGACTAAATCATTCGATGTTGTTATTGTGGGCGGTGGGCTGACAGGGATTACCGCTGCTACAACATTGCGGGACAAAGGTGTCACCGACATCTTGTTACTCGAAAAAGAATCCGTGATCGGCGGTCGCGTCACAACGTTTCATCGGGAACAAGCGCGGTGGGATAGCGGCGCCCAGTTTTTTACCGTTCGTTCTCCCCTATTTCAATCCGCTGTTGCGAGCTGGCTCGAACAAGGTTGGATCAAAAAGTGGTTTGGCGATCGTTATCCAAGGTATGCAGGTGTCGCGGGGATGGACCAGCTGATGAAGGCGTTGGCCAGACCGTTGCCGATTCAGTTGAACGCCGCAGTGAAACGGATCGAACAAACCAAGCAAGGCTGGCGTTGTGTTTTACATACAGGCGAATCAATCGCTTCCAAAGCGGTACTGCTTACCCCGCCCGCTCCCATTTCTTTTCAACTTTTACAAAAGGGGAATATCCCGATCGATAACGCTTTACGAACAAAAATTTAATCGATTGCCTTTCAGCCAAGTCTAGTCGCCCTATTCAGGCTGAAACAACCGCTCGATATTTCCGTAAGCGGGCATCTCGATCAAGGATTGCCACGCGAAATTGAGCGCATTGCGGATCAGCGTCAAAAGGGTGTCAGTTTGGTTCCATCGGCTAGCGTGTATATGACGGGCGACTGGGCCGCGCGGCATTTCCATCACGCTGATCCCGAGGTCATCGAGCAAATCATTGCCCTCTCGACACCGTTTATCGCTTCGACCAACATTCAAGCCGTTCAATTAAAAAGATGGGATTATGCAGAAACCGCTCTTCCGCTTCGTTCACCTTTTATAGAAGTCGGCGTTACCCACCCATTGCTCGTTGGCGGCGACGCGTTTTTGCATGCGGACGATCCAGCGGGGCGGACTCGCATTGAGAGCGCCTTTTTATCGGGTGTTGCGGCGGCGGAACGGCTTTTTGAAAAATTACGGATTTGAGCGATGATTTTTGAATGAAACAGGATGGAGGACCGTCCTGTTCCGTTTTGCTTCAATCTATCCATCTTTTACGCTAAAAAAATGGATCCTTCCCCCTGTTTACAGACCTTCCTGCTCCCATTTTTAAAGAATGACGCGTCATTCGAAAATGAAGAAGTACTCATTTTTCCTAGTACCTCCCCTAGGCAATATAAAACGATGTATACCATTAGTCCCATTTTTGTCCTTTCCAAGAATCTACTTGCATTCGGCAGCCACAGGCACGAAAATAGAGATAAATTTAATGAAGAGGGATACATCTTGAAAAGGCTGACCACTGCTTACATCGTAATATTCCTGTTTACACTGTTTGGATGTAGCTCTGAGAAAATCGTACGTCCGAACACGCCAATGAATGCGGCCCATTTAATGAAGCTTCGAATTGATTTCCAAGATTATAGTGATTTCCAATCCTTGTTTGGTGAGGGCTATGAACATGTTGTGTCTATGGAAGATTTTCAACGATTCGGCGAGATAACCACCGCGGGCGCCGGCTATCAAACTTATGAATTGCTTACTTTTGAGAATGGAGAAATGTTGTTAGTCGCATTCTTGCCATCCTCAGGAGAGGAAGGTCAATATAAAATTGTAAATGTACAGATTGTTCCGGAAGAGATGAACCCCTTTTTTAAAAAGGGGTTCTGATGATATACTAGTAAAAATAGAGAGGTGATCGATTTCATGTGGGAAGAATTTAAAAAATTCGCCTTAAAAGGAAATGTGCTTGATCTAGCCATTGGTGTGATCATCGGGGCTGCCTTTGGAAATATTGTTAGCTCATTGGTTGAAGATATTGTCATGCCTTTGTTCGGTTTTATTTTGGGCGGAGTCGATTTTACAACACTGGAAGTACCGGTTGGCGATGCCGCCTTAAAATACGGGGTATTTATTCAAAGCGTGATCGACTTTTTGATCATTGCTTTCTCAATCTTCCTTGCAATCAAAGGCCTCAATAAATTTAAACAAAAGAAAGAGGAAAAGGAAGAGTCCCCGCCAGAACCGTCTCAAGAAGAAAAACTATTGACAGAAATTCGCGACCTACTCAAAAAACAACAAAGTTCTTAAGCGCGCGGCATGTGTCCCCCGTCTGACGATAGTTAGGATTTTAATTGAAAAGGACGGGGAATCCCGTCCTTTCTCCACTTCTTCCGTTTTCAAGCCGCCCAAAATTCACGCCACTCACACGGAATTTTTAAATATCACTTCAAATTCCACTGCTTTCTTTAACGTATTATATACTGGCGAAAATTGAAGCGCCTTAGCGCAAAATTCATTCAATGCGTCATCCTCGAGATTCGCATACAAAAAAACGGTTACCGTCATTTTACGGATAAAGGGTTCTTCCTCATACCCCTTTACCCCAATCATCGTCAGAGGATTTTCCAGTAAAACATCCAAAACGCCTTCAATTTCCTCGATGATTGAACCCTGTTTCCTCGAATATTCTAATAGCGTCAATAGGATGCTGCTCAGCGCGGAACCAGCAAAATATTCAATCGCGCTGATCGGTTCATACTCTCGATCAAAGCTAATTTGCTGTTCAATCTCGATGCTATTTTTTGTTGTGTAAAATTTGACAGAGGAGAGATCTTGCGTTGCGCACCGAAATCGCATCGTATAATGCTTAGACTCATCTACCCATGCCTGTTTGTTACTCATATTTTACCCTCTCTCCTCATTCCCGACCCACTGTCTGCGCCTGATCGCGACGACCTCGATGATCAGGGAGCAGCCATTTCATTCTCCTAACTTGCAGCCTAATTCTATCTACACTCTCTTTTTTTCTATGGATACCTTGCGCAAGTCGCTAGTGAAAAAATTTCAAATAGTCATTGGCTTCACGCAGTTGTTCAAAGCCTGTGATTCTTCCCGGAACCCACTCTTTCAACCCTTCCAAATCCATCATATTGCGATGGTCTTCGTTGTTATAATCCATACGATGCAGCACTTCCAGCCACTCATTAAACCTCTCCGTTGAAAAATCTGGATGAGCAACAAAAATGCAATGGTCAAAGGCATCGGTCGTGTCAATGCAAATCAATTGGTTTTCGTTGACTTCCCCGTTCTCCTTCCACGCTTCCCAGTTCAAATCAATGGCGACTGCCGCGTCTACCGTTCCTTCCATCAACGCTTTCAGCGCATCCAGCTCCCCGCCCACATGATCGCCATGCAGACCGACGCCAACGTCAAATCTTTTTTCCGTGTAATCAACGCCAAACTCGAGTCCATTTCTTCGTAAATGATTGATCGGGATCAATCGCGCTTGCGGTGAATCGATCGCGCCAAATCCGATCGTCTTCCCTTTAAGCTCCTTGAGATCGGTAATTCCGCTGTATTTTCGAACAAAAAAGTGGGTTTTCCGATCGCAATCCGTGTCCCGCATCGACCCCATTTGACATTTTCCATCCGTTCTCAAATAGGCGTCCAGCCATGCGAGCGGCGAATTCCAAGCAATGTCAATCTCTTTGTTTAATAGCCCGTCCACTTGTTTTTCGTAATCTTTATAGAAAACACATTCGATTTCGACGCCTTCCTCTCTAAAAAAGTTAGCGATGATCTCCCAAATGACGGTCACCTTTGGATCATAAATAACCGCCCCAATTTTTATTTTCGCATGATTCATTTACTCTCTCTCCTCTTAAGTAATAATCTTTATGGAATCGGTTGACCTGTCAACGCCTTGCCCAGCCACACATTCAACACATCGACACTAGGCGCCATCACTTGCCCCGCATAGGCATCCCTTAACAGCCTTTCTGTCGGCAATGCTTTATTGTAAGCTTTTCCTCCGCCAATTCTCATCGCGAGTCTTCCACATTCAATTGCGGACTCCGAAGCGACAATTCTAGCGCCCAATATTTTGGCAAGACCGTCCGCGTCCCCATTTGCTCCTGCCCGAGCCGCATCCAAAACGAAAGCTTTTGCGGCGGCCGCGCTTTTATAAATATCGCCGATATGAATTTGAACCGTCTCAATATTTGACAGCGAACTGCCATCTGGATATTTCCGATCGACCGCATATTGGCTCGTAATTTCAAACAGATGCATCGAAACCCCACTGTATACAGCGCCTAATCCCGCGATAAAAAAGGGAGCAACCACTTCGAATACTTGCTGCGCGCCCGAACCTTCCGCGCCAATTCGATAAGAGGAATCTAGGGTCACATTTTCCAACCGCATCGGGCAAGATGAATTACCCCTCATGCCCAGCCCATTCCATTCCGACATGTCGAAACTTAATCCTTCCGCCTCAATCGGCAGCGCCCAGTTGTTTATTTTTCCTTCCTCAACAGACGGCGCTAGAACGAGATAGTAGGACGCGTGTGTTGCCGATGTCACCATGCTTTTTACACCATTAAATGTGGTATATTCGCCATTCAGATCAGCTCGGATTTCAGGATTATAAAAGTGAGTTCCCGTGCCGATCTCGCTGTAAGCTAACGCCAAAAACTTCCCATTTTCAACGACGTCCGTAAAAATCTGTTTCTTCAGCTCGTCACTCCCGTGCGTTAAAATGCACATCAACGCAACATTGTGCATCATATAGCAAAGAGCTGTCGTCGAGCACGTCTCAGCAAAGGCGAGCACAGCCTCCGTATGTTCCACAAGACCCTTGCCCTGTCCACCATATTCTTCAGGTACGAGCAATTTTAGAAATCCTTGCGCGCCCAACTCCTGAAAAGATTCCTTTGGAAAACGCGACTCCAGATCGGTCATTTCCGTGTGCGGCAGAATGTATGACGTTGCGAACTGCCTGCCTTCCTGATAAACATTGTCCATGATAACTTTCCCTCTCCAAGTATAATATTTTGTTAATTTTTATATAATAAAACTTTATCATAGTCAAAAGAGAATGTGAATCGAATTTTGCAAAATGATACTCTGAAAGGCATTGGGGATTACACTACACGTTCCTTTTCTTTCCAGGTGAAAATTGGAGACGACTACCCGCCCAAAGATGGCTACGGGATTCATTCGGCGCATAAAAAATGCTGCAAAAGGGGATTTTACCTCTATAAAACATTCATGAGGTGGTGGAAATATCCAATATGGTGAATCAAAAGGAATTGGAAACATTCAGGGAGCTGATTAAAGACGTAGACACGGCAATGCTGACTACGGTAACCGAGGAAGGACTTGTTTCTCGTCCGATGAAAACGCAAGAAGTTGAGTTTGATGGTGACTTATGGTTTTTCACCAAAAAAGACACAAACAAATATGAAGAAATCTTACACGATCAAGATGTCAATGTTGCTTATGCCGGTAAGTCCTATGTTTCCGTCCGAGGAAAAGCGGAAATCATTGAAGATCTAAGTAAAAAGAAAGAGTTGTGGAGCGACACGTACGAGAGCATCATGCAAACCTCATATGATGATCCTGACGTCGTCTTGATTAAAGTAAAAACGGAAGCAGCCGAATATTGGGAAACCGATGACTTCACGAAGCAAATCGCCTTTTTCTATAAACGGATGACAGGCCAACATTCAGACGCGTCAGAAATGAATCGAACAATCGAATGGCATTAATGTAAAACAAAATGGATTGTCTCATAAAGGGACAATCCATTTTTATCGATCTGAGTCGGGTTTTTAAATACGAGATTTTACCGAACTATATCGTGAAGAATCGTTCATGAAACAGTCGCAGTAGGCGGACAAACGTGAATGTAACGCTATTGAAAAACGCCAAAACGAACATTTCAATGACGATGGCATCTAACATCTCATCTGGGACGGTTTGAATCAGTGAAGCCACTTTCCATCCCGCTAGTTGCGCGCATAGGATCAATCCAATGTCTCGGATGGAACGGTACCATTTTACGTGTTCGCGCCAGTACGTTCCGACGACAATTAGAAGCATGAAATTAAGGATAGCGAAACCAAATGAAGGCGAGTGGTCTCCAAATGCCCCATCATCCAACTGCCAAGACGGCATCCAACCGTATGCGACAAGAAAATTTCCGATCAACATCGCTAGCAAAAGGGGGTGAAACAGCTTTTTATCACGTTGGAGTTGTCGTTTCCGTTTCTTTTCCATCATCTCCGCGCTGCGCCAAATTTTTATATTCCGATAATGGACCGTACCAATTTTAGGTGAGGTTGTATCTTCGTCATAAGGCATCTTTGGCAATTGCTCATATGCTTCTTGATAATCTTCCAAGCTGACTTCATTTACATTCACGCCTGAACTGTAAACGGGAATCCCATTTTTCTGGAAGCGTTGGACCCACTCCTGTACCTTTTCTAAATCTTCCAACCCAAACAAGGAGTAATTCGCGCGTCCCTGCTCATCGGTCCATCTCATGATCACTTTGGCTCCAATGATGTGGTAACCCAATCGATCCGATCCCCTTGATTGATAACGCGTTGTACGAGCGATCACGACTTCTTGCATGTCATGAAAAGGAATGAGCTGCTCCCATTTTTCTCCTGTTGTCAGATTCTTTACATATGTGTAGTATCCTTCCTCTTGTAACTCGTTCTTGATGTCAAGCTCGGTGTATAATTGACGCGTCATCTTTGAAATCCGCGCTAACCAAACGAAAGCCGCCCCCACTGCAAAACTAGCCACACCACCGAACCATTCTTGCCAATAGCAACATGCCACGCCAAAAATGAAGGCGGCGAACGCCACAAAATAAAAGAACATCATCAAGAGCAGATGGGCAATCTTAGCCCAACGCGGGATCTCATTCGAATATTTCAGATTCTCTTTTTCTTTCATCTCAATCAAATTTTATTCCCTCCTACCGGTCTCTCTTTGCTGTCCCATTAAAATACCAAATAGGAGGGAATATGAAAAGAGTAAGTCCCCTGACGATGACTTACTCTTTTTAATCCGAGTGAAAACATAATGTGATGTAAGCGCGCTTTTTAATATTGATAACGCTGGATGATCGAACGAATGATTTCACTCGTTTCACTTAAGCCCCGAGCAAGCTCTGCATTACTTTCGATCGAATGGCGATGTTCGTCCACTGCAGCTATAATTCGGTCCACAGCTACGGCGCTTTCTGCCGATACCGTCAGGATTTCCTGGATTGCCAGTCTAATGCCATCGCTTTGTTTGGTGACAGTATAGATTTCACTGCTTAATTGTTCGATCGACTGCATCGTGTCGTCCACCGCTTCTGAAATATGTCGAAAATCGGTTTCGACGTCTCCGACAACTTCATTTAAATGTTGGAAAGCCAAGTTAGAATCGTCCATTGCTTTCACGGTCACTTCCGCCTCATCCTCAATTTCTTCGATCATTTTTTGGATATCGCGTGTCGCTTGATTAGATTGCGCCGCTAGTTTTCGAATTTCGTCCGCCACTACAGAAAATCCTCTTCCGCTCGCCCCCGCTCTAGCCGCTTCAATACTAGCATTTAATGCCAGCAAATTCGTTTGATCGCTCACTGCTTGAACCGATTTGGTGACAGAAGCGATATCGCGCACCCTTTTATACAATGAAGAAATATGTTTGTCGATTTCATTCGAGGCGGAAATAGAGTGCTGATTCCTCTCCTTCAACTTCTGAACAACGATTAAACCTTTGGCTGTCCGTTCCTTGGAGTGCGTGGTCGCTTCGATCATTCGTTCATTTTGTACACTCATCTGCTTCATCGCCTTGACCAAAACTCCATTGGTTTCCAACAGTCCTTCCACTTCCAACGATTGATTTGCGGATCCCGCCGCGATTTCGTTCATTACCAACGTGATCTCATTGCTCGTTTTACTCGTTTCAAAAGAATTGGTATGGAGTGTATTCGCAGACTGCACTAGATTAATTGTAATTGTACGCATATCCGAGATTAAATTTCGTAAATTCTGATTCATCCTATTAAAAGATTGACTCATCTTTCCAAATTCATCATCGGATTCTGGCAACCTAGTCAGCGTTAAATCACCGTTGGCAATTTGTTCTGAGTTTTTTGTAATCTGATGAAGCAAGGCAAATTTACCCCTAGACAGCAAATAAAAGAAGGCCAAACTAATTGCCATCATCCCACCCGTGATACTACCGATAATCCATTTAAGTATAGACAGCCCCTCATAAAATTCATCTGCATAGGCGCCTAATCCAACATTCCAGTCCCAAGGGGCAAAATATGTATTATACGTAATTTTGTCGCGTGGCTCTTGACCAAAATCGCGCCAGGAATACTCTGTATATCGCTGATGTTCGTCAGGATGTTGCGCCGCTTGAATGTTCATCTTACGAACGGCTAGGATTGCCTCACTATCTTCCTTTGAAGTCAGAAATGGACTCATCGCTCCTCGGCCATCCGAATAACTCGCATAGATATAGCCGTCATTTTTGTATACAAAAGAGGATTGGGAATAGTCATGAACTAACCCCTGCGCCCCACTCAATTTTGGGCCCGAAATCATTTCTCGCGCAATCTCTTTCGCTTCCTCAAGGGTTAAATCGCCTTCCTCCACCTGTTTGTCTAAATAAGTCATCAAAGAGACAGCGTTTTCAACAACATGCTTAATATTTAATTTTCCACTTTCAACGAGTTGTTTTTTTGCAAAATAATAAGCGGAAAAACCAGTGCTTGTCCCTAATAATAAAATAAGAACGGCTATGGAAAACAACATTTTTGTTGATATATGTTTCATCTGGCTCGGCCCTCACAACTTCATATTTTGTTATACAATCTTCAACCGATCACGCTATACTACAAAAAAAATCCCCATTAAGGAGATTTTTTTGGACATTTCCTTCATCTAATTTGCTAAATAGTCAACCAAGTAATCGTAGTCGGCTGTGTTCCACAAAGCAGTCGTCTGCAACACGCCAACCCCATTGTACTGTTTCGCGCGCCTTTGACTTTGTCCAATTTGTCTAACACATCTAAATGTAAATCTTTTACAGTAGTTTGTCAATAACAAATTGAAAAATATAATACAACTGCTCTGATATTTGATTAGGATCGAGCCATCAAATTCTTATACTGAGCCCATATATAGGAAAGCAAAAGTACAGCTGCGCTTTATTCAGGCTTTTTCATTTCTATTAAAAGAATGTGTGATGATGTTGCGGATTTAATCGTAATGTCCTCTTCGATTATTTCTAAGCCATCGCTGTCGGAAAGTTCGATTCCATTAATGTTCGAGGTCCCTTCGATTTGTACCAAATAGGCTTGTCTGCCTTCATTTACCGCAAAATGAATTTCGTTCTCTTCATCTAATGCCACGGCATACAGGTTCGCGTCTTGATTAATTTCGATCGGCGCATCCCCATTTTTCCCAGAGACGAGCGGCAGCCATTGGTTGGTTCGCGCATCCCAATCAAATTTAAAGTCGCCATATTGCGGCGTGTAGCCAACTTGGTCAGGTAAAATCCAAATTTGTAAAAGTCTTAAAATATTTTCGCCCAAATTAAATTCACTATGTTGAACACCTGTCCCCGCGCTCATGTATTGGACATGCCCACGTGAAAGCGTACGTTGATTTCCCATACTATCCCGATGGGTCAATTCTCCATCAACAATGTAAGATATGATCTCCATATCCCGGTGCGGGTGCATGTCAAATCCCATTTTGGGCTCAATCAAGTCATCATTGATCACCCGTAAAGCGCCAAATTGAATGTTGTTCGGATCATAATAGTCAGCAAATGAAAAATGAAACTTACTTTTTAACCAGCCGTGATCACTGGCTCCCATATTTTTACTATCGACTTTTCTCAACATACCTTTTCTCCTTTAAATGAGGTCATTTTACCCAAATTTACTATTGCTTGATGCGAAAAAATAAGACCGCGCCTCCGTAAAAAAGGAGGTTTGGTCTATAACCATCAAGCCGATCGAATCGGTTTCCACTTTCGCAAAAATAACGTGTTACCGACGACAGAGACGGAACTAAATGACATCGCGGCGCCAGCAAGAATGGGATTAAGCAGTCCAAACGCCGCAACGGGAATGAGCACGACATTGTACGCAAACGCCCAAAATAGATTTTGGCGAATTTTTCGGATCGTCGCTTTGGACAAACGCACCGTATCGACGATGCCCATGAGATCCCCGCGCATCAAGGTTACATCTGCCGCTTCCATCGCCACATCTGTCCCTGTTCCGATCGCGATTCCAACATCAGCGGCAGCCAACGCGGGCGCATCATTGATCCCATCGCCAACCATCGCCACAATTTTTCCTGCTTGCTTGAGCCGTTCCACTTCCGCAGACTTGTCCTCAGGTAACACTTCCGCAAGCACACGCTCAATCCCGACTTGCTCGGCAATCGCTTCCGCTGTCAAACGATTGTCCCCTGTGATCATCAACACTTCTAAGCCAAGCTTTTTCAATTGGCTAATCGCTTCCGCAGACGTCTCCTTTACCGTATCAGCGACCGCAATCATGCCCGACACATTGTTGTTGATCGCAATCAGTACAGCTGTTTTCGCTTGCGCTTCAAGCGCCTTCAATTGGGACAACGTTTCATCTAAAAGCGCGACGTTATGTTGCGCCATTAGCCGCTTATTCCCGATTAAAACAAGCTCGTTATCAATTTCGACTTGAATACCGTACCCGGGTATTGCCTGGAAGTTTGTGACGTTTTGAAGCGGCAATTGTTTCTCTTCAGCTAGGTTGACAATCGCTTTACCTAAATGATGTTCGGATCCTTTTTCAGCTGAAGCCGCGAGTTGAAGAAGCTTTTCGTCCGACAAACCGCCGAACGCAATTAGGTCGGTCACTTCGGGTTCCCCTTTTGTAATCGTACCCGTTTTATCTAACAGTACCGTTGTAATGCGATGAGCGCGCTCCAAATGTTCAGCGCCTTTGATCAAAATGCCGTTTTCCGCGCCCTTCCCTGTACCGACCATCACGGCGGTCGGCGTCGCCAACCCTAAGGCGCAAGGACAAGCGATGACCAACACGGCCACCGTACTAACCAAAGCGGCTGTGAAGCCAACAACGAAATACGTAACCGCAAACGTGAGCAATGCAATCCCGACAACGATCGGCACAAAAATCCCTGAGATCGTATCCGCGAGACGTTGAATGGGCGCTTTCGACCCTTGCGCGTCTTCAACCAACTTAATAATCTGGGCGAGGGCCGTTTCTTTTCCTACCTTTTCCGCTTTGATTGTTAAAGAACCGTGTTTATTCACCGTCGCCCCGATCACCGCATCACCGCTATTTTTTACGACAGGCATACTTTCGCCGGTTAACATCGATTCATCAACCGAACTATTTCCTTCAATGACTGTTCCATCGACAGGAATCCTCTCGCCCGCCCGCACAAAAATGAGGTCCCCCGCTAGCGCGTCTTCAATTGGAATATCCATTTCCACGCCATCCCGAATCACACGGGCCGTTTTCGCTTGCAGCCCCATCAACGTTTTGATCGCTGCCGATGTTTGACCTTTCGCCCGCGTTTCCAACATTTTTCCAAGGATAATCAAGGTGAGCACGACCACTGCCGCTTCAAAATACAACATCTGTCCCGTCCCAAGCAAGGTTACGACGATACTGTAAAGATAAGCCGCGGAAGTTCCTAGCACGACAAGTACCGCCATGTTGGCGCTCCCCCCGCGAACGGAGTTATACGCATCGCGATAATAACTCCCTCCGACATAAAACTGCACGGGGGTCGCTAACGCCAATTGCAGCCACGGATTCATATGAAAATTGAAGGCGCGTCCGTATTCCATTGAAATGTCCGCGACCATTTGAATCAAGAAAAAAGCGGAAATGATCGCTCCTACAATAAATTTTAGCCGTAGTTGCTTCAACTGTTCTTCCTTCTGATGCTGCTCTTCAGCCGCAGCCGCCTCCGTTTTTAGCTTCGCGTCAAAGCCCGCTCGTTTAATCACAGCAATCAACGCGCTGAGCTCCGTTTGCGCTGGAATAAATTCAACGCTTGCCGTTTCCGTCGATAAATTGACCACTGCTTTCGTGACGCCGTCCACTCGGCTCAACACTTTTTCTACGCGATTGACGCAAGCGGCGCAAGTCATCCCGTTCACCTGCAGCGTTATTTTTTCGGTCTTCACCTGATAGCCTGTTTGTTCGATTTTTTCGAGAATTTGATCCATTGAGATCCGTTTCTTGTCATATTCGATCACAGCTTTTTCGGTGGCCAGATTGACACCTACTTTCTGAATCCCTTCCGTTCTCGACAAGACTTTTTCAACGCGATTCGAACAAGCAGCGCAGGTCATTCCTGAAATGCCGAGCGCAACGCTCTCTATTGACGCTGCTTCCGTTTCATTTCTCACTTTCATTTCAACGGCCATCTCGCTCCCTCCTTAACTAAGGTTTGTGGGCCTTCAAAACTATTTCAACAATTTATGGACCGTTTTTAACAATTCATCGATGACCTCACTGTCTCCCTTTTGAATGCGTTCTGTCACACAGCTTCTCAAATGAGATTCCAGCAAGATTTTTCCAACCGAATTCAAAGCAGATTGAGCCGCGGCAATTTGATTAAGCACATCATCGCAGTAGACATCTTTTTCAATCATCCCTTTGATCCCTCTAATTTGACCTTCGATCCGATTTAGTCGCGTTGCCAAGTTCTTTTTTGTTTTATCAGACGAACCACTTTTCCTCTTCGCCGTTCGTTCTTCATCGTTACCCTGTTTATCTTGTTCTTTATCAGCCATGGACCAGCCTACCTTTTCACTTATTTTATGGAAATAGATCGATTTCATCCAATGAGCGCTAAAAGTAGCTTACCTAGATTGTACTATACCCTTGTAGGGTATGTAAAGGTAGCGCTTCTAGAGATTAAATTATTGTGTTTCATGGCAAAGGGGGCGTCTTTCTATCGAAGCTTAGAAATAGTTCGCGTACTAAAAAAATCACCCTACCTTTTCGGCGTGGGTGATTTTGATTATTGATTCGTCAGCCAAATCCTGTTGTTCATGCGACTCTTTCCGCTTAAATCATTCCTATTTTTTGCAGACCGTGCGTAATTCCCCCGTCGTTCACATGCTTTGTCGTAAAATCAGCTAACGATTTCAACTCCTCATGAGCGTTCCCCATTGCAATCCCCATTCCCACATAAGCGAGCATTTCTCGATCATTGAGGCCATCTCCAAACGCGACCGCTTTTTCGCGGGAGATATTTAGGTGAGCGAGTAGCGTTTCAATCCCGCCCGCTTTGGATGTGTCAGCCCGAATCACATCAAACGCCTGTGGATGCCAGCGTACAAAATTCAATTCCGAAAATTGATGTTGATACGTTTGCTGCAACTGCTGATCGCCATAGATTACGATCTGGTATACATCGTTCGTCTGGGAAAATTGAGCGTCGTAAGCAGGAACAGCAAGTTCCAACTCCACAAAAGATTGCTCAATCTTTTCATCTTGCTGATGACTCGCCACATATTGCTTGTCCCCAAGGTAAACCAGTCGATGATTATGTTCCCGAGCAAAGGCGCGCACGGATTCGACCGCTGCGATGGGCAGTGGTTGTGAATGGATCACTCGACCGTGATGAATCGCATAGGTCCCGTTAAAGCTGATGTGTGAATCAATCCCAAGTTCCTCCGCGATATCCAGCAAATGGTAAGGCGCTCGACCCGTAGCCAAAACGACCTCCACACTTGATTTTTGCAACTGTCGAATGGCCGCTTTGGTGTCCTCTGGAATTTGCTGTTGTTCATTTAAAAGCGTTCCATCAATATCGAAAAATACAATCTCATACGGTAACAACCCCGATCCCTCTCCCTCGCCATTTTTCCCCATTATAGCGCATCTTTGCTTGGCTACAGGGGAATCCAATGCAAGTTCGACTGAATTTGCGATTGGCGGCGATTGTAAAGGGACTTCGGACCACTACAGCGGACAATGACGATGATTCCAGCGCTGTAACGGGAGTTGAGACCCTTACAAACGGGAATCGCCAACGAATTCGGGCTGGCGGCGATTGTAAAGGGACTTCGGACCACTACAGCGGGCAACACCGTTGATTCCAGCGCTGTAACGGGAGTTGAGGCCTTTACAAACGGGAACCGCCAACGAATTCGCAGGCTGGCGGCGATTGTAAAGGGACTTCAGGCCACTACAGCGGGCAATCGCGATGATTCCAGCGCTGTAACGGGAGTTGAGGCCTTTACACGTCCACTCCCCTCCGTCCCCGTCCGTCAGCCGTTCTTTTGAGCGATCAAAATGTAGTGTTGATCCGTTGGAAATGACTTTTCGATAATCGTAAAGCCTGCCGCTTCCATCGCTTGTTGCAGATCACTGGAATGAATACGGTGATGCAGCGGGGGGCCTTGTTCCGTCTCTTTTTTCTCCCATTCTAAACAGAGGCATTTGCCGCCCTTTTTTAATGCGCGATGAATCTCGGTTAATCCGGCTGACAATGGGTCAATTTCATGCAGTACATACGAGGCGATTACATGGTCCACCAACGCATCCGCAAGCGGCAGCTCCTCGATCTTTCCTTCTATAAACTGAATGTTGACGACCCCCTGCTCAGCGCTTCGTTCCTTCAACATCTCTAACATTTGCGGTTCCACATCAAGGGCATAGATCGTTCCTTTGGTCATTGTCGCCGCGGGTAACGAAAAGTAGCCGGTACCCGCGCCTAAATCAAGGATGTCATCATTTTCCTGGATAGCCAGCATACCTAGCAACTTTTTTGGCGGCAACGCTTTTCGCCGCTCTGGATTGTCTAATTTCGCAAATTTTGCGGGATCAAAACGTCGTTCTGACAAGTTTTTCAGCCTCCAATTCGGATAATAATTAAGCTACAACCAAATAGGCCGTCCCTTACCGTTTTTCAATCCTGCTCAAATCCCTTCGCTGAAAAACGCCAGGGGCCCCTCCGCCGCGATATCTTTATCGGATTATAAATTGCGCTTGACTGTAGCCTTCCCTCGTTTTCTGCACTTCTAACACCGCAGGGATAGCATCTTTTAATTCTTGCACGTGAGAAATGACCCCTATTGTGCGTCCCGATTGTTGCAATTCCACCAAAATGTCAACCGCTTCCTGCAACGATTCTTCATCTAAAGAACCGAATCCCTCATCAATAAACATCGTCTCGATCGAGATTCCGCCGTCATGGGCTTGGATCACATCGGATAAGCCTAAGGCTAGACACAAGGAAGCTTTGAACTTTTCCCCTCCGGACAGTGATTTCACATCACGATATTGACCAGTGTAGGCGTCCAACACATCTAACCCGAGTCCGCTCTGTCGTCCGCGCGCTTCCCGATCTGCCCGACGATCGAGTTGGAACTGCCCATTCGTCATTTTCTGTAAGCGAACGTTTGCCGCTTCAATGATTGATTCTAAGTAGGCAATTTGTAAGTAGCGTTCAAACGAAAGTCTGTATTCGTTATCGCCGCGCACCAAATCGTGCAGATGAACAATCATCTGCGCTTCCTGGGCAGCCTCACCCGACGCGGCGTACAAGCGTGAAATCTGATCCTTCAATTTCACAGCGTCTTCGCGGGCCCGCTGCGCGCGGTGCAAATCTTCTACATATTGGTTGCGCTGAATTTCCCACTGATTGACTTCAGCGCTTAACTGTTCGAGATCCTGCCGTTGCTTGCCCGCTAGCTCGCTTTGGATCTCCGTTAATTGGGTCCGCGCCGTATGCAGCTTTGTCTTGTACGTTTCGATTTCCTGCCGTAGCTGTTCACGACGATCACGGTCTAATTTTGCCGCCTGATAGTGCTGTTCTGTTTCAAATTCGGCTAATTTCCATTCGCGCTCATACACTTCAGCATGGTTCCGTTGTTGTTGCTCAGCCTCTTGCAAGGCGTTGCTCGCGCTTTGTTGTTCGCTCTCTGCCCTGGTTAACTTGATTTGCGCTTGCTGGCGCGTTTCTTGGGCTTGTTTCCAGCTTGCTTCCAAGGCATCAGACGCTTGCTTTGCCTCACGTAGCTTCGCTTGCAACTGTTCCAATTCTCGAACTTGCTCTGGAATCGCTTGTAAATCATTTTTGAGCACAGCAACCTCTGTTGAATATTCCACCTGAAGCGCTTGATGCTTTTTTCGCTCCGCTTCCTGCTCCGTTTGTTGTTCAGTAAGCTGGGCTTCTAGCTCAGTAAATCGGCTTCGGTTGTGAGTCAGCTGGCGGTGTGTCTGTTCCAATTGTTGGAGCGCCGCGGTCGCTTCGGCATGGGCTCGTTTTGCTTGTTCATAAGCGGACGCAATATCCTCCACCTGACCGATCTGCTCCCGCTCTTGCTGCATCGTCATGCGCAATGCAGCCAGCAGCGCCCCCACTCGTTGTTGGGCTGCGGATTGACGATCCCGCTTCTCCCTAAGCTCATCCAATTGTTCCTTCGTTGGCAGTTGGCCTTCACCTTCGCCGCCTCCCGCTTTTTCAGGATGGTCATGACTGCCGCAAACGGGGCAGGGATCGCCCGCCTGCAATGACTGGGCCAGCATACTCGCTTGCCCCGCTAACCAATCGGCTTCAAGCTGTTCGTAAGCCGTATGTAATTGCTTGAAGTTGCTCGCCTCTGTCGCTTCCTGTTGCCGTAACCGTTCAGCCTCCCGCAGATTGTCCAGATGCTGTTTCAGCAGTTTTTCCCGCGCGGCGGCGTCCATTTGTTTCTTTTGCCAAACAGGCAGTTGTTCGAGCTGTTCTTCCGCTTGTCGGATCATCTGTTTTAACGACTCGCCATTCGTTTGCAACGTTTTCATTTGCGCCTCGCGTTGCTCTAGCTGTTGTTCGATGTGTTGTAATTGGTGGCGCTGTTTCAGCAGATGTTGCTTTCTTTCTGCCAATTTGGCCACAGCAGGGGCCCACTCCGCCAGCTGTTGAACCTGCCTCTTTGCTTGTTCGCGCGCCGTCTCTTTTTCCGCCTCTTGTTGAAAAAATTGTTCCGCTTGCTCAATCGCTGTCTGGGCCGCTTGCAACGCGTTCGTTTTTTGCTCGAACTGGCCTTTCCTTTGCCTTGCCTGTTCTTGACTCGTCAAAAATTGCTGCTCATACGGTTCGATAAAGGACGCTTTTTCCGCTTGTCGCAAACGCCCTTCTTGCTCCTTCATCTCCGCTTGTCGCTGTTCCAATTGGACCGATTGACTCTGATAACTTTCCAACAATGCGAAACGTTCATTGAGCGCTTTGGCGGCATGAAGCGCCGCTTCTTTCTGTTTATAGGTGGCATCCGCCTGGTCCAGTTGTTGTTTGATCGCTTGCCCGCGTCCTAAGTAAAATTGAATCTCCTCGGCTAAGCCATGGATCACCTGTTGCGGACTGTAATGTTCTTCGGCTAACGTCGCAAACAACTCGGAGTCGTCGCGGCGCTCAAGTGTCGTCGAAATTTGTTCAATGTAAAGGTCCAGCTGTCCCCGCTTTTCACGGGCTTTGTCCATTGCCGCTCTTCGACGGCGATCAAGCGCTTCTGTAATCATTTTGAACGAATCCGTTTTGAAAATGCGGCGCAAGATTTGCTCTTTGTTATCGGTTTCCGATGTCAATAACTTGCGAAATTCCCCTTGCGGCAACATCACAATTTGCGAAAATTGATCTTTGTCCAAACCGACCAGTTCGACTAAGCTGCGATCGACTTCCCGCTTATAAAATTTATCTAAAAAGGGGATCGGTGTTCCTGTCGTAATTTCATACAGTTCCGCTTTTCCCCCGCTCGCTGTTTTGCGACCTTCTTTCACGTGCGGCAATTCCCGAATCACCCGATACTGGCGACCCCGCAATTCGAAATCCAACTCCACCGACGTATACGTCTCATCATCGGCAAAATCGCTGCGCAAAAGTCGCGTTTCACGTCGATCTTCCCCATTCGCTTCCCCATAGATCGCAAAACAAAGCGCGTCAAAAATGGTCGTTTTGCCCGCCCCTGTTTTCCCCGAGATGACAAACAACTGGTAATCTTTAATTTCAGAAAAGTCAATCTTTTGGTGGTCGCGATAAGGGCCAAACGCGGTCATCGTCATTTTTAACGGTCTCATGCGCGCTCCTCCTCTTCCTTCCATACTTCTTGTAAAATTTCCTTGAATAACTCTTCCATTTCTGCGGGCGGTTCTTTTCCGATCATTTCTTCCGCGAACGATTGGAATAACGTAAAGGGATCCATATTTTTTCGCTCAACAGATGATGTTGTCGATGCGCTTGGAAGGTGTGTCACGGCCCGACTGACATGCATCGCATTCGGATAGACCGCTCGAATTTGTTCCATCGGGAACAACACGACTTGTTCATCCAATAACGACACGAACACGTAATCATCGGAACGCGGATGTTCCTTCAACTCGTCAATGGTCGCTGTGACCGTCCGCAGATCGCGACGCGGCTGCAACATCCTTCGCTCGACCTCAATCTGTCCCGTTTGATCGAGATGCACGATGTGAAAACCTTTGCGATGGTTTTCTTCGCTAATCGAATATTTCAAAGGCGAACCCGCATATTGAATCGTTTCATTGCGAACATAATGCGCCTGATGCAAATGACCGAGAGCCGTGTAATGAAAGTCGGCGAAATATTCCGCGCTAACCGTATCCGCTCCACCGATCGATAGTGGTCGCTCTGAATCGCAAATGTGTTCTCCTTGCCCGCCTGTCGGCGTCACAAAGGCATGACCGACAAACACGTGACGGGCCGTCGGATCCATCGTTTGTTTCAGCCGCCCGATAATCGCTCGCATCGCATCGTCGTGTGTCCGAATCGGTCCCTCTGCTTCATCGAAAAGGTGGCGAACTTGCCCTGGATCGGCAAAAGGAACAAGATGAAAATGAACCGGACCATGCTCATCGTCCAGTACAATCGGTTGCATTTCCGTCGTGATTTTTCCGCGCATATGCAAGCCTTGTTTTTCCATAATCGAATGGGCAAAATGGATTCGTTCAGGGCTATCATGATTACCCGCGATCGCCAACACCGGGATCTTCAACTTAACAACGAGCTCGGTTAAAATATCGTGAAACAAAGCGACCGCATCATGCGGCGGGACTGAGCGGTCGTATAAATCTCCCGCGATAATAATCACGTCTGGTTTTTCCTCGCGAGCCGCGCTCACAAATTGATCCAACACGTAACGCTGATCTTCCGTCATGTACACTTCCTTGACCAGTTTCCCTAAGTGCCAATCGGCCGTATGAAAAATCTTCATCGTTTCCCCCTTTTTCTATTTCAGCAGTCCGTCTGCCGCTAGCTGATCCAGTACTTTTCGATCCGTTGGAAAAGCAAGTTCTGGCAATTGCTGATAGCTAAAAAAATCCACCTGTTCCAAATCATCATCGGCAGCCAACTGTCCCCCCATTTCTTTCATTAAATACCAGATCCCGACCGTATGTTGCTGTGGATTGTGAAAGTTGGAGTGGACCGCATACACCCGTTCCAGCTCCACACGCAGCCCCGTTTCTTCTTCAAACTCTCGTTTGCACGCTTCTTCCACATCTTCTTTCCATTCCACATATCCACAGGGCAAACACCACAAACCTTGATAGGAATTATTCCGTTTGCCGAGCAACACTTTTCCATCCTTTAAAAGAATGCCCGCGACACCGACGACCGGATTTTGATAGAAAATAAATTGACACTGACTACAACGCGGCTGATCTTGCTGCTCGATCGTCTCCGCGTAAAGTTTACCGCCGCATTTCGGACAAAAATCGTAACGTAAAGGTATCTTCATCTCATTGTCTCCTCACCCTATTGAATTTGTCTAGTCGGTCCAGCCCGATTACGCCCATTGAACCACGTTTTTAATTGGTCTAGTGAAATCGAAAATAGAATCAGTAAAATCCCAAGCCACTGCAAGAGACCGATCGGTTCAGCAAAAATAAGTTTTGCCATCACGACAGCGACAGGCAATTCCAGCGAGCCCAAAATGGTGCTAATTCCGCTGGGCAAGTGTGGGGCGCTGATCGAGAAAAGCAGCGGTGGAATGATCGAGCCGAACAATGCCGTTCCTGAGCTGTACAGCCAGACCGAACTTTTAATCATCTCCGTTGTCACAAACATCGAAGGGAAAATGACGATCGCCATGATGAGCGAACCTGAAATCATGAATGTCGTCCGCATAATCGGATCAACCTCGGGCGCCACTTTTCCATTAACATAGATAAAACCCGCATAAGTAAAACCAGAAATAAGTCCAAAAACGAGTCCTTTTACAGATAAACTCTTAAATTCGCCGCCGAGCATATTCGCCGCTAACACGACACCGAATAACGTGAGAATGAGGGATAGAAAAGTGAGTTTCGTCGGAACGCGGCGATCGAAAATCCATTCATAGAAAATTCCGATCCAAACGAATTGGAAGAGTAGAATAATCGCAAGCGAAGCAGGTAAATATTGCAAAGAAGCATAATAAAACACACCTGTCAGACCTGATAACGTGCCAGACGCCATCAGCTTAACGACCGCTAATTTCGTTAACCGACGCCAATCTGGCTTTCTAAGTAATGTAAGCATCCACAAAATGAGTGTCGACAACAGCATCTGCGAGC
Source organism: Ammoniphilus oxalaticus (assembly GCF_003609605.1). Classification (NCBI taxonomy): domain Bacteria; kingdom Bacillati; phylum Bacillota; class Bacilli; order Caryophanales; family Paenibacillaceae; genus Ammoniphilus; species Ammoniphilus oxalaticus. The sequence goes on along the minus strand of NZ_MCHY01000008.1, from coordinate 804,998 downwards.
CGATGATTTGCCCCAGCGAACACCCCGCTAAAAAGCCAAGCTTGGAAAAAATAGGCGTAAACCCAAAACACGCCGCCCCAAAAGAGAAAATCCAGATTGATTTTTGTCTGCTCAAAGTCGGTCATCCCTATCTATTAAAGTTAGTCTACACTCTATCATAACAGATGCGGCCCTCTATTTAAAAGGAAACGAATCTTCTAAAAATAAGGAGGTTGGGAAGGAGTTGGGAGGAGTCGGGAGGGGTGATTTTTGGGAAATGAGGGACGTGGCGCCAATGTTCGGGGAGCAGCCGCTCTAACGGGAGTTGAGACCACTACAAAGGGCGGATCCGAATTAATCCCGATGCAGCGGGAGATGAGGCCGTTACAGGAGGGAGCGATGCAGCGAATTGAGGAAAGCAGCCGCTCTAACGGGAGTTGCGACCACTACAAAGGGCGGATCCGAATTAATCGCGATGTAGCGGGAGATGAGGCCGTTACAGGAGAGAGCGATGCAGCGAATGAGGGGGACAACCGCTCTAACGGGAGCTGAGACTGCTACAGAGGGCGGATCCGAATTAATCGCGATGCAGCGGGAGATGAGGCCGTTACAGGAGAGAGCGATGCAGCAAATGAGGGGAACAGCCGCTCTAACGGGAGTTGAGACCACTACAAAGGGCGGATCCGAGATAATCGCGATGCAGCGGGAGATGAGGCCGTTACAGGAGAGTGCGGGGCAGAATTTGAGGGGGACAACCGCTCTAACGGGAGTTGAGACCGCTACAGAGGGCGGATCCGAAATAATCCCGATGCAGCGGGAGATGAGGCCGTTACAGGAGGGAGCGATGCAGCGAAATGAGGAGAGCAGCCGCTCTAACGGGAGTTGAGACCACTACAAAGGGCTCATTCCCGATGATGGCCCTTCGGATGGGATTACTCACAAGACAAGGTCTTCATCCTCTAATTTCAATCCCCAGGAAACGAACGTTTCCTTTCCTTCTTCGTTCTTCTCCTTCATTGCTCCGCAAGGTGAGCATCACCAAGCGAACAACGAAATTCCGAGCTCAAACACGTCATGAGCATTGATCTGACGAGATTTTGAGCCCGACTGCCATGCGGAACCCCGTTACCAAGCAAACCAATTACAGCACACCTTTATCTTGAATAAATTTTACAGGTCGTTGATCCAGCGGAAATTGGTACCAAAAAAAGTTAGTACTTTTTTTGCTTTAAATGCCGAGTTAAACTGAATCTAACTTCATAAAAAGGGGTGAAGATTTAATTGATAAACACTTGGAGTATTATGGTTGCAGTTGTTATTTTTGTAATCGCAATCATGAAGTCGGAAAGCAATCTACTTTTTTATATCTCCATTTTCATTCTACTAATATTTTTATTCAGTATATTTCCGCAGATCAATTTTGCGCCATAAATCACCCGTTCAATCTACTGCCCTACAACCAGATGTTCGCCCGCCCACTAACCTTTCTCCCCGCCTACGAACCACCAGCCTCCCCCCTCGCCTCCGCTTGTTTCAGATCATCGATCGCCAAATCATCTTCGACGGTGCCTTCCCAAAGAGGAACGCCGGTATAATAAGCGGCGCGGCTAACGAGGTGGCCCCCGATTGGCAGTGTAACAAAGATAAACAAGATGCCGAGCAACACTTTGGCGCTTAACACGCCGTCGACCGCCCAATAGTAGATAAACACGCCAAACAGGACACTCATCGTCCCAAGTGTCGCCGCTTTCGAAGCAGCATGGGAACGATTGTAAACATCAGGCAAGCGCAACAATCCGAGTGTCGATAACAAACAGAGCGCCGCCCCAATCAGGAGCAACAGCGCAACGATCCCTTTAGCGATGGCGATCATACACAATCACCTCTCCTCTTTCTAAAAATTTGGCGAAGGAAGTCGTGCCGATAAATGACAGAATCCCAATCAGCAAAATTGTATCCAAAAAAGCGTGGGTATCAAATTTAATCGACAGGATGGCAACGAAACAGACAACATTAATTCCGATCGAATCGAGGGCAATTACCCGATCAGGCACGGACGGACCGATGAACACCCGATACGACACAGCTAAAACGGAAATAGAAATGAGCGCCAACGCAATATTGACACATAACGCAAACATTAGCGGGTCACCTCCATAATCGCTTTTTCAAACGTGTTCTGAATTTGGGCGATCGCCTCGTCCCGATCCGATAGATCCATCGCATGAATGTAAAGAGTTTGTCCATCGTCCGATACTTTTAAAGTTAGCGTGCCCGGCGTCAATGTGATAAGACTCGCCAACAACGTAATTTCGACATCGCTTTTTAATTGGGTCGGCAAGGCAAAGATGCCAGGACGCAAATCCATCTTGGGACTCAATACCACTTTAATCACACTCCACGTCGATAAAACGAGTTCTCGCATGAAAATCAACAACAGCTTCATCACCGCAATCACTTTTCGAAAGTAAAAGCCCCCTTTAAAGAAGCGACGAAAAATGTACATCATGCCTAACCCGAGCAAAAAGCCAATGATCATGGCAGTCGGGCTCCAATCGTCGTTGAGAAACATCCACACAAAAGCTAACGAAAAGTTAAGTAATATTTGTAGGGCCATGCTAATCTACTCCTTTAACACCGCATCGATATAGATATACGGGTCCAGCAACGTCCCAGCGGCCGCTTCAATGTACGGAATCATCCACTCTACGCCGAGCCCCATCACGACGGACAGTCCAATCAACACCGCGCACGGCGCCAACAGCCCTTTTAAAGCGCCGCCCCCTTGTGACTCACCCCCAATCGGACTCTCACCCGTTTCTCCCCAAAAACTGTTCATGAAGATTTTCATAACCGAATAGAGGACAAACAAACTGGACACTAAACTAATCCCGACAATCCCATACATTTGCGCTTGGATACCGCCTTGAACGAGTTGCAACTTGCCGATAAACCCGCTCAATGGGGGCACACCCGCTAAAGCAATCGCCGCGAGGAAAAATAGCCAGCCTAACAACGGATGACGTCTGATTAAACCGCCCATTCGCTTCAATTGACTCGTGCCCGCGATCCCGATCACCGCTCCTCCGAGCAAAAACAATGCCGCTTTAATGATCATGTCGTGCAACAAATAGAAAATGGCTCCTTGCAAGGAAGCGGACGTCATCGCCGCCAAGCCAAACACGATGAACCCAACCGCAATGACCACGTTGTAAACGAGGATTTGCTTCACATCCTGATAAGCGATCGCCCCGATCGCGCCCGCAATCATCGTCAGGGCCGCCATCCAAGCGATCAGCTGATGCGTAAAGCCAGGGTCATGATAAAAAATAAGCGTAAACGTTCGAAACAAGGCATAGATCCCAACTTTGGTCAGCAACGCGGCAAACACAGCGGCAATCGCCGTCGGCGGGGCGCTGTATGAACCTGGTAACCAAAAGTACAAAAACAAACCCGCTTTTAAACTGAACACGATTAAAAACAACACCGCGATCACGTTCAAGATCCCTTGTTGCCCCGCTTCCGCCACACGCAGCGACAGATCCGCCATATTCAACGTCCCTAACACCGAATATAAATAGGCGAGGGCGCACACGAATAGCGTCGATGACACCGAGTTGATCAAAATGTATTTCATTGTCTCCCGAAGCTGGATGTTCGTCCCGCCGTGCGCAATCAATACGTAAGAAGCCATCAGCATCACTTCAAAAAAAACAAACAAATTAAAAATATCGCCCGTTAAAAAGGAGCCGCACACCCCCGTCAGCAAAAATTGAAAAAGCGGATAAAAATAATAGCGCTCGCGCGGGTTTCCAATTGAGCGAAACGAAAACCATAAACAGCATAAAGCGACGATTGCGGTCGTTAACACGAGCAGCATCGCGAACATATCGGCAACGAGCGCAATCCCAAACGGCGGGAGCCAACCGCCCGCGTATAGCGTTTGAATCCCCTCCTGTTTGACCTGTTGCATCAATAAAAAGGAAATCACGATTAATACTACAACTGAAACGAGACTGAGAAAACGCTGGACAATGATTTGTTCCCGAAAAAAGATAAGGACCGCTCCCGTCAGCAAGGGAAGAACGATTGGCATCACAACGAGGTTATTCATGTTCTTCCCCCCTCAATTCGTCCATATCATCGGTTCCAAGTTCCCGATAAGAACGATAAGCCAATACAAAGAAAAATCCCGTTACGCCAAAACTGATCACGATCGATGTCAAAATCAACGCTTGCGGGAGCGGGTCGGTAAACACCGTCGCCTGTTCGCTTAGCAACGGGGCCGCCCCTCTTTTTAATCCGCCCATCGTTAAAATCAACAGGTGAGAACCGTGACTCATAATCCCTGTTCCTAAAATAATCCGCAAAATACTCCGACTTAAAATGAGGTAAGTACCGACCGAAAATAAGATTCCGATCGCGACTGACATTAATAATTCCATCTCGGTTAATCATCATCCTCCGCAATAGCCAACATAATCGTCATCGTTCCCCCCACCACCGTCAGATAAACTCCAAGATCGAACATCACCGCCGTCGCCAACTCGGTCTCGCCTAATAGCGGCAAGCGGAAGTAGCCGAATGAATGGGTTAAGAACGGAACTTGAAAAATAAACGAACCGAATCCTGTAAAAACGGCAATCGTCAAGCCGAGCGCAACCATTTTTCTAAAATCGATGGGAATCATGTTGTCAACCGTTTTCATATCAAACGCAATATAAAGTAGAACGAGCGCCGCGCTGGTCATTAAGCCCCCGATAAACCCGCCCCCTGGTTGATTGTGTCCCGCCAAGAACAAGTAAAGGGAGAAAATAAGGATGATAAAAGCGACCGCTTTCGTATACGTTTGTAAAATAACATCGTTCACCTTCATGGTTCATCCCCCTTTGCCAGCCGCAGCTTAATCAACACATACACCCCGAGCGCCGCCATCCCCAACACGACGATTTCAAACAACGTATCGAATCCCCTAAAATCGACGAGAATCACGTTGACGACGTTCAGCCCGCCCGCTTCCTTATAACTGGTTTCCAAAAAATGTGTAGAAATCGGCTCGAACCCGTTTGTCCCAAACGAAGCGAACGCGACGAGCGTCACAACGAGTCCCACACCAAGCGAGATGAGCAGATTGGTCAGTTTAAATGACAGTGACGATCCCTCTTTTTTAAGTTTAGGCAAATGGAAAAAGCAGAGTAAAAACAAAGCGACCGAAACCGTTTCCACGATCAATTGCGTTAAAGCCAAATCCGGGGCCCGAAAGAGTACGAAGAACAAAGCCATCATGTATCCGACCGAACCTGTCGCTAAAATCGCGGTCAACCGTGTTTTCGAGAAAATAACAACGCAAGCGGCAATCACCATCACGACCGCTAACACCGCCTCATACACCCCAATTGGCGCCGCGTGGTCTGTTTCAAACACAAACCCGTTTGACAAGAACAAGGTGGACCCCACGATGATGATCACAAACCCAAAGATGTACACCAAATAATCGCGAACGAGCCCTGTCATGTGTAGCCGCATCACCTGATTCGCGCGTCGTTCCAATCCGATTAACATTTGATCATAGGCTTGGTTCAGCGCGAGCTTTTGGGGAAACAGGCGATACAAGCCAATCCACTTTGGCAAGCTCAAATACAACAACGTTCCAACGGCGATTACACCGATGGTCATCCACAATTCAGGAGTGAAGCCGTGCCAAAGCGAAAGTTGCGCCTCAAAAATTTCACCAGGCGAAAGCAATTGCGGCAAAATGGAAGCCAGCGCGGGCCCGATCAAGCTGGATGCCAGCATATTAGGGAACAATCCAAAAATGACGACGAGAGCGACCAAAATGAGCGGGGCCAGCAACATCCCAAACGGCGCTTCCCGCGGCGTCTTTTCTAATTTATCAGGCTGGAATTTTCCCCTGAATGTTTTAAACACGAGGATCGCGCAATACACAAAAGTGAACACACTGCCGAGCCAGGCCAAAACTGGGAACAAAATGCCCCACGTTTGCATGTTAAACAACGAGAGCTGACTGGCCTCGAGCACACCCGTAAAAAACATCTCTTTACTCAAAAAGCCGTTTAAGGGCGGCAACCCTGCCATCGAAGCGGCGCCGAGCAAGGCAATCGTGAACGTAATCGGCATCAGGCTCATCAATCCTCCGAGCTGACGAATATCGCGCGTGCCTGTTTCGTGGTCGATAATACCGACGATCATAAACAAACTCCCTTTAAACGTGGCATGGTTAATCAGATGAAAGACAGCGGCCAACGTCGCTGTTGTATAAAGAACGTTATTCCCCTCTAGACCGAAGTAGACAGCGGCTGAGCCAAGTCCGAGCAAGCACATGATCAGGCCTAATTGGCTGATCGTGGAAAAAGCGAGAATTGCTTTTAAATCCGTTTGCTTGACCGCATTGAATGATCCCCAAAACAGGGTCGCGATTCCGAACCCAGCGACGAGCCAAAACCAAACTGCCTGTCCCGCGAAGATAGGACTAAGCCGAGCGACGAGGTAGATTCCGGCTTTGACCATCGTCGCCGAGTGCAAATAAGCGCTCACCGGTGTTGGGGCTTCCATCGCGTCCGGCAACCAAATATGGAACGGAAACTGGGCCGATTTCGTAAAGGCTCCGATTAACAGCAACACCATCGCGGGCAGGAACATCGCGTGTGTTGTGATGGAGTCCCCTTGCCCGATGATTTCACGAACACTAAACGTACCCGTGATTTGTTGTAAAAGGACGATCCCAGCCAACATCGAAAAGCCGCCGAAGACGGTAATCAATAACGATTTTTGGGCCCCATAGCGCGATTTTTCCCGATCATGCCAAAACGCAATGAGCAAGAAGGAAGCCATGCTCGTTAATTCCCAAAACACATACATGACACCCAAATTATCGGATAAAACAACACCGAGCATCGACCCCATAAACAGCAGCAAATAAACATAGAAATAATCGAGCGCTTCGGTCTCTTTTGATAAATAATAAATAGAATAGAGCACAACCAAAGCGCCGATCCCTGTAATGAGCAAACTGAACAACAAGGCCAGTCCATCAACGTATACGGTGAAATTAATCCCTAATGAAGGAATCCAAGCAAGGTCTTTTTGGACCGTCTCCCCATTCGCTATCGTCGGAATCATCCGCGCAAAAGTTGAAAACAACACAATTGGCAACATCACCACGAGCCAACCTGTATGGATTTGCCTCCCCTCTTTGTACAAAAATGGGACAAAGCCCGCGTAAATAAAGGGGGCCATGATCACCAGATGTAACAAGTCCACGTACAATCTCCCTCCCCAGCGCAAACCATTTAATCCCTAGCGTTGACGTAAAAAACATCTTCTAGACACTTCCGCATAAAATACAAAAAAGTCTGCCGCCAACGGCCCACATCCTTTCTTTTTTAAAAGAGAAAAGACGTAGACAATCAATTGGAGACAGACTTTTTATAATGGGAGATTAGATCGTACTCTGAAAAGAGTTTTCTAATTCAGGTAACTCATTGCTCGCTTCTGATTTTTTCTGCATCGCCTTCTGCCTAAATAACCGAAACGCGGTTAACGAGAATGTGACTGCGCTAATTAGCCCTAACGCAATTAAATCAGACTGAAGCGCTGCCCAGCCGTGTCCTTTCAACGCGATTTCCTGAACCCCATGCAGAAAGTACGTTAACGGCATCAACCGTCCGACAAACACGAGGGCATCCGGCATCGCGATAAACGGCCACGTATAACCTGATAAAGGAAACGATAATAACGCGATTAACATCGAAATTTGCGTCGCTTGCAATCGATCGGGCGTAAAGGCGGACACAAGCAGCCCTAACCCGAGTAAGCTAACCATGAACACGATCGATAGAACGAGCATCCAACCCGCTTGACCGACAAATGGGAAATGATATTTGTTGATTAAAAGGGCAAAGCAGAGCCCGAATTGAATGATGCCAATCAGAAAGTAGGGCATACTTTTTGCGTATAACCAGCGGACAACCCCGACCTCGCTTAACCGTTCAACAAACACACCCGCATTTCCTTTTTCACGATGTCGAACGATGCATAACGCAATCCCAAGCATCAGCGCTTGTTGAATCGCCGCGCTAACTAACCCTAATGGCATGAAAATTCCGTAATGAAGCGTCGGGTTATAGAGCATGCGGTAACCTGAACGGAGGCTAAATAGCGTATCCTGGTCGATTCCTTTCGCTTCCATCCGCTTGATCGCGATCCCGCCTGAAATCGTCTGAACAACTTCATTCGCCCCTTGCAAAGCGCTGTTTACAACAGCTAGGTTACTCCCGTCCACAAAGGTTAGCAATTGCCCCGTTTCACCGCGCCTCACTCTTTTCTCCATTCCCGATGGTAACACAATACCAAGCGTCGCTTGTCCTTGCTGAATTCGTTCGCTCAATTCCGCTTCAGAATGAACCGGCGCGACAATTTCAAACGTTTCCGACGCTTGAAAAGCTTGGATGACCTGCCGACTCAACGCCGATTGGTCTTCATCAAAATAAACGGTCGGCAATGAATGGAGTTTCCCCTCACTATAAGCGGCGCCAAACAACACGGTAAACACGAACGGAACGAGCAACAGAATCACCAACAACCGTTTATTTTTCCACAAATACACCCATTCTTCCATCATCGATTTAGACACCATACCGTTTCCGCCTTTCAACAAGCCCTGGCCCCAATGAGATGAGCAGGGTCACGCTTGCAAACAGCGCTAAGCGCGTAACATCCGCGACGATAAACGACCAGGGATTGCCCTTGATCGCCAATTCCCGAATCCCATGCAAAAAAGGAGAAATCGGCAACATCTTCCCGATGGCGCTCACCCATTGCGGCATTGAAGTAAAGGGCCATGAAAATCCAGACAAGAAAAAAGACGGATAAACGAGCAACATCGTCAGCTGGGTCGCCTGCAGTTTCGTTTGACTTACGCTGGCAACAAGGAAGCTAAACCCGATCAAACTCAACATATAAGCGACGGCTAACGGAATCAATAACCAAATCACACCGGCGAACGGAACTTGAAACACTTGCGTCAATACGGCAGCGGCGACGATCGCGTTAAACAGACCGATCAAAAAGTACGGGACCGCTTTCGCGTAAAGATATTTAAGCGATTGAACGAACGTTTTCTCAACGAAAGGACCTTGCCCTTGTTCCTTATCACCCGTTAAACTCAACGTCATTCCGAGCATCGTGACCGATTGCAAGACCGTGCCCATCAAGCCGAGCAGCAAATAGATCGAATAACTGTTGCCTGGATTAAATAACGTTCGGTAGCCCATTTGGATTGCGACGCGGCTTTGCGGATCGACCCCCTTCGCCTCCAACTTTTTCATTGTAATCCCTTGCGAATACGTCTGCGTGACTTCATTTAAGCCGCTGATGACACGGTTCGCGATAATTAAATTGCTGCCGTCGATCACCGTTAACAGCTCGCCTTGCCTATTTTGCGTCACCTTTTGCGACAGTTGATTCGGAATAATCAGACCCGCGTAGGCTTCTCCCGCCGCGACGCGATCGATCAGTTCTTGTTCAGAATGGGCTGTTCCCGCCAATGAAAATGTTTCGGAGGCCGCCAACCCTTGAATGATTTGCTCGCTTAGTCCGCTGTTATCCTGATCGATATAGAGCAGCGGGATGTTTCGAACCTTATCTTGACTGTATAAATGACCGAATAAGAACATGTACCCCAACGGCAACAGGAGCAAAATGGCGAACAACCTGCGATCTTTTAATAAATTTCTCCACTCTTGGATCACCATTTCTCCTATTTTCATTCCGGTTGATCCCCTTGCCAAACGGCCGTCATCCCCGCTAAGATTTGCTCCGTATGTTCTGTGATTTTCACCCTAACTTCAAACGAACGCACATCGGTTTCATTCAAATGGTTTGTCGCTTTTTGAACGGCAAATTGTGGAGCGGGATTCACTGATTCCACGATGCCAGACGTTTGGACCTCGATCGCTGGAACGGATAAGTTGATCTGCTGTCCTGTCTGCAACCCTTTCAACTGATTTTCAGGAACGAAAAACTTAACCGATTTTGCATCGGGTTGAGCCAACGTAATCGCGGTAAAACCCTCGCTGACCATTTCGCCCGCTTTTACATTTTTGCGAACAACAATTCCATCGACGGGCGCTCGTAATTCGGTATATGACAAATACGTTAACGTCTCTTCTAATGTCGCCTGCGCCTGGGCAAGCTGTCCTTTGGCAATCTGGATATCGTCGCTGGAAAGTTGAACTTGTCCTTTGCCACTGAGCGCCTCATGCAACGCTCCACGCGCTTGTTCCGCCTGATATGTCGCCTTGTCGAGATCTTCCTGACGAGCCCCTGCCCGGGCCATTTCCAATTCTTTTTGGGCGACTTCATATTCCGCTTTCGCTTTTTCTAAAGCGAGCTCTGTTTCATCTTTTTGCGTTTGTGGGATCGCCCCCGCTTCAAAAAGCTGTTGCATTTTTCCGAGCATCTCCTCCGCGTGACGATACCCCTTTTCCGTGGCTGTCACCTTGGCTTCCAGTTGTTTCAATTGTTCAGGCCGAACCCCATTTTTTAACGCTGTCACTTGCGCTTCCGCTGTTTTCAAGGCGGCTTGGGCCTGTTCAACTTTTGCTGCCGTCGCTTTGTCGACCACGCCGACACCTGTTACCGCCTTATTCACATTCGCTTCAGCAAGCGCAACGGCTGCCTGGGCTTGATCGACTTTGTTTTGCCATTCACCTTTTTCCAAATAACCGATTACGTCCCCTTGTTTGACGGCTTGCCCCTCCTCAACCGACAGTCCGCCGACGCGTCCGCCGATCTTGAAGCTCAATTGGTATTCCTCCTGCTCCACAATCCCGCTAAATGAGCTCGGTTGTTCCTTCGATGATGCCGCAGGTTTAAAGACAAACCCGAAAATCAATGCGACACTAAGCAACGCGCCCAAACTAATTAACCATCTTTTTAGATTCAATTTGTTTCTCCCCTTTGCAACGAACGCAAGACAATGTGTGTAATCGACGTTACTCTTGCGGGCTCATTGATCTGTTGATCGCGCAGGACCGCCCGAAACGCGGGCATCGTCACCATCCCAAAGAGCGCCCCTGACACCGTTTGTACATCTAATTCCGAATCGATAACCGAACGAAACTGGTCGTCAGCCAGAGCTTCATCCAGCTTTCGAAAATAATCTTTAAGCAATTCCTGCGGCGTGAGTTGTCCCGACAAATTCGCTGGGCCCCACACGTTTTGCATCAGCAACCGAAAGAACGAACGGTGCTCTTCAAAATAATCAAGCTGCGCTGCGACAATTTTGGCCCATTTGCTCGGTTCTCCCGCCGCTCGCTCGATCGCTTCCCCAATTTCCTCCGTTAATTTCTCAATCCCTCTCCTCATTACATAACTGAACAAGGCCTCTTTATTTTTAAAATTGTAGTAAAGCGTGCCCTTCGCGACTCCAGCCTGTTCAGCAATATCATCCATCGTCGTTTCGCTAAAACCTTTTCCCGAAAAGGCTTCAATCGCGCCATAGTAAATTAAATCCTGTGTGCTGCGCGCCATCCTATCACCTCAATCTTTATTTGTACTGGATATTCTAAAATTATACTATATAGTTCAAAAAAAGTATAGATTGTGGTTATGAAAAATGAAAAAGCTGCCAAGTTAGCAGGACGCTAATCAGCAGCTTTTAGATTAAACATAAGGATTAAAGGTCACAGGGATCGCTGGATAGCCGTACACAAACGTACTTTGCAACGGTTGAATAGTAGAAGAATCGCGCAGCGCCATCGTTGGCGCTTGTTGCAATAGCGTGTGCAACGCAACCCGCGCTTCCAAACGAGCCAAAGCCGCCCCTAAACAAAAATGAATGCCATGTCCAAAGGCGATATGTCTGTTCGGATGCCGTTTGTACATAAATTGATCGGCATTTTCAAATTGACGTTCATCCCGATTCGCCGAACCGAGCCAAATGATGACGCGATCCCCCGCCTTCAGCTGTTGGCCATTCAGAACGGTGTCCGTTGTGACGCGACGACTTAAACTTTGCACGGGGGAGCGAAATCTCAATACTTCTTCGATTGCGGTCGGTAGCAGACTGCGATCCGCGCGCAACTTTTCCATCAGTTGCGGTCGTTCTAAAAAAGTAAGCATCGCATTTCCGATTAAATTTGTCGTCGTTTCATTCCCAGCAACGAGCAATAACAAGCAAAAGCTAAGCAATGCTTGCTCATCAAGCGATTGCTCTTCAATTCGCGCCTGGAGTAAAGCGGAGATCAAATCATCTTTCGGGTGTTTGCGATGTTCTTCGACGACCGAGCCGAAATAGTGATACAAGTCCTCAGCCACTTTTTGTTTCCGTTCCAACAATTCCATCGCCGTTTGTCCTTTGGCAATATCCACATCCGCGACTAACGCATCAGACCACTTCTTAAACAACTCTCGATCTTCCGCCGGGACACCCAGCATTTCCGCAATCACTATGACAGGCAGCGGAAAAGCGAGGTCAGCGATGATATCCATTTCCCCCCGAGCAACACGGGCGCTTAACAACTCTCGGGCAATTTGTTCAATGCGCGGTTCCATCTTTTCGATCGAAATCGGTGTAAAAGCTTGGGCAACAATCGATCGGTATAACTTATGTTTTGGGGGATCCATCCCAAGTAAGCTAATCTCCCCGCCGCCCATCTGCGAAGAAAATGTTTTGTAATCCGTCAACGTTTTTTGGGCGCCTTCATAGCAGAAAACATCCCACGTCTGCCGCTCCTCGTCATAACGAACAGGAGACACTTTACGCATCTCTTTAAACCATTCATAAGCATCCGTCGCTTGCAGCAACTCTTTTGGGGGAATCATACCTCCCGTCTGTGTTCCTGTATCTTGTTCCTGATTCATCTCCATCATGCCAGCGGCCTCTCTTTCATTACCATTTTCCCCCTTAGCATCTCCAAAACATTCCTGGATAAACAAAAGAAAGTGAGTCAAGCGAGGGTAAATGAGCCTGGAGGAGGAATTGTTCAAGTATGGGAATTTCTGTTGTGAATAAGGTCTCTAGCATGTGAAGGTTTAAATGATACTTTCTAATACGGAACGCTCATGGATGTTCGTGTGTATGATGGCAACAGGAAAAGGGGGAGTTGCCTTGGATAGCATGTGGCTATTGTTTCAAGAGCTGTCGATTCTTTATGCCATTTGCTTGATTGGTTTTATCGCTAAGCGAGCCAAGTTGTTAACTCAACACGCTGACCAAGTTCTCACTCAACTGATTCTATCGATCACACTGCCGGCGCTGATCGTGTATGCCATGAACTTCTCCTTTGGCGGAGATGACTGGCTTGCTTTTGGACAATTAATCTTCTTATCGGCATACGCGCTAGGGATCGCCATTATGCTCGCTTGGCTGTTGAACAGACTCACAAGCATCGAACAGGAAAAATTGGGGATCTATCAATCGCTCATTATTTTTGGCAATCAAGGATTTATCGGGTTTGCGCTCTGCTATATTCTATTTGCTGAAATCGGAATCGCTTATGCCGCTGTGTTCAATTTAATCTACCTTATTCTTATTTGGACGTATTGTCCCTATTTAATAGGAAGAAACAAGACTACATTCACGTGGAAACACATGCTGTTCAATCCGGGGATCATCGCAACGTTCGTCGGGTTCGTCTGCTGTTTGCTGCCAGCGCCATTACCGACGCCATTGCTGTCCTTACTGGAGCAGATTGGAAAAATGACAATTCCACTGTCGATGTTGTTAATCGGCGGCCTATTGGCTAACCTTGCGTGGAAGGAATTGGGCCGCTATGCTCGCGACAAATGGATTTGGACCGCAAGTTTCGCTAAGCTGATTGTCATTCCGCTGTGCTTGTTTCCAATGTTGCTGCTGCCGTTTCCGTTTACTGTAATCGCCATCGCCACGCTAATCACCGCCAGCCCAAGCGCCCCAACCACCTCTCTTTTTGCGCAAAAATATAGCGGGGATATCTACTTCGCTTCGGCAGGTGTGTTCCTCTCAACCGCGCTGGCTGGCATCACCATTCCGCTAATTTATTTGTTGTTGCTTTGGTTGCGTTAATGAGCGCAACTGAAGAGATCGAGATCAGGCTATGACACCTTTCGCGGGAAAGTGACCAATGATATCCACTTTTATTTTACTTAGATTGATTTTGCTTGGCCAGCGCTTGTAGGATCAGTAGACGTTGACGCTTACTTATGCGATTCCAAAATCCTATACGTACCTTCACTCAATTCTCCTCCCTTTCAGAGATACCCTATTAGATGAGAGTCTCTATTGCTCATCCTTGATCGGACTTTTACTTTTCGAATGGGTTTAATTACAATGCCTATGCGCAGAACCCACTTGCGAGTATGGATGCACTTGGTGTACATTAAAGATAAACTTGATTAAGTCACACAAAACTAAAATTTCGTATTCTGTTAATTCTAGGGAGATGTAAAGATTGACGATAATTATTGATAGAGTTTATAGATCTAATATTAATAACATACACATTGATTTTAGAGTTGTTGGCAATGGTCTTAACTTAAATAGCACTACGATATTAACTTTGGATGAGTACGCAGCGAACCTGAACGGTATTGAATCCTATGTCTACAATAAAGTGTTTAGTGGCGCAACAATCAAAGATGATTTAGATTAATCGACTTTGGCGCATCTTACTACTGCGCTCGGACCCATCCCCGTCCTCACAAGAACGCCTGTTCTCATTATAACAGATAAGCATCGTATTCTGCCAATATGTTTTTAAGAGATTATGTTCAAAAGGGAACAATTAGATAAAATAGTAGGATGATTTAGAGCGGGAAAAGGCGAAACTAATTAGGACGCTCGGGCGGGGATCAGGACAGGAGCGGGCAGATTTAATCGGAAAAGGAGCCATATAATGGCACATTGTAAAAATTGCAACTTTAGATGGAGAATTAAGGAGATCCTGCCCCTTGGATTTTCAAAAGGTGGAAGAAGTTGCGTCCATTGTGGGGAACAACAATATATTCCAGCGGATACCCAACGATTGTTCACATTGGGATAGTTAAGTCTGATCTTTATTGTAATTTTTCCTTTAATTATTAAACTAAGCAATGAAAATGAATCTTTTTAGTCGTCAGTCACGGTTGATCTCAAGATTTTCTTTAAATCCCCTGTCCCTCAATTTACTAGCTAGACCTTCGCTTGATCATCATCAACACGCGCCAACCAATAAAGCCGATGAGAATAAGCGGGACAATCAGCAATGCGCCGGCTAATACATGGGGAAACACCTCATAAAGTTGACTATAATTCATCATTTTCCACCACCCTTTCCCTGCTACTTTATCATAATTTTTAACACGAAAAAAGCAGGAGAAATCATTCTCCCGCCTATCCATTCCTACAATGGCCACGTCACGTATTTGAAAAATTCCATGTGTGGGCCTTTCCCGACTTGATAAATGTTTCTCTTGTTCTCGGGCACCCAACCATCGTATTTAAACGCGCGATACTCACGCGCTGTTTTCACTTCGACTCTGTATTTATCCAACGCAATTTCCGTCTCTGTCCACTTCGCGCCCGCGGCTTCGATTAATTTTTCTGCGGCATATTTAACCTGAGACCTCTCATCCCAGAGTTTCCGCTCTATGATTTCTTTCAGGCAAATATAGTTGGGATCTTGCAGCTTGCTCGGCAATACTTCATTCACCGCGGCTCGATACAATTCCTGTTCGCTCCATTCCGCATTTGAACTGATCCCAGCGATCTGATTCTTTTTCTCCTGGATCTGTTCATTCATCGACTTTGGCCATGGCAGCAAATCTGCGCTGCAAAGCAAGCCTAAACTATCCGCCTCGTCGATTCCCTCTTTTACAATCCGATATATTTCAGCAGTGACTGCAAGACTCGCTTGCTCAGCCGCATTGGAAGCATGTTGTTTTTCTGTATACATTTTTACCAAGTTCAGCATGACGGCAAATAGCAATGTCATGACGCCCAGCAACGCTAAAGTGAACAACATCACACTGCCTTTTTCTTGTCGGAGCCGCTTCATCATTAAATCTTCCTGCCCACGACTGCATAATTGATCGGCACCGTTGGAATCGTCATCCCCAATAATTCACTTGGTAAAAATGCGAGCTTCAACTGAATCTGGACCTTCGCTTCAAAATGCCGCCCATCACTATTCGGGGCGATCGTATGATATTGCCACGCCACATTTTTTAAATTATTAACAATTTTCCCGCTGGCCTCTTTAGCCTTAAGTTCACTGCTCGTCGTCGAAAACACTTTGGCCGCTTCATTCGCCGCGGATTGCACGGTGATCGCCGCAAAGGCGCAAACGAGAAATTGCCATAGAACCAACATCATCAAAAAAACGTAAGGCACCATCCCTAAAAACTCAAGTGTCGCCGACCCTTTTTCATCTTTCAATCGTTGCTTCAATTTTAACATTTCCTACCCCTATAATCCCGCTGAGTCCTCAAGCCATTTTTGAAAATGTAACGTCATGTAAATCACTAAAAATGGGAAACACAACAAACTCACTAGCAACTGTGAACCAAGGATCGCCCCATAATTTTTCGTCACCATGGAAATCCCGACCATCGTCACGAAACCAAGCAGCCAATCCACAACGCTAATTAAAAGTACGATGCCGAGCAGCGGAAAAAACTTTTGTTTCCCCCACCGAACCGCTTCACGCCAACTTTTGCTCGCTGGTTTATCCTTAATGACCGACACGTACGGGGTTAAAAAGAAGAAAACCAGCACAATCAGGCCAGGCGCGATGAATAAAACACTGCCAAGCATCGTCGCAATCACATACAAGATTCCAAACCCGTAGATCGACAAGCCGCGTTCAAAAAATGTTAAGTAAGCGGAACGCAATTTTCTTTCCTCGCCCTCCAAATCTCCCCAAACGTAGCGAATGAATGGAATTTGGGCCAGCACGAGAATAAAAAACATGAAAAAACTGTTACTGATATCACCGAAAAAAGTAAAGGGAGTTCCTTGATAAACGCGATAGACGTAATTAGAAACCCCCACTTGAATAAACAGGAGCGGCAGTAAAATTGAAAAGGAGAGGATCATTAAATATTCAATATGGCGAGAATAAAAATGGAAGGCCGCTCGCAATGTCGTCATCATCACTCACCTCTTTTTCTATCCGTTTCTTAGCAATTTAAATAGTTCATGTTCTGTTTCATATTGCGTTTTTTCCTTATATAATGCGAGCATTTGCGCCACACCCGCTTCCCCATCGGCAAATTGATGCCGCTTGCCTTGCTTATCTTGCTCAAAGCTTTGTAAGGATTCATCAAGCGTCTTTTTGACGCTTGCATGTTGAAAAGAGACCAGCACATCGATTGCCCGCTTATGTTCGCGAACCAAAGATTTTCGCTCCTTGATGAATCGCGCAAGCGCATCCATCGACGCGTACGTTTCTTTTTGCGCTTTTCCTTGGCGATACAAAATGGACTGATACTGTTCATTCAAGGCTACAAATTGATCGACATCCCGCATCGTAATGTAGCCCCGCTTATCGCGCGCTTCGATATCGATTGCTTTCAAATCTTCAAAAATCTGGCGCAATGTTTGCTGTCCATCCAATATCAAATCGAGCATCTGAACAACCCGTTGACAGTCTTGGGCAACAGGAGTGTCTATAAAGACATCCTCCTGTTGCGTTAAGATTCGATGCAAATCGACCATCGGTTTCACATCTCGGTCTTTTTCGCGGACCAAATCGGTTCCGGCCCCTTTTGCGATATTATTGTAGTAGTTAATTGGAGCGACTACTTGTCTAGCTAACTCCCTTGACACCGCTTGGCCATCTTGGTCAACGATCAAAATGCCGGACGGCTTGTTAAAGCGCAAGTAGAGAACATGATGATAACGAGCGCCATTCAATTCAAGTTGATATGCAAAATACTCTATTTTTTCCAGTAGTTTTTTACGTCTTTCTGCTGTTTGTTCTAATTTACGCGGCATGGGACATTCCCCCTTTTAAAACAAATCTATCCTTTGCCAAATAGTCCGCCCAAAAACTTTTTAACGGGCTTCCTTCTAAAGAATTTCACGGCCGCCGCTCCAACTGAAACAATCCCGCCTGCTACGACCAATCCCGCGCCGACCGCTTGAACGGCTGGAATTGGAACAGCCATCAGCATGGCGCCGCTGCTCATTGCCATCCCCGCCGCGCTGCCAACAGCATCAATCTTCGCGTCGGTTTTAGCCTCTCCAGTTGAGTTTTTCACATTTTTCATATCGCTTATGAAATTTTTTGTCGAGAAATAGAGGCCGACAGCTCCTGTGACGGCATTCACTTTCGATAAAGTAGAAACCGTGGAAGTGGCAGCGCGCGTGACATTGCCTGCTTGGCTTAGCGAGGCAGCTTGCGATCCTGCCGCTCCTTGAGCGAGTTGCCTAAAATCGTTAAATTCTTTAATTGCGGCAACAGTGCCAGCGCTTCCAACACCAATATCACCTACATCGGCAATCGCCTGCGCTCCTTCATGTCCGGTCGTAAATACCCTGAATCCAGAGACGAGCAGACCCGCGCGAGATAGTGAATACGATCCAAGCCCTGTTCCATCCTCAGATGCCGCTAGCCCAGCGACCAAGTCAATCGTGCCCGCGCCGATGTCGTTAATGACTAATTCAGCAATATCGGAATTACTCCATGTTTCGCGCTCTGCTTGGCTTGCTGTTGCCTTTGGAGCGCCACTGATCCCAGCGACAAGTGAACCGGGCCCGTTCCCTTCGAATGAAGAACCTGTGTGGGCAAGGAAAGGCCCATTGCCTACGCCATTAAAATTTTGACCACTAAATCCATCCATGCTCCAGCCGTTATGCTGAAAGCCATTTCCTTGGAACGCTCCACCCTGAAAAGAACCACCTTGGAACGAACCGCCTTGGAATACCCCCCCTTGAAAAGAGTTGCCTTGAAAGGAGTTTCCTTGGAATCCTGACATCGTGTTGTTCCCTTGACCATTCCAATTTTGTCCATTCCAGTTTTCGCCATTCCAATTTTCAGCGTTCCAGTTTTCGCCGTTCCAACTGTCTAGCTGGTGGGGACTACCTTCCCAATCGACCCCGTTCCACGTCTCGCCTTCCCATGTCTCACCTTCCCATGTTTTGCCTGACCAAGCGTTTTGGGCAAGGGCGATCGAAGGAACAAGTTGAAGGGCCAAGAGCAACGTGGCCGCAAGCGCTGCTATGTACTTTTTGTACGTTTTAAACACACTATCTAGCTCCTCCTTCTATCTCTAGCAATAAAAAACGCAACGGCGAACCGTAGATGAAACGCCGCTGCGCGCAGAGTAAGGTCCTATTACCCAATGTTATCTAGGAATTCTGAGAATTTCTTTTTAAAATCATTACCCAGTCCCTGGTTTTTAAATGCTGTCGAAATGACACCTGTTAAAATCACAATGACTGCCGCGATACCAATCCATTCTAACGCTTGCGACCCACGCTGGTTTCTTATATAGCCCGTTGTTTTCACGTATAATTTAATCATTGAATCTCTCATTGCTACTCTCATTTTTTGTATCCCTCCACAAAAGTTAAGTTTATTTAAAAATATCCATCAAACTGTTTTCCCCGAAAAACATGTTGATAATCATGAGGCCCGCAATCATCATGATCGCGGTCGGCGCGACAACAAAAGTTGTAATTAGCGTAATCTTCGGGGATGCTTTAGCTGCTTTCTCTTTGACGAGTTCCCTGCGCAGCGTCCGCATATCATCCGCCTGAATTTTAAAAGTTGTCGCGATTGGCACACCAAGTTGCATGCCTTGAATTAACGACTTGATTAACGTCTGAAACTCTTCGTTATCATTTCTTTTCAATAACTCTCGATAGGCCTCTTCTCTGGGAACCCCTAGCTCAATTTCATGATTGAACCGCATAAACTCTTCACGCAACGGACCATCGAAATATTTCACCACCTCCCTCAACGTCGCATCCAGGCTAACTCCCGCCTTTAAACTGACGCTGACAATATCTAGAAAATCAGGTAAATCATAGCGAAGCTCATCTTGCCTTGCTTTCGCTTTTCCTTTAAGCGTTAAAATCACGCCAAAGTAACCGATTAAAGGTAGAAAGATGACACCGAAATGAGCGAGCGGCAATCCTAACACAATGGCAACAAGTCCACATCCGAAGCCAACGACCGTCGCAAAAATCTTTATGCCTTGAAATCTTTCTACCGTCAGATCATACGGATAGCCCGCTTTCCTGAGCCAGTCTTCAACTTCGTGCTTCTCGCTAAAGAAGTTAATGCGCTGCCCCAATGCAGAAAAATCATCCGCATATTTAAACAACCGTTTGAAAAGTTGGGAAAGACGCGTTTCTTCTTTTTGAAGCGTATCGATCTTAAATTCTTCTAAATCTATCAAATGCCCTGTTAACGCTTGTTTTTGGCGGCGATAATCATACCACGCTTTCAAAGCAAGGGCGCTAAACAGCCAAAACAATAATGTACTAACAATTAGCAATCCATCCATCTTATTACACCCTTATATTGGTTACCTTTCGGATCAGAAAAAACGTCAATACCGATCCCGCAAGGAACAGTCCCATTAAGATCATGCCTGGCGCCGTCGCGATCGGTTTCAAAAAGCCTTCGACAATCGTATTCATCACTAGAATCAGAAAGATCGGCAATGCAGGTAAAATATACGAAATATACCGTTGTTCAGCCGTCATCGTTTTTATCGTTTGATTTAAAATTTTTCGCTCTTCTAGTGTTTGAGACATTTCATCCAAAATCGCGTGCAGATTACCGCCAGACCGTTTTTGAATAAGCAAGGTGGCAATAAACAATTTAAAGTCACGGGATGGAATCCGGTTTTGCGTATTGATTAAGGCTCGCTCAAAATCGACGCCTAAACGCAATTCGTGAGCCAATCGTTTCAGTTCATCCCCAGCGGGATAAACCATCTCACGAGCCGCTAATTCAATTCCTTGATTGATCGTCATTCCCGCGCGCGCCGCGTTTCCAAGCAACCGACAAACTTCAGACAATTGGTCATCAAAACGTTCTTGGTACTTATTTTTTCGAATGGCGAACAACGCGAAATAAATAATGGCTATCAATCCGCCCGCAATCATGACGTTAAGCGGAAAAGCGAGCTGAAACATTGAGGTGGACACCACGGCGATCCCCATTCCGCCCACGAGCAACATGCCATAAAACTCAGACGGTGTTAATGGCAGATTGGCCTGGTGTAACTTCCCGCGCATTTTTTCCGCATACGGAGTTTGATCAAATCGATCCCCCAACACAACCAAAAAACTTTTCCGCTGATTGTTCAGCTCGTAATATTGGCCCATCGCTCGCCTCCACTCTCGTTTCTGAGAACGATAGCCGAGCAAACTATACACGCCCCAAATTGCGCACAAAATCGCTAAGCCGTAAAAGATGGCGATGATCATGCGGTACTCCCTTCTCGGAAGAACGCTTCATCGATTCCATGTCCAAAAATGGCGAGTCGTTCAATGCAGGCCGGAATGATGCCTGTCGGCTCGAAGGAACCTATCACATTCCCGTCTGCATCCATCCCAGTTCTTTTAAAGTGAAAAATTTCATTGATCTGGACTTGCTGCGCTTCATCGACCAAAACTTCCGCAATCGACACAATCCGCCGCTTCCCGTCCGTTAACCGCTCGCTCTGCACGATAAAATCGAGCGCCCCAACGATATACTCGCGGATCACATGAGAAGGCAAATCCATCCCCGCCATAATCACCATGCCCTCAACCCTGCTTAATGCATCACGGGGCGAGTTAGCGTGAACGGTTGTTAATGAACCTTCGTGACCTGTGTTCATCGCCTGCAACATATCGAATGCTTCCGCGCCGCGCACCTCGCCGACGATGATCCGATCGGGCCGCATCCGCAAGGCGTTGCGGACAAGTTGCCGAATTGTTATTTCCCCGCTGCCTTCCACGTTCGGCGGACGCGCTTCCATCCCGATCACATTGGGACGATCTAACCTTAACTCGGCGGAGTCCTCAATTGTAATCACTCGTTCAAAATCGGGAATCGCTTCTGAGACCGCATTGAGCAATGTTGTTTTCCCGCTGCCCGTTCCTCCCGAAATCAACACATTCAGCTTTGAAGCGACGACCGCTTGTAAAAATTGGGACATCGCTGGCGCCATCGAATCAAATTCAACCAAGTCTTCCATCTTAAAAGGATCCTTGCGAAATTTACGGATCGAGACGAGCGTTCCGTTCAAACTAACGGGAGGAATGACCGCGTTTACCCGACTGCCGTCAAATAAGCGGGCGTCCACCATCGGCGAACTTTCGTCAATTCTTCGCCCTAATGGGGCAACAATTCGATCAATAATGTGACGCACATGGGCCTCATCCCGAAAGTGAATGTCGGTTAACTGCAATTGACCATTCTTTTCAATATAAATTTCGTTGTGACCATTGATCAAAATTTCTGTAATCTCTTCATCGCCAAGCAGCGGCTCCAATGGACCGAATCCGATCGACTCATCGATCAGGCGGGATAACAACTTTTCTTTATCCATACGGGAAATGACAACTTTTTCTTCGAGCATGAACTGACTGATCGCCCGTTCAATCGCTAGTCGCATCTCACCGCGTGACAAGCTCGTCAACGAATCGAGATTGGATTCATTCAATAGCCTTGTTTTATAGTGAAGAGCCAATTCCTCCAGATAAGGATTGTGGGTTACTGGCTCCGTCTCCTGTTTCGGTTCATACAACACGCGACGATTGAAAAGTGACACGTTTTTCCCCCTCCTTATTCGATCACCGCAGCGACCCATTTACGAATCTCGCGCGCTAGCGGGACAAGTTTCTTTTCATTCACCTCTTTTCTAAGCGGTTCGCCCATATTCACCGCCTTTTGCACATTCCGTTCATCCCTTATTAATTCCACACTGATCGGTTGCTCGACCAAACTTTTGATGTCTTGAATCGTAATTTCGTTTTCCCGACTCTTCTTGTTGATCAAGATTTCCAACCGATCTTCCAAATGAAGATTTAAGCGAAGGAACAAGCTTTCCACAGATTTATACGTGCGTAAAGAAGGTGTATCCAAGTTCATCACATAATAAATCCGATCCGCTTCCTCCAGGGCGGCGAGGTTAATCGCGTTCATGTTGGATGGCAAATCCAAAATAATATAATCGTAACTCAGGCGACTGGCTCGCAGTAACTTGGCGACAAACTCATCATTCAATTGTTCCGCCATCTCCGCGTCACGCGGACTTAACAATACTTCTAAACCCGAATATTTCTCCGTCTGAGCCACATTGCGCAAATGCCCTTCATTCACTTCTTCGATGACGGGTTGCAGATCCGCTAAAGAACGGACACTCTCTAGACCAAGGTAATACTCGGCGCCGCCATATTGCATATTTAAATCGATCAGCAACACTCTTGCCGTTGATTCCAAACGAAGTGTTTGAGCGAACGAGGCAGCGAGTAACGTTGTGCCGCTCCCCCCTTTCCCACTATAGAAAGCGAGCACCTTACCTCTCCCTTTCTTAAAGCTCGGCACCGCCGCTTGTTCTTGTTGATTCAATAGGCGAACGGTTTTCTCTAGGGCTGATTCTAGCAACGGGTATTCGTCTGGGAGCACAAAATAATCTGCTGCCCCGACACGCATCATTTCGCGCATCCCATAAAAATCGCTCCGTTCAGAAACATAGAAAATGACGGTCGAAGGATTGAGCGTCAAAAACTGTTGGACGGTCTCGATCGCTGTTTCATGGTGAGCGCTTCCTAATATAAGAATATCGGGTTGGTTTCGTTGAATTTCTCGTAGATCTTCTTGCGCATGCTGAAAGCGAGTTTCTTCCGGAAGTCCTTCTAATAGCTGCTCTAACGATTGAGCCAACTCCGTATCTGCTGCCAATAACGCGATTGTTTTCATCGTAGCCATTAACTCTCTGTCCTTTCTCCTAGATTTCGCTAGCCTTCTGGCGCGGGATTTGGCGCGGGCGGATCAGCTGGCGGTGTTGGCGCAGCGGGCTCCCCTTCCACTTGCGTCGGTGGGGCTGCAGGCGTTTCTGCTTCAGGCGCAGTTTTACTCTCCTGATTGCCAACGTTCGATTTCAAAATTCGAATATGGTCCGCATAATTTTGCATATGAATTAATCTTGGAGCGTCATTCAACGCCACTTCCAAAGCGACTCCTTTAAACTCGCCCTCACTTTTAGCAACCATCGCCACCGAAATATCTCTCATAAAAATTTCAGATGTCGGATGTCCAGGAAACGTATGAGACACGACAACATCGACCCGATCAAGCGCCTCTAGCTCCTGATCAAAGCTGACCTTGTCCGATGTAAACAAAGACACGAGTCGGTTATTTAAGTCGCTAACTGTTGCCACCGGTTTCAACATGTTTTTAGTAATCACATCGCCGTCCGCCAACGGAACCATCGACACTTTATTCGCCAACTCTTTCGGATCGGTGATGAACGACTTGGTAACGAATTTATTCGGCATCTCCATCGTCGTTACTTTATCGGGTTGAATTAAACCGCGGGAAGGAATACTCCCCTTTGCTATGTAAACCGTCGTCGTTTCTCCAAGTTGTTCGTTAAGCGCCTTGACCTTTTGCAAAAACATCAATCCAGCCAATGCCGCCAACAAAATCGACAAACCGATAAAAATGAGCGCTCTTCGTTTTGACTCTAGCATCTGTTTGCAACCTTTCTATCATGGTGGATTTTTTACCACATTTCTCTAGTTATTTAAAAAGTTATCATGTGTGTAGATTTGATGGCAATCGGACAAAAGTTGCCTATTCTTCAGACATAGATCGTTTAACCCACCGTTTTTAAGGGGATGTCTGGCGCATTTAGTCTATTTTTGTAGTTTTAATGTGCTTAAACTGTAAAAGAGATTGAGAAGCTTTGCTTGGGTTTTTGTGGTAGTTCCAATGTTGGGAAGCGAGAAAAGATCCTAATGGAAGGGACCGCGCGTAATATGAAACATGGTGATCGAATCCGGCCCGTAACCGAGAACAGAAGGAAATACTCCGACACAACGTAAAAAAGCAAGCGCAGGAAAACTTCCCGCGCTTGCTGGCTGTCAAGATCTTTAGTCCAAAGCAACCCCGACTTCCTTGACCATTTCCGCTACGGAAATTAAGCCACCGCCAGATAAGTACCAGTAGTCAGCGTCAAGATAAACAATTTTGCCATTTTCATAGGCTTTTGTTTTCTTGACAAGTTCATTCTCTACCAATTGTTTAGCTCCAGGTGTTCCACCCGCTACAACAGCTCCCCGATCGATCACAAATAAATAATCGGGATTCTTTTCAGCGATATACTCGAACGAAATACTTTGACCGTGTGTGGAAACCTCAATTTTGGAATCAACAGGCGTAAAACCAAACACATCGTGAATAATCCCAAAACGTGAAGCAGGTCCATAGGCGCTAACATTCCCTTCGTTAGCTAAAATGATTAACGCCGTTTTGTCACTGTCCGCAACTTGATCATGCAATTCTTTAATCGCTTCCTCTACTTCTGTTAACGCCGTATCGACTTCCGCTTGTTTATCAAAAATTTGAGCTAATATATTCGCATTTTCAGTATAGGATTCCATGTACCTGTTCGTGTCCACTCCCAAGAAAATAGTAGCGCCAATCTTACTTAACTCTTCATATAAATCCTGTTGTCTACCCGAAATAATAATCAGATCTGGATCCAGCTCACTAATTGCTTCAAAGTCTGGTTCTTTTAAACTTCCCGCGTTCACATACTTGCTATCTTCATACTTTTTTAAATAAGCTGGGACCGTCGCTTGCGGAACAGCCGCGACCTCCACCCCTAAGCGGTCTAACGAATCCAACGCGCCGAAATCAAAAACAACGACCTTTTGCGGGTTTTTAACGACTTCTGTTTCTCCTAATCGGTGTTTCACTACCACGGTTTCCTGATCGGGCTCCGCTGAAGTTTCTTCCTTCCCTCCTGAAGCGCCACCGCAAGCCGCCGCAAAAACAGCAACAACTACCAACATCAATAACATCCCTAACCTTCTTCTCATCCTTTTTCACCTCATATTAAAGTTGTATTTATGTAGTTAATCCTTAGGATTCGAGTCCTATCGGTCTAACTTAAGCAAAATATAGACACACACGATTACAATCAATCTCCTGGACTTGGATGTCCATTTCATACACATCTTGCAAAACCGCGGAATGAATAATATCATCTTTCGGTCCTTGGCTAACTACCTTGCCGTCTTTTAAAGCGACAATTGAGTCGGAATAACAGGAAGCAAAATTGATATCGTGAATCACAATAATGATCGTCTTGCCTAATTCATCAACCAAGCTTCTTAAAACTTTCATAATTTGCGCGGAATGTTTCATATCAAGGTTGTTCAACGGCTCATCCAACAAAATATAGTCGGTGTCTTGGGCCAGTACCATCGCAATATACGCCCGCTGTCGCTGTCCCCCGCTCAACTGATCGAGAAATTTATGTTGAATATCGGTTAATTCCAAATACTCAATCGCTTCATCTACCTGCTGCCAATCCAACGGCGTCAGCCTGCCTTGTGAGTATGGAAAGCGTCCAAAACTGACAAGATCTCTGATTGTCAAACGAATATTCGTATGATTGGACTGTTTTAAAATAGAAATTTTCTTTGCCAACTCATTCGGATTCCAGTGAGATAGATTCTTATTCTCAATAATAATTTCCCCTTGATCCTGAGCAAACAATCGACTCATCATGCCAAGCAACGTGCTTTTTCCTGCCCCATTTGGCCCGATAAACGAAGTGATTTTCCCCTTTTCAATTTTTACAGACACATCCTCAACTACCGCCTTATTCCCATAAAATTTAGAAACGTTACGCGCTTCAATCATGACTGTCGCTCCTTTAATAAAAGATAGATGAAATAGATGCCACCGATAAAATTAATGATGACGCTCAATGGCGTTGAAAATGTAAATACCCGCTCGACGATCAACTGACCCCCGACTAAGGCTAGGATCGCAATCCAGACCGAACCCCAAATAAGGTATTTATGAAGATGCGTTTTAAGAAATTCATGCGAGACATTGACGACCAACAAACCTAAAAACATAATCGGACCCACTAACGCTGTTGAAATCGCAGTTAAAATCGAAACGATAATCAATAATTGCCGGATGACCTGATCATACTTGACGCCCAAATTGATCGCCTGATCACGACCGAGCGCCAACACGTCTAAAAATTTATAGAAACGGACGAAATAAACTCCACAACAGACGATCCCGCCGATACCCAAATACAAAATATCTGTATTTACGTTATTAAAGCTAGCGAACATCCGATCTTGCGCGATTAGAAATTCATTTGGATCGATCAACACTTGTAAAAATGTGGAGATGCTTTGAAAGAATGTGCCGAACACGATGCCAATTAAAAGGAGTAAATACAGGTTTCTTCCGTCTCCTTTAAACAACAACCTGAACAACAAACCTGTAAAAGCAACCATCAACCCGACAGACAACAAAAAATTGAATTGCTTGTTGGCGACAGCCATATGCATCGAGCCAAGCGCGAAAATAATGACAGTCTGGATCAGCATGTATAGCGAGTCGAGACCAAGAATACTTGGCGTTAAAATACGATTGTTCGTAATCGTCTGAAAAATGGTCGTAGAAAAACCGATCGCCGCGCCAGTAATGACAATTGCGAGAATCTTCATCCCCCTACGCGGGAGCGCATACCCCCAATTGGAACCTAAATTTAAAAATAGAAAACAAGTGACGAAAAGGACGGATAAAACAACAAGAATACTAATCTTTACTCTAGGATGCATATGCTTTTCCTCTCAACAACAATGTAAGAAAAATCGCGCTGCCGATCACCCCAACGGTGAGACCAATTGGTATTTCATAAGGATAAATGACCAACCGCCCCAAAATATCACACGCAAGCACGAACACTGCCCCTAGCAATGCGGTATGGGGTAAACTATTTTTTAAATGATCTCCTTGTTTTAACGTTACGAGATTCGGAATAATTAATCCCAAAAAAGAATCATGCCTACAGTCAGCAATACAACCGACGAAATAAGAGCAACAAGGGTCAACCCAATATTGACAACACGTTTATAATTTAGCCCTACGTTTTTTGAAAACTCTTCACCCATCCCCGCCACCGTAAAACGATGCGCATACAAATAGGCCACTGCCAACACGGGTAAACTGAGGTAGATCAACTCATAGCGCCCTTTCATAATCACGGAAAAATTCCCTTGCATCCAAGATGAAATATTTTGAATGAGATCATGTTTGTAAGCAAAAAAAGTAGTCACTGAATTAACAATACTGCCGTACATCAGACCAACGAGCGGAATAAAGATCGCATCCTTAAAACGGATCTTCTCCAAAATCTTCATAAAAATAAACGTTCCGCCTAAAGCAAACAGAAAGGCAATTCCCATTTTTGTTAACGGACTTGCCGATCCAAATAACAACATCGCTACGAGAATACCTAATCGGGCCGCATCATCTGTCCCCGCCGTGGTCGGGGAAACGAATTTATTTCGGCTCAAATGTTGCATGATTAAACCGCTGATACTCAAGCTAATCCCTGCGACAATAATACTAATCAAGCGGGGTAAGCGACTAATGAGCAACGTTTCTTTTTGATCCGCGGTCAATCGGAACAAATCGAAAGGCGATAACTCTTTCACCCCAATAAAGAGCGACACAATCGATAACAGAAAAAATAATAATATAAGGGTTCTTTTTTTCATCGGACTTCCTTTACGTTATTATGTAAATGATAATCACTCTCAATATTATGTTATTAATGATAATCAATATCAACCATGGTGTCAATCCCTAAAAAAACATAAGAAGGCTTCCGTTAGTAATAGAGGAAAACGCGGAGCGGCAATCAGACTTTTGATATGAGACATGCGTGTGGTACCGATTTCATAGCGCGAGGGGCCCCGCCCCTCTGCTCTTTGAGATAAGCCGTAACCTGCTAGCCAGCTTAGGCTCACAACCCATTCCGTTCAGCGCAGTTTTGGGGATAATAGACAAAAGTCCACCTATTGATAAAAATGTTGTAAAACGAGATTAAATAGATGGACTTTAGACAACTAAGCCAAATGCGTCTCTATCCTTATTGAATCTTTTTCCCTTTTCCACTTAAGATTTTGATGTTCTCATTTTCGATTCCTACGTTATAGTCAAGTTTATAATAGGTAAGTCGCTCAGCTCCATCGACATGTTCTAACGCTTCAATGATCACGGTTACTTCGGCAGTCGAGTCACTAACCGCGCGGGTATTGATGCTCTGTGTCGTGACATCCATCGTATTCAAATAGCCATTTCGAAACGTTTCGTAACTTGTTCCTGACTGCCATTTACTCCCCAATAGAGAGTAAGCGGTCACGTAATCCTTCGCTGAAATACACCCATAAAAATAATCAAGCAAATAACCTGCGTCTTCGGAAAAAGTGGTCTCTGTGTAATATGAAACCAGTTGGCCGTCCCCCGCTGCTGTGGATGATTGCGCCGCCAAATGGGTGTCGGGGCTAGCGCTCCATTTCTCAACAAGCGCCAACGCTTGATCGATCGGGATGCTGAATCCAATATTCCCGGCCCCTCTTCCCGCAGCAGAATTCACGCCAATCACCTCACCCGTTTTTTCTAAAATAAGCGGTCCACCGCTATTGCCAGGAGCGATCGGCGCTGAAGTTTGATAGACTCCGCGATAGATGCTATTTTCAATCTCCAAATCCCGGTTTAATCCACTAATGATACCGGTTGTCACTGTATTTTCCAACCCATGCGGACTGCCAAAAGCGAGCACGGCATCGCCGATTTCAATTTTTTTCTTACGCGCGATCGATAAAGGCTGTTGCTTAGCCAGACCCTCGACACGCACAACAGCTAGATCTTTTTCTTCACTCATTCCAATCAATTTCCCCTGGTGTAAACTCGTGTCGGCCCCTTTTACAACAATATTTACCGCCCCTACAACAACATGGGCATTCGTAATAATATCACCCTGATTGTTATATAAGAACCCAGACCCGATTCCTTGTCCGCCATTCATAAAATCAACTTCTAGCGAAACCACTCTCTTTTGACTGTCGTTAATGATTTGCTTAAGATCGGCAGGAAAGTCGCGTTCGTCATCGGACTGAGGGATTTCGCCAAGCAACGACGCCTGCTCGGCAACAACAGGTTTACTCATTGAACCATGTAAAAAATAGGCGCCGACCAGCCCCCCTATTAAAATAAGAACGCTAAACGTAATTGGAATGAGCATCGTATTATTGTTCTTTGACATGTTCATTCGCTCCTTAATTCAAGTTCCATTCGATTCGAGAAATGCGAACTTCAGAAATGGAATCATCTGTATAATAGGTGTTTCCGAAACTACCAACTTCCCCCCTATTTAAGTAATAGGGATCAACGTAGGAACTACCGCTATTGACAACATCACCATCTCCGTTCAAAAACTCGTAGTACATAATAATTGCTGAAATTGGAAGGGTTGCAACATTGCGAATCTCGCCATGCACAAGGTAGTTATCATATTCTGTTAGCCCATATTGTAGATCTAGCAACTCCACTGCATTTGCGCGGTTTTTAATATCTTCCTTAATCGAAGCTTCGATCGCCAGTTCAATTCGTTGCTGTTCCGCCTGTTCAAAAGCCAACTGTTCATTGCGAATGGTTTGTTTTATATTCAATAACTTTTCATTTTGATCATCAAAAACGAGCGCTTCTTCCACCGTTGTCCTCGCCGACTCAAAGTGATGGTTCTGTAAAGCTTGGGTCGCAGACTCGACAGCGATATTGACCATCTTTTTTTGAATCAACTGAATTGTTTCCGTCGCCTGTTCTGCGTATGGTTCTAATTGCGTCAGTAACGAACCGAGTTCCGCGACATTCTGTTTATTTGGAATATCACTTTCTACTTTGGCGATGACGATCCCCACACGTTCTATATCTACCTTTTCTTGTAACTGTTCATATATCTTACCGGAACGATCCGCTAACCGCTGTTCCGCTTCGTCCAACTGTTGCGTTGCCTCTACATAACGTTGATCTGACGCAAGCTTTTTTCCTGATTCCAACAAATGATCAATCGCGATTGCATCTTCAATGATTTTCTGGTTCATTCTAAGCAGCGGATGATCCGCTTTCTTCTGTAATGCTTCTTCAGTTATTTGCTTTGCTTCTGCCAATTTTCCCTCCAACGCTAATCGTTGGCTTACGTCAATCATTTGGTCCACTTGCTGATTCACGATAACGTGATACAGAAAAACGCAACCGAGTAAAATCGCCGCAATTCCAGCCGATAACGCAGGATACAACCACAACTTTTTTTGATGCGATTCGGATGCGACAACTTTTTTAGTTTCACCAGACAGCGCTTTCCCGCATTTTCCACAAAATTGAGCTTCTTTGGAAACAGGCTGGCCGCAGTGATCGCAAAACATCACAGTCTACCCCCATTCTTTCGCCAAGATATGATAGGTACATTTTACCACAGTTCAAGGGTCTTTTTGCCCACAAAAATAAGCGTAGGAAAACATCATGTTTTCCTACGCTCAATAACACTGTAACGGGAGTTGCGACCCTTACGCGCGTGAGTGACGGCGGATCCGAGCGAGTTGCCAGCTGTAACGGGAGTTTTGACCCTTACACACTGAGATCGCGGAATGCAGCCCACTGTAAAGGGAGTTGCGACCTTTACGCGCGTGAGTGACGGCCGGTCCGAGCGAGTTGCCAGCTGCAACGGGAGTTCTGACCCTTTACACACTGAGATCACGGAATGCAGCCCACTGTAAAGGGAGTTGCGACCCTTACACACTGAGATCGCGGAATGCAGCCCACTGTAAAGGGAGTTGCGACCCTTACGCGCATAGAGGTCTCCACAACTCTCTAACCACTCATCGCCACCCAGCCTCCCTTTTCAGTTTATCAACCTGTATTACGCAGTCCCGCGGCAATGCCGTTGATCGTGAGTAAAACTTCTTCCATCAGCTCATCGTCTGTTTGACCGTTTTCTTTCACTTCCCGCAACTTTGAAATCAAGTCTACTTGTAAAAAGTTTAACGGGTCCACGTACGGGTTGCGCAGATGAATCGACTCCTGAATGTTTGTCGCATGATCCAGCAACTGTCCTTGTTGCGTAATCTGCAAAATCATTGCTTTCGTTGTTTCATATTCGTCGCTGACCATTTTAAAAATACGTTGCGCCATGTCTTTGTCTGTCACTAATGTCGCGTATTCTCGAGCGGTTGTCAGATCGGCTTTCATTAACGCCATTTGTAAATTATCGATAATCAAGCTAAAGAACGGCCATCTCTGATACATGTCGCGCAGTAATGCCAGATTTCCGGGCTTTTGCGCAAACGTTTGTAAACCCGTTCCTGAAGCATACCAAGCAGGCAGTAACTGGCGACTTTGCGTCCAGGCAAACACCCACGGAATGGCTCGCAAATCTTCGAAATGCTCACTGCCTTTACGACTGATCGGTCTGGAGCCAATATTGAGTTCGCCTAACTCTGGCAACGGGGTCGCTTCATTGAAATATGTCAAGAACTGGTCATCTCGAAAAACAAGCTCTTGATATTTATCTAAAGCGATTTCTGAAATTTCATCCATCGCGCCGACCCATTCCGGCAAGCGCACATAATTGATTTCCGTTTCTTCGGAAACTTTTGCCGCCGCCGTTAAAATAGCCTTCGTCGCTTGTTCTAAACTTCGGTAAGCGATATCCGCTAACAAATAGCGCGAAGATAGCACTTCCCCTTGTTCCGTAATTTTCACGCCATCTCCGAGCGTCTCACCCGGTTGCGACAGAATGCTTCGATTTAACGGACCGCCGCCGCGTCCAAGCGAACCGCCGCGTCCATGGAAAAACTTGAGGCGTAGATCATATTTGTTAGCCATTTCATGAATTTCTAATTGCGCTTTATACAGCATCCAGTTTGCCGTAAGATTGCCGCCGTCCTTGCTGCTGTCCGAATAGCCAAGCATAATTTCTTGCAAGTTGCCTCTCGCTTCTAAATGCTTGCGATAGACATCCATTTGAAACAATCGCTCCAAAATTTTGGGTCCTTCTTTCAAATCATCAATTGTTTCAAGCAAAGGCGCGACATGCAGGTAACTGTTTAACGTACCGTCAGATTGGAAACGGAACAAGCCCACTTCCTTCGCTAACACGAGCACTTCCAATAAATCACTAACCGATTGCGTCATACTTACTAAGTAAACTTGGATCGATTCGCGACCAAATTCTTCATGGGCTCGGCGAATCATCCGAAACACGCTAATCATTTCCATTGTCGCTGGTGAGTACGTATCAAAAATTGAAATTAACGGTCGAGGGTCTTGCAACACATTTTGCAATAACGCGACCTTTTCTTCTTCGTTTAAGTTGCTATATGAATCGACCAAACCAACCCGATTAAAAATTTCTTCGATCGCCGCTTCATGTTCAGCGCTATGGTTCCGAATGTCCAATGTCGCAAGGTGAAAGCCAAATAGCTCAACTTGGCGAATCAACTTCGTCAAGATCCGCATGTCATGTCCGGCAGGTTGATGCAGTCGGATGCTACGCTGGATCATCAGCAAGTCATCCAAAAATTCGGAACAATGTCGATAACCATGTTCCCCTCTGCCGACTTGATGCAATTTTTCCAACATAATCACTAATTTATTGCGATACACTTCATTCTCGACCCGCCACTTCTTTCCATCGGGCACAATCGATTTTTCCGCTTGAATGGATTGTAACAGCTCTTCACTCACTTCCACGCGATTTGTCGCATACGTCAACAATTCCATCAATTGCAGCAATGCCGCATTATATTGACGCAACGTTAAGCCGCGTTGTCTTTCAAGCGTATTCCACGTAATTTCCGCGGTGACAAAAGGGTTCCCGTCTCGGTCCCCGCCAATCCACGAGCCAAAGCGAAGAAAATTGGGCACCTGAATCGGTTGATTGTATTTTTCTTGCAACACTTCTTGTAATTCTTGATGGACACGTGGTAATACTTCAAATAGGGTTCGATCAAAATAGTAAAGTCCATTGGATACTTCATCCATGACCGTCGGTTTATGGTCTCGTATATCGTTCGTTTGCCACAAAATGAGTATGCGGCTATGCAACGCATCTTCCACTTGCCTGCGCTCATGTCGCGTTAACGAGGATTGATCTAGCAGTTGCAACAGTTCCGCGATACGGTGGTGGTGTTGCAACAACGTCC
Organism: Ammoniphilus oxalaticus; assembly: GCF_003609605.1. Lineage (NCBI taxonomy): Bacteria > Bacillati > Bacillota > Bacilli > Caryophanales > Paenibacillaceae > Ammoniphilus > Ammoniphilus oxalaticus. The sequence continues at coordinate 770,782 of NZ_MCHY01000008.1, read as the reverse complement.
TTCTCGTCGCTTCCGTCGGGTGCGCGGTCATTACGAGTTCAAGCGAAATATTTTGCAACGCCTGCTCGACGCTTTCTGCGGATACTTGCCCTTCTAACAAGGAATCCACAGCCTCTTCGATCGAATCGCTTTGCACAACGTCGAGTTGTTGATGATACTCCCGACGGCGGCGAATACGATGATTTTGTTCCGCGATATTGACCAACTGCAAAAAGATCGAAAAAGCTCTGATCACTTGTTGTCTCTTTGGGGGTTTCGTTTGCAAGATCTCATCTTTCAATTTTTCATACGTCGATGGATCATAATGTTCCCTGAGCGATTTTGCTAAACGTCGAATCCTTTCAACCTTATCAAATAACTCCTCGCCACATTGGTGCTTCAACACGTCACCGAGCAAGCGACCAAGAAATTTAACATCTTGGTGTAATGGATGAAAGCTATCGTTTTCTCTTTCTTTTGTCTGATTACGCATGGTTCCACCTCCAGTTTGTCTTGCTGATCACGTTTTAAAGATTTTTCCACCTATTATAGCATATCAGCATACCCTTGTCGGCGCGCCGACGCCCGTTCACTTCATTGAAGCAAAAAAGAGGAGCGCGCAGCTCCTTCTTTAAAAAACGTCTTCCCCTTGATCAAGCTAACGTCTATTATAGCAAGACAGGCTGGAGATTACAGCCTCTTTTCTCCCCTTTTTTCTCAAGCGATTCTTTTTGTTACAATATCAACATGATTAACGATAAGGAGTACACGTATGATAATAAAAATGATCGCCGTTGGCCTGGGCGGATTTTTGGGAGCCACCCTGCGCTATGGAATAAACGAGGCGCTTCCTCCGCAAACAGGATTTCCACTTGCAACGTTATGTGTAAATTTGGCAGGTTGTTTTGCGTTGGCCTTGTTTGCGACAAACATGAGGTTGGGCAAGATCGAGCATTTGCAATTGGCTGTCGGGACGGGTTTGCTTGGAGCTTTCACGACTTTTTCTACCTTTTCAACGGAAACGTTATCATTGCTGCAAAATCATCAACTGGGCGCAGCCTTGTTGTATATCCTACTTAGCGTTTGTGGCGGAATCGGGTTAGCCTACATTGGTTTTCAACGCGGCAAAGGCAATCGCCCCCAACAGCCAAAGGTGAACCGATGATCTGGCTCGTCGGTTGTGGAGGGATCCTCGGCGCGATTGCCCGCTTTTTACTTGGACAATCGATCAACAAGCGGACAGACGCTCCTTTCCCGATTGGCACATGGGTAATCAACCTTACAGGTTCGCTTTTGTTAGGCGGGCTGGTCGTCCTTCGGCTACATGATGGGCTGACGGAAACGACTTGGTCGTTTTGGGGCGTCGGTTTTTGCGGCGCGTTTACGACATTTTCGACGTTTGGCTTGGAAACGGTCCGACTGATCGATCAGCAACAAAAGCGACTGGCCCTCGTTTATGTTATTTCATCCGTTTTGCTCGGTCTACTCGCGGCCACTCTTGGGGGCGCCCTCGTTTATTCGTTTTTGTGAATCGGTTGTTCCTCTTTTTCAAGAACTCGGTGATACCCATATTCAATCAGGCCAACGATGACAACAAGGCCTAACACATGAAGCATCGGCAAAGGCCAGCCTAACTGGGCAGGAATGAGCCAAAAATAAATAAACGCGAGAAACACATCCGTCCAAGTTGCTGCTGAATCGCTGCTCAATTCCCACATAATCCGATCGCTTAACACATAGCTAAAAATAGAAAATATACCGACCGTAATCAACAGCGTCAAAAAGTTTTTATCGGTCAGCCACAACAAAAACGGAACAATGACAATGAGATATAAAAGAAGCTTACCGATCCACCTTTTCAAATTTCGTTCCCTCCTTTGTTTTATAGCTTTCTACAGAACAGATTTTCTATAAGAGACCTATCTGATGGCAATGATTGGCTTGAGTGGATCCCAGCGGATGGGGCAAATTAATTAATGGGTTTGCATCAATCTAACCCTGAAGGAGCCAGCATCGTATGGACCTATCAACTATTAAGAAAGCAGGGAGGACGATCATGGGCGTTTTAAGCGGAAATCCACAACAAGAGCCAATGCACTATGGTGAAGTTTTTGGGGTTTGGAGTTGGTTAGCTTCAACAAAAGGGCTACTCGTCGGTTATCAGACGTTGATGAATCATGCAGGTGATCAAGATTTAAAAAAATTCCTCGAGGATTCGATCCGAAGTATGAAAGGGGAAGTCGAGCAAGTTGAAGCCTTGTTAAAAGCTAATGGTGTTGAACTCGTGCCAACCCCCGCTGAAAAGCCGATTGCTGATCGAGACAGCATTCCCGTCGGGGCTCGGTTTACCGACATGGAAATCTCAGCTAGCTTAACGCGAGACTTTGCGACTGGCCTCGTTGCCTGCAGCGCGGTCATCGGTGAATGTATCCGTGAAGACATCGCAATCATGTTTGGACAATTCCATCTGACGAAAGCTCAATTTGGAGCTAGATTGTTGCGTATGAATAAGGAAAAAGGATGGTTAGTCCCTCCTCCGCTTCACAAAGAAGCTCCTGAACTTGTCCACGCTTAAACAAAAACAAGGGTTGTCCAACGCGGCAACCCTTGTTTTTTATCTTCCTTTGTTACTTATACATAATGTCTTCCCTTAGGGAGCCAACTTTCGATAGAGCTTGACCAATCTCTGCCTCGCCAACACCAAAATGAGCAAGGGCATCATGTAGATGTTTTACAATCGCGTCGAAATGTTCAGGTTGGATGTTCATCCCCTCATGCGCTTTCGCCATCGAACTTCCTGTATATGTATTCGGCCCGCCTAACGCAAAACTAATAAACTTCGTTTGGTGTTCCATTTGTTTTTTCATGTCTGTGTCTTTAAAAAAATGATTGACCGTATCGTCCTTTAAGACACCTTCATTGTAGAAATATTCAACGACTTTCTCAACTGCAGCTTCTCCGCCCACTTTTTCATAAAGCGACTGCTCTGCCATACGTAACAACTCCTCTTGTTTTATTCATCGACTAGTATCGGTTGCAAATACACATTTTATTCCAATCCATAAAAAGAAAGGCTCCTGCGTCGAAGTCGACGAGGAGCCTTGTTCCAACCGCGCTTTTTACAGACGCGAGTTATTTTCAATTAGGATAGATCAACCCATACCGCCCATTGCTTGTTGACGGTCCATCATATACAAATGAAGCAATGTTTGGGCCATAAAGAAGGTGAAGTCTGCAAGCAATGCTTCCATCCATTGCGCATCATCCACTTCATCCTCAGCTAAGCCAGCGCTTTCAATTTTAAATTTCTTATAATCAGGATTCGCGTTATTGAATAACATAACTTTATCCATTTGTTCTTGACTGTTGATAAAGCCCGCATCATCCACGAATACTTGCTGTCCGATTTCGTCAGCGTCTTGTCCAAAATACTGAATCGCTTGGTTTAATATTCCTTGTGAAACCGTTTGCTGAATTCCCAAGTTTAATTCAGTCACCTGATATTTAAAGAAGTTTCCAAATTCGGGTGTTTCATTTGGCATGCGCTTGATTTCCACTCGAAATGGTAATGTTTGCGTTTCGTGAGCATAGTTATACACGACGGTATGGCCGTCTACTGGAGTTATCGTTCTTTTATAAGACAAAATTCCAACCTCCTTGATATAATTAAAAGTTGTTTCTTATCCCTCATCTTATTCATTACCTTCAATTTAGCCGAAACAGTTCTGCTCTTACTCTACGCTTGATGCTCAAACGCGGATTCGCGTCTTTCCTCAAGTTATCTATCTGAAGCAAGGCGACCCTGCTCGCTGCCTTATTGTGTCCATCCTAACATCCATTACGACATTCCGTCAAATAAAATCACGGTTTTAACATATTTAATTATCGTTCCAGCAACGACTCATTTGTATAACGGCAAACACAACCGCTTTGCCCGCAACAAACGTAGTCCGCTTGCTCTGTTTTCATTCTTAATTCCGATAGCAAGGTGTCAATTTTTTGACGATAGACGATACGGTTTCGCTCATCTAACGGAAGGTCATATTCTTTATCTTGCTCCAAAAAAACAAACGTCATCGCTTTCACTTTGCGCTGGAGCGCCTTCTCAGCCAATTCAACATACAGGTAACCTTGTAAATGATACGGTTCGGCCGCCGATGCCACGCTCCCTTGAATCCGATTTGTTTTAAAATCAACAATTGTAATCTCTCCATCAGGGTGATAAACGATTCGATCCAGTTGACCATAGATCGGATGGCCGTCCCACAAATACGTTAAACTTTTTTCCGTCTCATATTCAGCGTTCGATTGCCTCGTCATGAAAGACTGATATGCCTGCAAATAGGGTCGGATCTCTTCGTACGCTTTAGCTGCATCGACTTGTCGCTCTAACATGGTCACAACCGCTTGACGCCAACGCTCTTCATGATCACTTTCCATAAAATCAGCGCCCGTTTGAACCTCAAGCAAATGGTGGACAAGCGCGCCCCGTTCCGCCCCAGACAAACTTTGCTCAGTCTTTGTCTCTTGGCTCGTTGGATGGATACGAGCCCCTAACAACTCATCAAGGTCATAGATCCCCGCTATATATTGAAGATAAAACTTACGTTGGCAGCTCTCGTACTGCATGAAGGCCGATGCGGATAAGCGCGGTAAATGCGCGCCTGGCTTGTTTGCCAACCACCGATAAGCTTGATCGGGCTGCGGCATTAACGGAAATTCCGGTAGATGTCGGTTCGTGATCGGTTCTGATCGTTCCAGCCATGCTTCCAATCGCGAACGGCGCTCTGATTTTTTCGGGTAGACAGGGATTTGTTGCTCATTCAAGACACTCAGCCGCCAATCCTCCGTTTCAACCGATTCCCGATCGGCTAGTTCCGACCAACCTAAATGTTCCATGAATAATCCTAGCCACGAAAAACTTGGTTTGCGCCGCGCGCTCCATTCCGTCGCAAACAATACAAGATGATCTTTCGCCCGCGTCATCGCCACGTACAGCAAGCGAATGCCTTCTTGCTTTTCACGTTCCTCTTCGTCTTCCTTCATCTTTTTAATCATGCCATGACCAGGACCATCCGCTCCCTTTCCAGAGCCGAGTTCCTTCAAACGAAGCCCTGCCCCATACCTAGGATTGTAGAAAAAACGAGTCGCCTGCCCGCCTTTTCTAAGCTGATCTTTTTCAAGTTCAGGGATAAACACAACGGAAAATTCAAGCCCTTTGGAAGCGTGGACCGACATGATCACGACCGCGTTGCCATGATCGCTAACGACCGATGCCTCCTCCTCTTGAATCTCCTCTTCTTGCAAGCGATTGAAATGTTGGACAATATCGTAAAGAGGATATCCTTTTTCATCAACGAGCCGCTGAATCAATTGCGTAAACTTATCCACATTGGCCACCTGTTGATCGCCATGCTTATCGCCGCTCAACATCATCCGATAGCCAGTTTCTTTAATAATACCTTCCAACAATTCGGCTGCTGTCTGCCAGCCCTTTTGACGACGCCAGCGGGTCACCCGTTCACGCGCTGCCAACACCCGTTTCCACTGGTCGCCCTCCATGGCTTCCGGTTTCTGCTCGCATCGATGAAATCCGTGGCGCAAAGGTGTGTTGTTACGCGTTAACCAAAACAAGGTTTCATCCGTCAGTTGGGCAAACGGTGAACGTAAAAAAGCGAGCAAACTCACTTCATCATCTTCATTTTGCAACATCCGCAGCAAGTTTAATAAATCGAGGATTTCCTGTTTTTCATAATACTGCCGACCCCCGATCACAACGTATGGAATGTCGTATTCTTGAAAAGCAAACTCGTATAAATGCATTTTTGATCGAGTTGCGAGCAACACAGCCACATCCCCATAAGAGACAGGCGTTGGTCGCTCTCCTTGCCCTCGTTCGGCCTCTCGCCAAACGAGCGGCTCCTCAGTATTGACCATCTGTTTGATGCGTCGGGCGATTAAATCCGCTTGCTCTTCAACCCCTGTCAACTCGTCCTCATCTTCAGGGCTCGCTTCCGCGTCGGTTCCATCTTTTCGCGTTGTACATAGAAATTCGATATGCGGCTCCTCTTTTTCCGTAACCCGATGCGCTTCCAATTGTTCATAACGTGTGACAAAAGCGGGTGACTCCTCCGTCCGCTGCATCGCATGTTCAAACAAGGAATTAATGTATTCAATGACACCGTGTTGCGAACGAAAATTACGGGAAAGCGACAGTTTAAGTCCCTTCTGCTCCACAATTTCTTGCTCCACGTCATAAAATACTTCGATGTCCGCGCCGCGAAAACGATAGATCGATTGCTTCCCATCCCCCACGACGAACAGCCGCATCTTTTGCCCCAAATCGGAAAGGCGGTCGAAAATACTTTTCTGCAATTCATTCGTATCCTGAAATTCATCGATCATTAAAAAGGAAATGCGCTTTTGCCACCTCTCGCAAATTTCGGGATAACGCTCAAGCAGACGCGCCGTCGCAATTTCAATGTCATGAAAATCAACAGCTTGCTCCCGCTGCTTGTATGCGGCGTAACGTTGTTCCGCTTGATCAACAAGGGTCAGTAACGCGTCTACAACACGTCGATAACGAGCAGGAAGGATGCATGCGAACAACTTATTTAATTTTTCTTGGCGCAACGTCCGCGTCAGCTCCGCGATGGCCCCTCTACCTGGCGCCCGCCAACGATTCCAATGTAAATCGACCAGCCCTTCATACAGCGTGTCGTCCGCTTCCCCATCACACACGGCGAGCGACTCGCGCAATGCGTCATAGCGGCGAATCCAATCTATGATGTCATCCATATAAGCGCGCTTTTGTTTTGCGTTTACCACTTCTTCTTTTAGTTCCTCCAGCAATCCATCGATCTCGACCAACAACGCTTCCGAGCACCGTTGAAACTCTGCTCGGCAACCGTCAATCGCGGCAATCGTCTCCTCGCGAATATCTTGCGGCGTTTTGTAATACGTCTTGAGCTGATGGTCAAGCGCCAACGCATGAGAAACAATCGCCTGAATGCTCGATAGTTCCTGATACAACATCACAAACTCGTCAGCGACAGGCTCTCGATCGAGCAGTTGGCGGATTGTTTGCGTGTAGATGTCTGATTTAATCAAATCCGCTTCGATACTATCGAACACTTGAAACTGTGGACTCAATCCCGCCTCCAATGGGTGAGTCCGCAGCAATTCCGAACAAAAGCCGTCGATCGTCGTAATGATGCTTTGTTTGAATTCTCGTTCACATTGCTCCCAATATCGTTGTTCTTCGAGCTGTTTCGCTTCACGAGCCATCTTCTGGATCGCTTGACGAATCCGCCCCTTCATCTCTCCCGCCGCTTTTCTCGTAAACGTAATGGCTACAATTTGGGCTGGCGAATACCCGCGGCTTAAAATTTCAAGATACCGTTCGGTCAGCACCCACGTTTTCCCCGAACCCGCCCCTGCGGATATGATCAGATTTTGCTCTAAATTTGTGATCGCCTCCACTTGGGCGCCCATCGGCTCTGGATTTCTATCGATTTTAATGCGCGCGCTCATTTACTTCATAGCCTCCTTTCTCTTTATGTTTCAGGTAAATCGGATCGTAGCGATAGAGGGCGTTGTCCGCGTAATACGGATTCGGACGCGTTGCGGAAGTTAAATAAAAACGACCTTCGCGCAAACGACGCAACCCTTCTTCCACTTGCAACAAATCTTCCTCTATTTTCTCCTCAATAGAATAACTTCTCGTCCGCCCATCGATCCCGAGTAATGCCTTCCGTTCTTTATCCCAAATCCCTTGTCGTTTCCCGCCATCGTTTTCACCAATACTATAGAACGCCCCGCCGATCATTTGCGGATCAGCAATCCCTTTCGTTTGTAAAAACTGTTGCATCGCTCGCAAGTAGATCGGCAATTGGAACGTCACCGCCCCGTCCGCCAATTGGAGATAGTTTTTATAGCGAGCTAAACTTGATTTATAGTCGTAAATAGCAAAGTTTCCTTGATCATCGAGGTCGATTCGATCAATCTTCCCGCGCAGTCGGAGACGCTCTTGCTCCAGCTCAATCGCGATCTCATCAGGACTTGAAGCGGGATCGACTTCATCCCAATCAGGATTCATTCCAAACGATAGTTCAAAGTAAGTCGGCAACAGTTGCGGACTCGCCTTCTCGCGACCCGTCAATTCAACTTCTAACCAATTGCCCAATGCGGTTGCTAACCGTTCTGTCTCCAACTCCCAAATGGATGACCGTTCATAAATGGTGTCTTGCGCAAAGCGACGGGCATGATCCCGTACGTGTTCCGCTAACTCCGCTTGTAACGACGCCAATTGTTCCAAGGCCAGAACCTCGCCCCGGTGTTGCATATAAAATTGCCGCAACGCTTCATGCTGAATCATCCCTTTATCTAGTGGAGATACATCAAGCCCAAACTCCTCAAGCGGATAAATGCCCAATACCCGTCTGAAAAAGAAAGTGAGCGGGCTGCTCATATATTCGTTAATTTGCGAAATACTGAAGATTGTCTTTTCCGCGGCAAATAAATCAGCAATCTTTTGAACCGCTAGTTCATTGCGAATGTAGCCATCCCACTCAGAGAAGGATCCAAACCGGCGAAGCTGTTCCATCCATGTTCCTTGTAAAATCGATGGAAACGATACAGGCAACCAGTTGTCTTCAAATAAGTCGTCACGTCCATCGCTTTCCTCTTTGCTTTTGTTCATTAACCACAATCCGTATTCTTCAGGAGAAGAAATGAGCGCCGTATCTTCCGCGTACGCCTTTTTTGACAATGCTTCAGGCCAACGTCCCGCCGCTTGTTCCAACCATTCATCTGGCAACTTCTTCAATATTGCTTCTAAAAAGGAAGAAGGCAACATGCTTTCGTTCGTTTTCGGGGAGACAAAACTGAACGTCAATGATGTCCGTGCCGCGGAAATCGCCATCACAAAAAACATTTTTTCCATATCATGATGATAATGGCTGGCGGTCAGCGCCCCATTTTCCTGCAACATCAATCGCTCCGTATCGTCAAGCAACCATTGTTCGCGATGCTTCATCGGAAACACGCCCTCATTGCACCCCAAAACATAAACATGACTGTAACTCATTCCGCGTGACCCCGTCGGCTCCAAGCAAGCGATCCGATTCGAAACGGCTTGGCCTTGATCCTCAAAGATCACTTCGTCTTGCCATTGTTCTTCCCATTCGCGCAGAAATTGCCCGAAGCTCAACTTGCGACGCTGTTCTCCAAGTTGCTCAACGGAACGTCGTAGTTGCGCTAATGAGCGACGCATGATTTTAAGACATTCGACATCCCGTTTAAACCAATCAAGCTGATACCCCTTCTTTTCTTTCAAAAAGGTGGCCAAACGTTGCGGAATCTGCCAATCATCCAAAAACTGTTCAAGCCCTGTCAGATGTTCTTGCATCGAAGCTGACTGCTGAATAAACCGCAAACTTTCCTTTAGTTCCGTAAGCCACTGGATCGATCGTTGTAAATCTGCGCGTTGCTGTTCCAGCCGCGCCAGCGCCCGCGCGCGATCAACCTCCTCATCAGTCGTTTCAGCGACCTCCCGTTGCTTCTGTTCCAATAAAATGAGATCTCGCTCCAACGCTTCATGCCACGTTCGTTCTCCTTCACGAACACCTCGTTCCTTGGCCCATCGAATAAAGGAAGCGCCTGGCGGATGAGACCACCGTTTGTAAGATCCATCAGCAATTTTGAGCAACACATCCCGACTCCAGTTAGACGATTGCAAGCGCAGAGCGGCATCAACTTGTTGGAAGAGCGGCAACTCCGTAAGGCTGCGTTCAAGACGCAGTTCCAGAGGAAGCTGTTCCTTTGTAAAAACAGGATGCAACCAAGCCGCCGCTTGTTTTTTATCGCGAACAATCACCGCAAAATCAGTTGGGGACAATGATGGATCGTTTAGTAATTTTTGTTTGATCGATTTCGCGACCCACTCCGCCTCTTTCCTTTCAGAAGCGCAGGGCATCATCGTAAAAGCGTTGTGAACAGAAGATTGCATCGGTTCCGCCGCGGTAAATGCGATTGTCGGCAAATGCCACAGTTCAGGAGAGATTGAAATTGTGGGATGCTTGTCCGCGCGCTCGTTGAGTTTACCGAGGTCCACCTCCCAATCCGCCGCAATCGTTTGCTGAATTTCATCAAAATTTTCGGACTCAAATGAAACCTCAACAAAATCCAACTCATCGCGTAAACGTTGCAATGTCTGATCTAGTAAATTCGCCAAACCGCCTTTGCGTCGGGCTGATCGTTGGGCAAACAGTTGGCTCGGTTGTTCATCATACAATTGAGGTTGATAGGGAAGATAGATTCCCGCCTGTTTGACCGTTGGCAACTGCAGCAGACTTCGCAGTAATTGAAATTGCAACGGGAAAAAATCCGTGAAGTGATCAACCCAAATTGTATCTATTTTTCGCAACCAAGGCGGCGTGGTCGATGCCCCTTCATTGAGCAACTGACTGGCCCGCTCTAATCGCGCCTCATACGTTAACCATGTGTACCCTTTTTCCATCGATAACTGACTTAATTCCTGATCGGACCGAATCAACAAACGGGCCAACGCGCGGTGTTTCGGATTGTATTTTGACGAATGGGCAATTTGTTCCGCCTGCTCCGCATTCATCCCCGAACGCTTCAATTCGCTAATCGCGCGAATAATCGCCTGCCTAACCTCATCGGCCACTCGCGAATCACGATCCTGTGGTTCAGGCGTCCACAGATCAGCGCCTGTTGTCTCTTCTAAAAACCGCCCAAAAAAGCGACGCAACTCATAGTTCGTCAACATTTTCGTAAAAGGGTCGGCATACCGCGCAACCGCATCGGCTACATCGTCAAACGCCATTAAATGGAGTTCGCTAATCCCGCCGGTCTCTTCTAGCAACTGATCACGAACACTTTTTAATAGCGTCGACGTCGGCAAAATAAACAGGAACGATTCCCCTTCACCCGCCTCGATCCGCTGTTTCGCATTTTCAATCCAAACCTCTCTTGCCATCGGTCCAAATGGACCTGTATATAATTTGCGCAACGCGCTCACCATCCGTTCTTCATCCATTACAGTTACACCGAATCTCAGTTAAATCTAGTATACTATCATTTTATCATGATCAGCAGTCGCGCGAAAATAAGAGAAACCTTCAGTTGAGGGAATTTGCGAGGGGATGAGGGCATGAGCGACCGTGGAACAAGGAATCAGGGAGAAGCCGGCACTCATCAGGCGTATGAACGACCGCGAGAACTAAATTCGTGGCGCTACAGCGTTCACCAAAGACATTAATCATAGCCACGTGATATAATGACCTTGTCGCGCTTATTTTGACATTCTTTAAAGAAAGCGAGGGCGTGCATTTAATGAGGAAAACTACCTGTTTATCCCTAATTTCAGGCGCGATTGTGACCTTGTTCGGACTACTCCCTTTCATTTTTGCCTATCCGTACAGCGATGGTCCCCATTCCGGACCTTCAAATTTATGGGAGTTGGCGCTGATGGTTGCCTATGAAGGAAAAGGATGGTACTTATTGATTGGAATCGCTCTATTTACGCCAATCATTTTCACATGTTGCAAAAGACTCTTTCACCCTCGGGAATCGTTTCCTCCATCCTAGTCACTTCAGACCCCCCGCGGGACTTAGGTCAAGTTGGCATGATTATCTTTTTTCTGCCTCGACCTTAAATTCAGTGGTTAAAGTTGGTTCATCGTATGAAAAAGTAATCGTATAATCGATGACTTCTTTTGTATCTATGTTACGTATCGCTGTTGTTACTGCTCCATCCCCTCGATAACGTAACTTACTATTATCTGCTATTTCATAGCTTTTCACACCAGCGACTTCGTTAACAGCGAAACATAAGCGTTGAATTATATCGCCGTATAAAAAAGCCAGGTTGCAATCATTATCATTCTCTTTATCATAGTAAGAAATAACCGCCTTTAATTTCGGCAGCTGTTCATCTTCCACTAAAATAAAATCTATGATTTCATAGCCTGAAGAACCTTCGCGCGCCTTAAAAGCGGCAATCACATCTTTTTTTGTATCATTTTTTGTTTCGCCTATATAATTTCCTGTCGGGAGGGCCGAATTTACGCATACCACCGATCCAAAACACATGGATGCCGCTATCCATAATCTTAAGCCCTTTTTCAATTATCTCCCCAACCCCTCTTTAAAATAAAGTGTTTCAAGCATAAAAATAATGCCGGGCCAAACGAGATCGACATCATCCCAATCTAAAAAGGTTGAAACCTCGATATCATTTATAGTGATACATACCGAGCCGTTTATTCTCAAATCCTTCGTATCCGCTAACGATTGGTTCGCTTTGATTCGAGCATTAGGAGAATCGATTGATATAAAATATTTTCCTGGATGAAATAGATCTAAATAGTAATCATTTCATGATCTAAAGCAACGTAGGTTTCAACAGATATCATGACTGCGCTCCTTTCCTTGGTTTTGTGTTCATAAACTCTATGACGACCTCTCCTACGCATTTATTAGGCACAAATTCATCCCAAAGACCAGCCCAAATTCCACGAGCAGCGCCTCACCTACTCCGCAGCCCGTGGATCACTTTCAGCAGCGATGCTGCCGTCGGCGCGATAGCCGATTACGCGTTTCGCGGGTTGATCCATCTTCTCGCGATGATCTAACACGACATACCAGACGCGAGGTCCGTCTCCTTTCGAGATTGTGGCTTCATAATTCCCTTCTTCCATCTGTACACTGACTCTGGAAATTTCATCATCGAATAGTGAGCCATACACTACCGTTACATACACTCTCTTTTCCTCCGAAGATAAGTCAACCGTTCCTTTCACCGAAGACGTTTGAAAGTAACCAAAACCACCTTGCTCCGCTGACTCTCTAGCATCTTCCTCCTTAGCTGAACTACCGCCGCGATAATGCCAACCGTCTTCCTCTTTTTCAAACTTGGCCATCCCTAACTCTCCATTCGATTGATAAAAGGAAACCGCGAAATCAACCGACTGATATGTTTCGTAAAAGTCACTTTTTGGTATATCGCTCTCCTCTATGGCCTCATCGAACGTTTTTTGATGCTCAAGCGACTCCGTTTCCAACCCGCCGCCACACCCTGTCAAGAGCAAGATGAACGCAAGTAATAACAATAAAAAACCGCCCACTAAGCCCTTCCGCCATCGCTCCCGAGCCTCAATTTTTATCTTCATATTCCTATCCACCCTTCCACTACCCATCGCCACGTTGTTCAAACGTCCGTTTGACTACCCGCGCCAGGATTTCGATACCCGCCAGCAAAGCCTCGCGATCAAAGGTCATCTGAGGATGATGCAATCCGGGCTCGAGTCCACAACCAAGTCCCAGCATCGTTGCTTTTATTTGCGGGCGTTTGATCGTGTAAAAGTGAAAATCTTCGCCGCCTGGGCTCACAACTGGTTCAACGAGCTGATCTACGCCGAGCGTGTCCTCGATGGCCTCTCCCAGCAGCTTTCTCGCTTGCTCATCGACTTCGGCGGCAGGCACGCGAGCGTGATAGCTTAAATCAATCTGCGTGTCATACAACGCGGTGATCGCTTGAATAATGCGGTCCACTTCAGCCAACAATTGATCCATCGCTTGATTCGTTTGAGCCCGTAGATCCAGCGAAAATTCAGCGTTCCCGGGGATTACGTTATGACTTTCTCCACCCGCTATAAAACGAGTCACTTTGACCGAGTACGGAATCATCGGATTGAGCCGAATCCGCTGCAACTCACGAACGAGCGCCGCCCCGACTTCAATTGCGTTAACGCCAAGGTGCGGACGAGCCCCGTGCGTATCGGCCCCGATAATTTTGCCCGAAATGAATTGACCAGAGCCATTATAGATCGCCGCCGCCGCTTGTCGATTGGCCATTTCCGTCGCCGGACGCAAATGGACCCCGTATAGAAAATCGACATCATCGACTACTTTTTTCTCGATCATTTTCAAAGCTCCTGTTCCCTTTTCTTCTGCCGGTTGGAAGATCAATTTCAACGTCCCCTTTGGAACAAATCCGACCTCCTTTAATAACAACCATGCCCCAAAGACGATCGTCATGTGGGCGTCATGTCCGCATGAGTGATTCGCTCGGAATTCTCCATCGACTTCCTGCCAGAGCGCATCAAGATCCGCCCTCAGAGCAACGATCAGTGGGAGCTCTCCCGCCCCTATTTCACCAACAACACCTGTGCAGTCTCCAAACGTCGTCACCCGACACCCGCTCTCGCGCAACAAACACGCCAAGTAAGCGGTCGTCTCCACTTCCCGCCAACTGATTTCAGGATGCGCGCGTAAATGTTCAAAAATTTCCATCACACGTGGTCGCAATGATTCAAGCGCCTGTTTCAATTTTATCCACTCTCCTCCCGCAAAAACTCAACTTTTATCCAGTGTAACACTGCTCCGTCCCCAACGGCTATAACAGCATCTTTTTTTCTTTTATGACTTTGTTCTTCCTTTTTAGGGAATCCTAAGATCGAGTTGATTTTAAAAATAGATCTTAATTTTGGAGGCTACCCATGACAGAACATCGAACACGTCTTACCGCATCGGAAGTTGCCGCGCTTTGGGGCTCATATCAGTCAAACACGATGGCAGTCTGTATTTTTAATTACTTTTTACATCACGTGGATGACTCGGAAGTGAGAGAGCTTTTGGAATATACGTTAACCATGACTGAAAATGATGTTAAGAAAATCAAACGAATAATTCAACAAGCCAACCACCCGCTGCCCATCGGTTTTACAGAGGCTGATGTTAATGTCAAAGCGCCAAGATTATATTCAAACGCCATTTATTTGTATTACATTAAAAATATGACAAAAATTGCGATCGCAACATATGGTGTGTCCTTAGCGGCAGCGGTCAATTCAGCCGTCCGTGATTTTTTAAGCAGTGGGATTATCGAGGCAACACATCTATATAACAAAGCCGCTGAATTATTATTGCAAAAAGGGTTATACATCCGTACTCCGTACATCGTAACGCCCAACACGCTTGACTTTGTGTCGGAGCAAAACTATTTAGGCGGAATCCTCAACATGAATCCTCGACCACTGAATGCAATCGAAATAACGCACTTACAAGCGAATACGCAGACGAACACGATCGGTCAATTTTTAATGATGGGTTTTAGCCAAGTGGCTGAAAATAAGAAAGTGCGCCAGTATCTTATGAGGGGTGTAGATATCTCAAAAAAACACGTTAAAGTGTTAAATTCGATCTTAGTGGAGGATAACCTGCCAGCTCCTGTCGCTTGGGATTTGGATGTATCAGACTCAACGGTTGCCCCTTTTTCAGACAAATTGATGCTCTTTCACACTACTGCCTTGATCGCTTCTGGAATCTCAAACTATGCCACTTCATCAGCAGCAAGTCTAAGATTGGACATAGCGACTACGTACACGCGGCTCACGGGCGAAATTGCTCGGTATGCGATTGACGGGACGAAGCTGATGATTGAAAACAGTTGGTTAGAAGAACCGCCTCAAAATATTGATCGAAAAGAAGTAGCCAACGTATAAAAATAAAAAAAGGGTGACCTGATACGGTCACCCTTTCTCTCTACTCAAATGTAGTCAAACTGGAAATTTCATCTTGCAACTGTCTCGTTCGTTTCGCATTTCCTTGCGCAAAGTTTTCCAAGCGATCTTTTAACACTGGATTTTGATGAATCCGCTCGGCGGTAATGATGTAGCGACGCATTAACTCTGTTTCTATTTCCATTGAATTGGAAAGCAATTCACGCAAATCTTGTTCACCCAACGCATCTTCGCGGTCACCGTCTCGGTCATAATCAAGATTATGATTCATCGCAGCCCTCACCTCTTCCTTTATGGTTCTCTGTATCATTATTTCCTTGCCCTCACTGTCCTATGTGTAGGTCAAAATAGTAAGTATCGCCAATCCAACGAAACACACAATCATGAGGAAGAAACCGTTGTCGCGTATCCCCACTTGTAAACCCGATCGATGCGTGAATCCACTAACAAGCAAATTAATTGGATTAACCGGGCTTAAAATTGATGCGGTGGCCCATGCAAGCATGATCGTCATCGCCAAAATCTCTTTGCTTGTTCCCAATAAAACAGGATCCATTTGCGTCGTTAATACAGTAACCGTCACGACTTGATGAATACCAAGGAAGGTCACGCTAACCATTGTCACTAAAATAAACAACGCTAACCAAACATAGGAACGCTGCCCGAGAGACACCATAAATCCGTTTATCCCTTCTCCAAAACTCGTCCCTCGCAATGCTTGACCAAAGAAACCCGCGCTGATATACATCATAATTTCATTGTTCATCACGGGGACAGAGTCATCGCGAAATTGAATAAGATGATGCTTTAAGGAGACCCAGTTCCGTGAAACAAGTCCCCATACAAGCGGAAATGTCAACGCGACTAAACTCACAATAACGAGCATCGACCAATGGGTCAGCCACTCCAGCGCAATCGTAATGATCATTAACAAGCAAACAATGCCAATTAATAACTGCAGTTTACGCCGTTGCTCTCCCGTCGTGGGCGGCGCCTCTTCCATTGCGTTAGCGATTGGAAGCTTTCGACTCCAGAACCAAAACAATACATTTCCGATCAATAAAAAAAGAGCAGCTATACCAAATCCATATACCATATAATCAGTCACAGACACCTTCAAGTACATCAGTGTAATCCCAACCGCCGCATAATAGGGCGACCACAAAATCGTCGAGAAAAAACCAATCAGATACGCCTTCGATAATAAAGTAGCGTTTAACCGCAGATCTTTGATCAGATCATGAACGATTCGAAGGGCCCCAAGGTTTAATATCGGTCCCAAAAAAAACAAGGCAACGGTCATACCCGCGAACATCTTACGTGGACGATTTTGAAAACGACGCAAATAAACGAAAAGCGATTCAAAAAAACCGCCCATTTTCAAGGGGATCGCCAACAAGGGAACAAGGACTAACAACGTTAACAAAGGAAGATTGGTCGTAATCCCTTGCGCCGCCAGCGCCAAGCCGTCCCCTTTGCACACCGTTAACAGCGCCCCAGCCGTAAACATAAGCAGCCCGATCATACGTGGCCCTCGTTTCGCCAACGAAACACTGCTAAAAAAAGAAAAGAGAGCCAGACAGGCTAGCGCGTAGGCAAGCCATTGGGCCCCGATAAAGTATTGGACTAAGAAAAGCAAACACATTCCTACAATTATATGACTTCTCAACGACATTTCCCCCGCATGCATTGATGACCTATATCGAATAATATAAGATAAAAGTAGTAAAAGAAAGGGGGCCGCTTTTCAAATGGATCATAATCGATTATTACACGACATCCAAGAACAGTTTGTAGCATTGGACAAGTTTTTACAAACGATCGACGGCAGACTAGGCAACATCGATTTTAGACTTCAGCGGATCAATGGTCGATTGACCGAAACTCAATTGCAACCCTCTACACAGGAAATGATTAAAATAAACTTGTTACAAAACAATGGAGATTTGAACACAGTTAAACAAGAAGTGAAAAAGATTCGAGATTATTTTCCAATAGTCGAACACGATCTTGAATGCTTACTGAAGCTAAACAACAAGAAAAACGGAAGCCCAGTATAATAAGCAAGGGAAGCCTGTCTGTTGTTTATAGTCGAGCGTTATCCAACAGTTGCCCCACTCCACTTTTGAATAGCGCTTCTCTCTCATTCCTTTCTCCTCTTTCGAACTGAGTTGGACTTATTTAAACTGCGAAACAATCGTAAAAAACGACGAATCTCGGATTCGTCGTTTTTTGTCGTATTAATCCCGAATAGTCCTTTCGACACTGGCGCAAAATAAACAAAGCATTACCAAATCACCATTACTTTTGAAGGAGAGAAGATTGTTGGCTGTAAAGCAAATATTAACTCCAAAAGAAAAAACAAAACGTTTTTTTCCTGAAGCGTGCGCGCGCTGTATTTGGCGCAAAGAAACTGTTTGCCTGTTTCCTTCATGTATAAAAAAATAAGAGATGTGCCGAAAAGCTACCTTATATTGCCAGCCTAGGTAGCTTTTTCATTGTAAAATGGGTTCATTTTGTTGACATTGATAATCGTTATCATTATAATGAACGCTAACACAGTACATAAAGTAAAGGAGAAACCCGATGAATATACGTATTCAAAACTTGACTGACACTCACTTGTCTGACTTTTTAACGTGCCCGCATTCTTTTTGGCGAAAATATATTAAAAAAAAGCGCTCATCACTGAACTGGCGCGAAAAGATGGAACAAACGATCCAGCGGAAAGTCCTCGAATTCTTCTCGCATCCAATGGGAAATAGATCCTTCATCTGGACACCGACCCAAGCGAGTAACCAAACGATTGCAAATCACCTTTTGCGCTCCTTAAAGGAGGATTGCCACCGATCGGTTCCGATTTTTGTTTATAAAAAATTTTCTATTCCAATCCCTGATTGGGATATTCACATAACGACGACAATCCCTTTAGCCTTCTGGGATGATCACGGCAACTTTACAGTCAAAAAATTTTTATTGGATGACACACCTGAAATCATGGAATCTTGGATCTTTTTATGTATCTATTTCTGTCATCTCGCATTTGATCAGATTCCCGCGCAAATAGAGTTAGTCAACCTTGTTTCTGGACAAATGACCGTCCGAACGACACACCAGACAGATATTGTCACATCCAAACAGTACCTTCACCTTTTAAAATCATCCATCACTGATCCGAGCCAATATTTTTATGACATGCAAAACATCTCACATTAACGGAAAAAACCATTTTAGAGATACCTCTAAAATGGTTTCATCCATCGAACAGTGACCTAGTCAAACATGTCACTTATATTTTTAATATCCTTCCCCCCGCCTAATAACGGTTCGAAAAAATGGATCGGAAACATAAAACTGAGCTCACCGTATTGTTCCGCCAGTTCTCTCGCTTCCTTTTGCACCGTTTTAAAAATGACGCGATTCCCTTTCATTCCGTACATCGCCACCCGGTATCTCTTTCCATCGTTCGGCATCGTAATCGTAAAGGGTCTTCCTTTGATGCTGTCAAGGTGGTCTGAAACTTGGGCGATTTCTTCTTGTGTCAAATAGATCGACCCCCTTTCAGTGGTCTCTTTTATTCATATTCATCCAAACTGGTTTCGAGTAGTATCTTGTCTCGCTTGACTGCTAATTGGACGCTACGCCTGTTTTTTGAGCTGTTGGACCCCTTGTTCAGAACCGATCAAAACCAGATCCGCCATGTTCAAAAAAAGACCCGTCTCCACCACTCCCAACACTTGCTTCAGTTCACGATGCAACGCTTGAGGATCTCGAATTGTCTGAAACGCGCAATCAAAAATATAGTTCTGATTATTGGACACAAATGGGCGGGCCCCATCCATTCTCAGCCTCGGCTCAACACCAAGCTCCCTCAACCGATTCACGGTCGTTTGCCAAGCAAAAGGCACAACCTCTACGGGTAGAGGAAACTGACCGAGCTGGAGAACCGCTTTAGAATCATCCACAATGATGATCAGCTTGTCAGCGACTTGATTCACTAGCTTCTCACGCAACAACGAACCTCCGCCGCCTTTAATCAAGTTGAGCTTCGGGTCGACTTCATCCGCTCCATCAATCGCCAAGTCTAAACGATCCGTTTTGGAAAAGTCAGTTAAAGGAATTCCCATCTCATCGGCCCATTGTTCCGTCCGCTTGGAAGATGGGATTCCTTGAATACGCAACCCATCGTGAACGCGTTCGGCTAATTTGCGGATGAACCAATACACAGTTGATCCCGAACCTAGGCCGATCAGCATTCCATCCTCGATCCACTCAACCGCTTTTTCCGCGGCGATTCGTTTTTTCTGATCTAGCTGATTTTCCAAGCGCGTCCACTCCTTTCTTTACCTTAACCCTTTTACCAGTTATGCTCTTAATTATGCTTCGTAATACTCTTTTCTAACAAAAAAATCCCCTTGTTTTTTCAAACAAGGGGATCGGGCATTCAAGATTCTATTTTTAAATTTTCTAATCTTTCATTAATGTTTTGGATTTGCTTGTAAAGATTCATTCGGTCCTGCCATGACATTTTTTCAAGCACTTGCTCTTTTAATTGTTCTTTTATGGAGGTTAGTTCCTGTTGATCGGAAATTGTGTCAAGTTCTCTATGCAATAATTCCAAGTATTACACCCTCTTTTAAACAGTAAAGTATGACTTCAAACAATAATACTAAAGTATCGTACTCAAAGTCAATCCATTTCCCACACATTTGTAAATAACTGTAAGGGATTCATTAAGAAAAAGGACGAATGAATGTTACGCATACTTTAAACTACATCCGTCCATTTATGACTCACATTTATTCACAACTAGTCATCCAAGTCTACGTTGTGGAAGACCTGCTGGACATCCTCAAGCTCATCTAAAGCTTCAATTAACTGCTCAAATTCAACCCGCGCATCTTGTGATAATTCGATATCGTTTTGAGCGAGCATTGTCAGCTCAGCTACAGTAAATTCCGTTACGCCTATTGACTTAAACGCTTCTTGCGCCGCATGAAATTGATCTGGCTCGGCGTAGATGATCACCGAGTCCCCTTCTTCAAAGATATCACACGCTTCAATATCCGCTTCCATTAACAATTCAAGTACTTCATCCGCGGTTATTCCTTCTACACCAAAAACTGCGGTTGGATCAAACATGTAGGCGACAGAACCATTGACACCCATGTTCCCCCCATTTTTATTAAATGCGGAGCGAACTTCCGCCGCTGTGCGATTTACATTATTCGTTAATGCTTCAACAATAATCATTGAGCCGTTCGGTCCAAACCCCTCATAACGAAGCTCATCATAATTTTCCTCAGCGCCGCCCTTTGCTTTTTCAATCGCGCGGTCAATGATTGCTTTAGGAACCATGTATGTTTTGGCGCGTTCGAGCACAACTTTCAGCGCCCGATTGGATTCAGGATCAGGTTCCCCTTGCTTTGCCGCGACATAAATCTCTTTACCAAATTTTGCGTAGATCCGACTTGTGTTCTTATCTTTTGTCGCTTTTTTTTCCTTAATATTATTCCATTTACGTCCCATGACCGCTCCACTCTCTTTCCATTCAAAAAAGTATACTGATCTGTTGCATAATCGTTTTTATTATACATCACTAATCGAATCGCATGCGAGTGAAAATTTTAGTGGCGAATCGGACGTAAAATGGATGTATATCCGTAGTTATAAAAAAGCTGACCAAAGAGGTCAGCTTTTTACTTAATAATAGAGACTTTCGGATTTCATACAACGCGCGCATGTACTTGTCAACTCGTTACTAACCATTTGATGGGCGCATGATGCTTGGAGCTCGAGGAGTTCTGCTTTTAAGTCTGCTATGCGAGATTCCAACTTCCTAATTTCACTCGTAATGATACCGGCATCCTTCATTGGCAAAATCCCCTCCTAGGTTTTTACATATCAATCTTCTTTAGATATAGATCTTACTACCCAGCTCTTTAAACTCCTTCGATTTCTCCTTCATGCCATCGACAGCCTCTTGGTGTTCAGCGGTGTTGCGAATATCATGGCTAATCTTCATGCTGCAGAATTTCGGTCCACACATGGAACAGAAATGAGCTGTTTTTGCCGCTTCTGCAGGCAATGTCTCATCGTGGTACTCCATCGCTCTTTCTGGATCCAACGATAGGTTAAATTGATCATGCCAGCGGAATTCGAAACGAGCTTTGGATAGAGCATCGTCACGAAGTTGAGCGCGTGGGTGACCCTTTGCTAAATCAGCGGCGTGAGCAGCGATTTTGTACGTAATGATTCCATCTCTAACGTCATCTTTGTTCGGCAGGCCTAAGTGCTCTTTCGGCGTGACATAGCACAACATCGCCGTTCCAAACCAACCGATCATCGCGGCTCCGATTGCGGATGTAATGTGGTCATACCCTGGCGCGATATCTGTGGTTAGCGGGCCTAGTGTATAGAATGGCGCTTCGTGCGTGAGTTCAAGTTGTAAGTCCATATTCTCCTTGATCTTGTTCATCGGAACGTGTCCAGGTCCTTCAATCATCACTTGCACGTCGTGTTTCCACGCAATTTTTGTTAATTCACCTAATGTTCTTAGTTCAGCAAATTGCGCTTCGTCGTTTGCGTCTGCGATCGAGCCAGGACGAAGTCCATCACCTAACGAGAAGGAAACATCGTACTCTTTCATAATTTCGCAAATTTCTTCAAAATGCGTATATAGGAAGCTTTCTTGGTGATGCGCCAAGCACCATGCGGCCATAATTGAACCACCGCGAGAAACGATACCCGTCACACGCTCAGCCGTTAATGGCACATAGCGCAACAAGACACCCGCGTGAATCGTAAAGTAGTCAACGCCTTGTTCCGCTTGTTCGATCAATGTGTCGCGGAACACTTCCCAATTCAAGTCTTCAGCAACACCGTTTACTTTTTCCAACGCTTGGTAAATTGGGACCGTGCCAACCGGAACTGGAGAGTTTCGGATAATCCACTCACGTGTTGTGTGGATATTTTTACCTGTGGATAAGTCCATGATTGTGTCAGCGCCCCAACGCGTGGCCCATGTCATTTTTTCTACTTCTTCTGAAATGGAAGAAGTTACTGCTGAGTTACCAATGTTCGCGTTAATTTTTACGTGGAAGTTACGTCCAATAATCATTGGCTCCGCTTCTGGATGGTTAATATTCGAAGGAATGATCGCTCGTCCTTCCGCAATTTCTTTACGAACAAACTCAGCTTCTACCCCTTCGCGGATCGCGACAAATTCCATTTCAGGCGTAATGATTCCCTGACGCGCATAGTGCATTTGCGTCACGTTTTTGCCCGCTTTTGCTCTTAATGGTTTACGTGTCAGGCCTGGGAACACTTGTTGGCGCTCTTCATTTGCCCCTCTTAAACCGTCGTCTTCGGGTTTCACTTCACGACCTTCATATTCTTCAACGTCACCGCGCTCTAGAATCCATTGTCTACGCAACGCGGGTAATCCCTCTTGGATATCGACGGTATAGTCTGGGTCCGTATAGATACCGCTCGTGTCATAAACGCGAAGCGGATCGTTTGGCTCTGTTGTTCCATCCATTTTCGTTGTATCGCTCAACGAAATCTCGCGCATCGGGACCTGAATACTCGGATTTGAGCCCTCAATGTACACCTTTTTACTGTTAGGGAATTGCTGGATCTCTGCTACTTGCACCAAAGTTTCTGTAGATTTTGACAAGAAAAAAACCTCCTATTTTTTCGAAAATACAAAATATTTCGAACCTTTATGGAGGCGGAAGATGACTTAATCGATCACAATAAAATCAAAAATCCGCATGAATAGATTCATGCGGATGAATAGATACTGATTGTGACCCATGTTGTAAAAAACATTAAACACAACAATGCTTGTCTAATCCCTCCGCTGGCATTATCCAGTTCAGGTTCAACGGTCGATAACAGATTAACGTTATCCTCTCAGCCTAGTTCCCTAAGCTCCCGTGTAAGGCTATTTAGTTGCTCAACAACTATATTAGCGCGCTACTAAACTTTTGACAAGCATATTTTTCCTATTGCTCAATTAAGCTGCTCAATGGCACCTCTTGTTCCTTTTCAGGCTCGCCTAGCGGATAGACGCTAGCAGTCTGCGCTTGACCATCTACTTCGCGGATGTAAACAGGCTTTCCTTCGTGCGTCACATGCGCCATGACTTCTGAAGATACGATCTCCATCGCTCGTTGTTTATCCATATTAACTAACCTCCTTAATTTTCAATACAGCCTTTATCTTTTCCAACACCCATTTTTTTATACTTTTACAACTGAGCGTCGTAAAGCCGTCCTATTTTTGCAAAAGTCCACTCTTATCTTGGTTCATGCGCCGCTTCCCATCTACCTGAAAAATAATAAAATAATCTGAGAAGTTTCTTAATATAATTGGACCAAAACGATCGGGAGGTGGCCCGGAAATGGCTCGTTCCAGAATCCTACGGCGACGTGATCGTAAGTCTATTGCGCAATGGATAAAAAAAGTTAAAAAGAATCGCTTACCGAAGGATAAATCCGAACGGTTAAAAATAATGAAGCATAAATTAGCTTTGCCGTATGAGGTCATGGGAGAAGGAAGTAAACGTCTCGTGTACGATCTAACGAAGAAGTCGGTGTTAAAAGTAGCCATCAATGAAAAGGGGTTGCGAGATAATAAGAGAGAGATCAAAATCTATCGCTCTGCCCCACGTAACTTAAAAAAACATCTGGCTAAAATCCGCGAAAATGGCGCAGGTTGGCTGATAATGGATAAGATCAATCAAATAGTCCCCGACACGAAGAAAAACAAACAAAAATTAAAGAAATTAGAAAAACGATTTAAAAAAAGAGGGATCATCACGGATGATTTGTTCAGTCGATCGAAGAAATTAAAAGGCTCGAACACCCGTTTAAATAAAAAAGGGGGAATGGTCGTCATTGATTATGGCAACTTTAAACGTAAGAAATGAATGAAATAAAGTAGTTAGCGGTCAAACAGCCCCCCCCCCTTTCAACGCGGTTGTTTGACCGCCTTTACATACACTAAAATAATCGTTTACGATAGGACAAGGCTTCTTTTTGCTAGAAAGGCAGGTTTAAAAATGGACGTCAATCGGGTAACAACGAAACAACAATTAGAAGACGCGTTTGCCATTCGAAGAACGGTATTCGTTGAAGAACAAGGCGTAGCATTGGAGGTGGAATTTGATCAACACGAGGCGGAGGCTGAGCATATCTTAGTTTATAGCGATGAAAGACAACCGATCGGGACGGGCAGAGTTCGCGCGATCAAAGACCAGGCAAAACTGGAAAGAATTTGCATCCTTGCCCCTTACCGCAAACACGGCTTGGGCAAAGTTATCATCGAAACGCTGGAACAGATCGCCCGGGAACAAGGGTTTACGAAAGCTTTAATCCATGGACAGACGCAAGCGGAAGGTTTTTACCGCAAATTAGGCTACGTTACGAACTCCGAAGTCTTCATGGAGGATGGCATTCCGCATGTGGCGCTTACAAAACAGCTGTAGACACAAGGACCTTCTCTGAGCCTGTCTTCAACAACGACAAAAACCCCCTTAGGTTCCTCTCTTCGATTACCTATGGGGGTTTTCTCATGTCAGTAGTGAAGGCGCGCTAATGCTCCGCTCTTCCCCACACGCGATTGATTCGCTTTTCCAATTGTCCAACGGCCTTATCAAGGGCAAGCCCCGCCAGACCGATCACGACGATCCCCGCCATGACTAAATCTAAGCGCATTGAGTTTCTAGAATCAATAATCAAATAGCCTAATCCCGATTGGGTACCGACCATCTCACCGGACACGAGGAAAATCCAAGCCGTTCCGACCGCAATATGCAACCCATTCGCAATCGTTGGGAAGGCGGCCGGAAAGATGATTTTACGAATCAAATCCAGCTGATTCAACTCAAAATTTTGAGCAACTTTTAAATACGTTTCGTCGACTTTCTTGACCGCGCTCACCGTTGTCATTAAAACAGGAAAGAAAGCGGCAATGAAGATCACCACGATCGCCGGCATATCTCCAATTCCAAACCACAGCACAATAAACGGCGACCAAGCAATCGGAGAAATTGGCCGAATCACTTGAGCAATCGGGTCGATGATTCCCCATAGCGCGGAAATTCTGCCTAAAATAAGCCCGAACACGATCGCCGAAGTAACGGCTAATAAATAGCCGACTAAAAAACGTCCAACACTCACCCGCAGGTGAACGAAAATACTGCCGTCTTGGATCATTTGCATTAAGCCAGCTCCTACCTTCAATGGGCTAGGAAATAACGCGGATTCGTATTGCCCGATAATAACGATGGCCTGCCATACTCCGAGCAATATGACAAAACCAAGCGCCACATTTGTAACATGTCTTGCATTACTCATGCTATCACTTCACTTGATCTATGAGACGATTATCCACGAACTCTTCAAATGTTGGCGGGTGTTCTTGTAATTTCATCTCAATTAAGTAGTCGACCAATTCGGCGTAATCTTCTTCCGTAATCTTTAAATCATCGTAACGAATCCACTGGAAGGAAAGATCCAATACATCCTTTTCCACACTCATATAGCGAGAAGACATTTCAAATGTATCTTCATCTTTTTTCTCGGCAACTTCGCCCGCTTTTAGATAGTAGTCTACAAATTCTTGGGCAATTTCGAATTCATTATCAATAAAATCATTACGTAAAACGAGCATACAGTCGATTGAATTTTCCCAGACATCATAATCTTGATAAAGCACTTTGCCTCGTTCAATCGCTACGGAGATGGCTCCGAATGGCTCTGCCACGACGTACCCCGCAATCCGACCTTCTGAAAGGGCGGCTGGCATTTCCGCTGGCGGAAGCTCAATCAGGGTGATATCGTCATACGTCATCCCGTTTTGTTTTAACATTTGGTAAAGTAAAATATTGTGGGAAGAGAATTTGTGTGGAATCGCAAAGTTCTTCCCTTTCAGATCAGCTACGTTCTCAATATCATTACCGACAACGAGCACGTTACCGTCCTTATGCCCTAAAGCAACAGCCTTTAAATCAATGCCTTGCTCCTTTGCCTTCATGGCAAGGGTGACCAGCATCGAAGCCCCGTCAATACTTCCTGTATTTAACGCATCAATTAAATCAGGCCATGCGCCAAACTTGACCAGCTCTAAATCGAAATGACTATACCCTTCTAGTTCCTTTTCAATATAAAGCGGCACGGCGTGAGTGATCGGTAAATAACCAATCTTCACTGTTCTTTTCGCGTCCCCTTCAGATAAATTAGAACTGTCTACTCCTGTATTTCCGCATGCGGATATCACTGCCATCGCCATGATGATGAACAATAGTGATATGCGTTGAATGATTTTTTTCATGGTTTCTCCTCGATCTCTATTTAATATCAAATACTGTATTCTAGCTCTATTTCTGAGCGATTAAAATGAAATTCCTCTAAAATCATTTTTCGATAATATTGAAAATCTCGGTGACTACGGTCTCTCGGTTTCTCAAGCGACACCGCAATTTCTCGATGGATGCGACCCGGATGAGGATGCATAATAAAGATGCGGTCCGATAAATAAATCGCCTCGTCAATATCATGGGTCACAATGATCATCGTTGTTTGCTCGTGTTCCTGGATGCGCAGTAACTCATCTTGTAAATAGTAGCGGTTAAATGTATCCAGGGCAGCGAACGGTTCATCCATCAAAATAAGTTCTGGTTGCATAGCGAGCGCTCGGGCGATCCCGACTCTTTGCTTCATACCGCCAGAAAGCTCATGCGGGAACAGATCTACTCTATCTAGCAAACCGACTAACGCCAAATAGTGGAGCGCTCGTTCGCGCCTTTGCCCTGCCGTGATTAGCAACTGTTCTAAACCGAGCTCTACATTTTTAAGAACAGATCTCCACGGCAACAAACCGTAATCTTGAAAAAGCATCAAGCAGTGATTACTTGGTTTTGTGACGAGATTTCCATTGAGATAAACCCCACCTTGATCCGCTTTTTCAAAGCCGCCGATAATGTTTAATAGCGTGCTCTTTCCACAGCCGCTCTCCCCCAGGATCGAAATGATCTCCCCTTTCTCAATTGTAAGCGATACATCGGAGAGAACTTGAAACACTTCGTTTTTGTTTGAAAATGTTTTATTTACCTGCTCAATTCGAATCGCTGAAGTTTGTTCCATCCTTTCACAACCCCCTTTAAACAACCCGTACTCGCGCAAAAGTCAGATGCGACGCAAAACGGAGCTATGATTGTAGTACCTTTTCCAAATGTTTAATTGTCGGTGTCAAGTTAGCAAAAAAGTACGCCTCGCGAAGCTGCCGCGATGGACCTGAGTCTTTTAAATACCCGCTACTGCCATTATGAAGCATACTTGCGTGAACAGAATCGAGCGTTAAATACGCGGTTTCCAAGCGGAGCGCAACAATCTCCTTCCAGTTTCTCTCCCCTTTTATGACCCGGTCTTCTATTCGTTGTTGCGCCTGCTTTAATTTGTTCTTTAGATCTGTTGCCTGTACATGTAAGAATTGGTTGCAGCTGTTTTGCTTCGTTTTCACCCGCTCAATATCAGCAATCGCCGCTTTCGTTACGCCGATCCCTAACGGAATTTGATACAACAGAAAAACAGGTCGAATTTGCTCGCTGAATGTATCCGCATCCTCAGTGATGAGCCACTCATCAGGGATAAAGACATCCTGAAAGGAACAAACATACGTTGCGCTTCCATTAACACCAAGATAATCGGTTCTTTCTTTTAACTCTAATCCCGCAATCGAACAAGGAACAAAGCACATGACACGTTTGTTTTCAGCTGTCTCAGCGATGACCCCAAACCAATGATCTGACCCTAAATTGGAAACCGCAGGCAACGTCCCTGATAACACAACCCCCCCTTCACTCTGTTCCGCTTTCAAAAGCAACTTTTCAAGCCCTGCATAATATTTCATTGGGTTCGAAAGGCCTGTGCCGCCTAATATTTCACCATTTTCCAAAGCGGGCAGCATTTTTTCCTTTATATGCAGACGCGGCGAATTCCGAAGAAAGGTTAATGCCGCCAGATGACACCATAAGCAAAAGGCTGTTGTCATACATACTTTTGCCACTTTTTCTACTAAACTCATTTCGTCAACGATATAAGCTTCATCTAGCTTATGGGTGGATGAGAAAAATCCGTTCTTTCCCAATGCTTTTAGAAAATCAATCGCATAGAAAGCCTCGGTATCAATCGCTTTCACCTTTGGCTTTAACTTCGTTTCAATTAAATCTAGTAACAAGGCTTCCTTATCTTTCACCTGGTTTATCATCATCAAGCCCCCTTCACCAAACGAAATAATTATTCCCATCTGTTTAGTTCACTTTCCCTTTACACCACCCTAATATATGCCACCACATAAAACAACTATAATATTTATCTATAATAGATATAATATATTCTTTAAATAAAAAAGCAATAACATTCTGAGCTTATTGCTTTTCTTAAACGCTATTTAATTATTTGATAAAATCTCGGTAATCGAATCAATTGGCGCTTTCACTGCTTCGCGGGAAATTTCCATTCCTTAAAATAGTTACAAAAAAAGGGGAAGATTTAGAGGACATCTTTAACGCGTTTATTATTTGGAGCCATACTCTTTTGGAGAAATGTTACAAAAGATCGACAGGGGATGAAGTTGACAATACATACGTCTCCAAAAGGACAGGGAAGTTGGTCTCGGAAATAGAGGTCGCGCCGATTGATAATGAATAAGCGACGTATGCCGACTTTCATGGAAGCTCTAAATGGTATAGGATAGAAGAGTAAACAAAGGAATACAATCGGAGGGAATCACACTTATGAAAGTTATCGATTTAATCACTTCGCACGCGTCGGTGCGAAGATACAAAGACGAACCGATCTCCAAAGAAACGGTTGCGGAACTCGTCCAAGCAGGGCAACACGCCGCCAGTTCACACTTTGTGCAGGCGTACTCCGTGATCCATGTAACAGATACTGAAAAACGCGGCCAATTAGCCGAATTATCTCAAAATCGTCGGCAATTTTACACCGCGGGAGCGACGCTAGTTTTTTGTATGGACTATCACCGACTCGCGCATGCGGCGAAACTAGGTGGAAAAGAAATTGATTTTAGCGTGATGGAAAATGTGCTTGTTGGATCGATTGATGTTGCCTTATTCTCTCAAAATGTTGCCCTCGCGGCTGAGTCAAAAGGGTATGGCATTTGTTATATTGGCGGCGTGCGCAATGCGATCGAAGAAATTAGCGAAATCCTTGAACTACCGAAAGGCGTCGTTCCGTTATTTGGGATGTCCATCGGTGTACCCGATGAAGCAAACCCTGTTCGACCACGTTTACCGATTGAAGCCGTATTGCACGAAAACAGCTATGACGCGACTAAATATGATGAAATCCTGCCAGCCTACGATCAAACGATGCGTGACTACTTTGCGAATCGCAACACGAACCAAAAAGACACGACCTGGTCGCAACAAATGGCTGATTTTTTAGAAACGCCACAACGAACACACATTAAAGCCTTTCTTGAAAAACAAGGTTTCTTATGTAAATAACTACACAAGCGTCAGACAGACGAACTGTCTGACGCTTTTTTAAATTGAAAGACCAACTTGTCACAAATTGATCACGATTTTGTAACCATTTCTACACGTTTATACGCCCTAAACAATCAAAATATAGGCTAAACTAGGTACTAGGAGAAGCAGTAATCTGTTGTATGACTCCTTACTCATTAGTATCCCTATCACATTTCATCTGACAAGCCGAGAAGGCTTGTTTTTTTTGCTTCTTTTAACTCTATACACGCCCGTTCTTACTGCTTCATTTGGTATGTACAAAATCAATAGGTTACCAAAGGATGACTATATTGCTAACAACAAGACAGACGAAAAAAACAAGCCATCATTGGCTTGTCTTCATTCCACTCACTTCCTACACTTGGTTCCCCTCGCTTGCGGTGTGGGTCTATTATCTGTTTGTGAACATTCGTTATTTTACGCCAAGCATGTTAATCATCGCTGTTTGCACTTGATCAACAGCTCGAACAAAGAGTTGAGCTTCCATCGCATCTAACTCCACTTTATCCTTGTCCATTTCTCTCCCATAACCATCATATGAGTCAACTAAAGAATCGAGATACGTGTGGAGGTGTTGCAACACTTCATAAAGTTCCTGACTG
The DNA here is from genome assembly GCF_003609605.1 of Ammoniphilus oxalaticus. Lineage (NCBI taxonomy): Bacteria > Bacillati > Bacillota > Bacilli > Caryophanales > Paenibacillaceae > Ammoniphilus > Ammoniphilus oxalaticus. Next base: position 740,090 of record NZ_MCHY01000008.1, on the reverse strand, counting down.
TCGAGTTTCGCCTTTTCCTTTACATACATAGATGATTCCTCCTATCTTCTAGCTCCTGAAACCATCGCTGATTTCAGTTTTTTATCTATAGTATACCCCCTTAAGGAGGTGTGTGACGGGAGGAATCTTGTCAAATTCATGACTAGTCAGATCGTGAAAGCGCCTTTTCAATTTGTTCAAACGTATACGTAAAATAACCATCCCAACATGCGCCTTGCGCCGCAAAATCTGCTTGATGCGCCTTGATGCGTCTTTCTTCCATCATACCGTTGGCATTATATTCATAGCCGAATGCCTCAACAGTGGAGCGTTCCCCCTTTAAAAAAGCTTGAAAAGACTGCCACTCCATTTGATACAACCCAATTAATTCACTTCGCTGAATCGTAAAATCTGAAAGTTTCCAATCTGTTTGCAAAAGATGAATATGATGAAATTCACGATCCCAGTATTCTTCTGTCAAATAAACACCTTTATGCATGCCCAAATAGACCAATTCTTTATAGTCAACTGAAATCCCAAGCTCCTCTTCTAGTTCGCGCACCCCATCCTCAACAGATTCTCCATGTAATAAATGGCCTGCCGCGGAAATATCGAGTTTATACGGAAAGGTTTTTTTCAAGGGATGTCGTCGTTGGAAAACGATATAGTTTTTACCCGCTTCTTGTAACATTACAGCGCAATGAAATGTTTGATGCCAAAAGCCCTTTTGGTGAACTTCTTCTCTCGTTGCAACCGCAATCGGTTTCATATCTTCATCCAATACATCGATATATTCAATCATCTGTCCAACATCCACCTTTCTAGTACCTCTCAAATCCAAAACGCCAAAGCAGTCCATCATCGTTTTGGAATTGTTGCAAATGACCAAGCCTTCAACTAGTGTATCATTTTTTTGCATTGCGGCAGAAGGATTAGGCGCGGGTGAGGCCGATTGAACCCGAGAATCCCTAAACTATTTTTATACCGCCATGATACGTTCACATACACTAAAAAAACCGAGAGCGCGTCCCCGTCTCTCGGTCATCCATAGCTCCTGCTATTGTCCACCTAAGTAAGCTTGCTTCACTTGCTCACTCGCTTGCAATTCCGCTGCCGTCCCCGACAACGCGATACGACCAGTCTCAATGACATAGGCTCGACTCGCGACCGAAAGAGCCATGTGAGCGTTTTGCTCCACCAATAAAATGGTCGTTCCATCGCGGTTAATTTCTTCTATAATCTGAAAGATCGTCTGTACTAAAAGCGGGGCCAAGCCCATCGAAGGTTCGTCCAACAATAACAGCTTCGGTCGAGCCATTAATGCTCGACCCATCGCCAACATTTGTTGTTCCCCTCCCGAGAGGGTGCCTGATAACTGGCCCCGTCGTTCAAGCAAACGAGGAAAGCGCTCATACACTTGTCGCATATCTTCGCGGATCCCTGCTTTATCTTTGCGCAGGTAAGCGCCCAGCTCTAAATTTTCTTGCACGGTCATGTTCGCAAACACGCGGCGCCCTTCTGGCACATGAGAGATCCCATCACGCACAATTGTCTGGGCGGGCTTGCCAACAATCGACTGACCCAAGTAATCAATCACGCCGCGCTGAGGCTTTAATAATCCGGACAACGCCTTAAGCAACGTGCTCTTGCCCGCTCCATTCGCGCCGATCAAAGTGATCACCTCGCCTTGGCGCACATCTAAAGAAACACCTTTTAGCGCTTGAATATTGCCATAAAAAACATCAAGTTCATCCACCTTAAGCATCATCGGTATCGACCTCCTCCCCGAGATAAGCTTCGATGACTTTCGGGTGATTACGAACGAAGTTTGGATCGCCTTCCGCAATTAATTGACCGTGGTCAAGCACATAGATCCGCTCACAAATTCCCATCACCAACTGCATATCGTGCTCGATCAAGATAATGGTCAGATCAAATTTTTCACGTATAAAAGCGATTAAATCCATTAGTTCCATCGTTTCTTGCGGATTCATTCCCGCAGCCGGTTCATCGAGCAAAAGCAATTTGGGTTCCGCCGCCAACGCGCGCGCGATCTCTAGGCGCCGCTGCTGTCCATACGGTAGATTTTTTGCTGTTTCATCTTTTAGTCCGTCCAAATCAAAAACACTCAAAAATTCAATCGCTTTTTGCTCCATTTCCCGCTCTTCCTTAAAATGAGAGGGGAGGCGAAAGATCGAACTAAACATCGAATGACGGGCCAAAGAGTGGTAGGCCACCTTAACATTATCCAACACCGACAATTCTTTAAACAAGCGAATGTTTTGAAATGTGCGGCTAATTCCTTTACGCGTGATTTTAAACGGAGCAAGTCCATTTAACCGTTGTCCCTCTAGACTAATTTCCCCTTCCGTTGGCATGTACACACCCGTTAGCAAGTTAAAGCAAGTCGTTTTCCCCGCGCCGTTGGGTCCGATTAACCCGATCAATTCCCCTTCATTTACTTCCATATGAACATCGGACACAGCCTTCAACCCGCCAAATTGAATGCCAGCCCCCGACACTCTAAGCAGTGGTGCGGTTGTCATTCGATTTCCCTCCTTTCTTCTTAAACCAAGACGTGATTTCGCTGGTGCCCATCAACCCTTGCGGACGGTAGAGCATAACAATGATCAACACTAAACTGTAAATAATCATTCTAGTCTCGGCATAGCCCTGCAAAAAGGTAGATACGACCGTTAATAAAATAGCGGCGATGACCGCGCCCGACATACTGCCTAGACCTCCGAGCACAACGAAAATTAAAATATCAATCGATTTAATAAAGCCAAAGTTACCTGGTTGGATAATATAGAAATTATGGGCGTACAATCCTCCAGCGACACCCGCGAAAAAGGAACCTAACGTAAAGGCGGCCACTTTATAGTACGTCGTATTGATGCCCATCGCATCCGCCGCAATTTCATCCTCACGAATCGAAATGCAGGCCCGGCCATGCGAAGAGTTCGTTAAATTAACAATAACAACAATCGTGATCACTAAGCAGACGAACGCATAGGTCCAAGTTGTCAAATGCGAAACTTGCATCCCAGCCGCGCCGCCGACATAGTCGATATTTAAAAACATAATCCGAATGATTTCGCCAAAACCTAACGTCGCAATCGCTAAATAGTCCCCTTTTAAGCGCAAGCTGGGTATCCCAACAACGAGTCCCGCTAACGCTGCTATCGTTCCGCCGACGAATAAAGCGACAAAAAAAGGGAGTTGCAGTTTCATCGTCATAATTGCTGATACATAAGCCCCGATTGCCAAAAAACCTGCATGCCCGAGTGAAAATTGACCCGTTACGCCGATCACAATGTGCAAACTAACCGCTAGAATAATGTTGATAGCTATAAACACCATCGTATTCACGTAATGATAAGGAATAATATTCATCACCATTAACAGTTGCGAAATGCCATAAAACGCAAATGCGAAAATGAGGAATCCCCAGAAACCCTTTGTATTCTTCATCAGCCTCGCCTACACTTTCTCTCTCATATTTTTGCCGAAGAGGCCTGTTGGTTTAAACAAGAGAATTAAAATCAAAATAATAAAAGCGACAGCATCCCTCCACATTGAATACCCTGCCGCGCTAACAAATGTCTCCACGACCCCGAGCAGCAAACCACCAACCATCGCTCCCGGAATGATGCCAATCCCGCCGAGCACAGCGGCTATAAACGCCTTTAGACCAGGCATAATTCCCATTAACGGCTCGATTTTTCCATAGTAAACCCCGAATATGACGCCCGCCGCCCCCGCTAATGCAGATCCAATCGCAAACGTCGCAGAAATCGTATTATCGACATTAATTCCCATCAGCTGGGCCGCTTCCGCATCATGTGATACAGCCCGCATCGCCTTGCCAATCTTCGTGCGATGCACGATGAATTGCAGCATAATCATTAATAGGATCGACACGACGAGAATAAAGATAGACTGAGAACTAATCGAAACACCGAATATTTTGAAATTTGCGCTTGGAAAAACATCAGGATAACCCTCTGGCTGAGCGCCGCGAAAATAGATCGTCACGTACTGAATAAACAACGAAACTCCGATTGCCGTCGTCAAAGCGGCAATCCGCGTTGCATGGCGTAACCGTTTGTAGGCAATCCGTTCAATAATAACCCCCAACGAGGCGCAGACAAGCATCGCCAACAGTAACGCGGGAAAAAGCCCAAGCCCGAGTCCTCTAATTGCGTAAAACCCAACGAACGCCCCAATCATGAATACTTCGCCGTGGGCAAAGTTAATCAATTTAATAATGCCGTATACCATCGTGTAACCCAGCGCGATCAATGCATAGATGCTGCCGAGAGAGATACCATTCACTAGCTGTTGGATCCATTCCATTCTTTCTATTCCCACCCTCTCATTTCAGGAAAGTAAGAAAAAGGGAGGCACCCCTCCCTCTCCCTCCCTATTTAAGGATTCACCTTTGTTTTAAATGTATGCTTACCATCCACATACTCAAGAACAGTTGCGGATTTGATCGGATTGTGTTGTTCGTCGATTGTGATAATTCCAGTAACAAGATTTAGATCCTTCGTTTGCGCCAGCGCGTCTTTCAGTTTATCAGAATCAACTGAGCCGGCCCGCTCGATTGCGTCTTTTAGTAGATAAAGCGTATCGTATCCAAGCGCATTAAAGGCATCAGGAGCTTTGTCTTTGTATTTCGTTTTAAACGCCGTAACAAATTCCTGAATTGTTTCATCAGGATCTTCAGAAGAATAGTGGTTCGTAATAAACGTATTGTTGAGCGCTTCCACCCCAGCCAGTTCGATTAGAGTCGGGGAATCCCAACCATCGGCTCCCATCAGCGGAACATCAATCCCCGCCTCGCGAGCTTGTTTCACGATCAAACCAACTTCCCCATAATAACCTGGGATGAACACGAATTCTGGATTAGCCGATTTGATGCGTGTTAATGTTCCTCGGAAATCGGTATCCTTCTCTAAGTAAAATTCCTCAGCAACAATTTGACCGCCAGCCGCTTCAAAATCTTCTTTAAACGAAGCCGCTAAACCCTTTGCGTAATCGCTGGCTCTGTCCGCGTAAATCGCCGCTGTTTTTACTCCCAATGTCTCTAACGCGAAGTTTGCGGCTACCGTCCCTTGAAATGGATCGATATAACTTGTTCTGAACACAAAATCTTTCACATTGCCATCGTCATCGGTTGTCACGTTAGGCGCTGTCGCTGATGGGCTTATAATTACAGTTTGTTTATCTGTTGCAACTTGTACTTGGGCAATTGTGTGGCCGCTTGTGGCCGCTCCAATAATCGCGTCAACTTTATCTTGACCGGTCAATTTGATCGCGCCATTGGTCGCCTCCGCAGCATCGGACTTGTTGTCGACTTTGACAAATTCGACCTGCTTTCCATCGATTCCGCCGTCGGCGTTGATTTGTTCCTTCGCTAGTTCAAGTCCATCGGCTAGTGAAGAACCGTATGAAGCGACTCCGCCTGACAGTTCCAGGTTCACTCCAATTTTAATTGCGTCCCCGCTCGTCTGTTCAGTTCCTCCGCTTGTATCGCTCCCACCGCCGCATCCGGCTAACAACCCAACAACAAGCGCGGAAGTCATCGCGATCCGCGTAACTTTTCCTGTAAACTTCTTCATTTCGGTTCCCCCTGTATGTTTTTTGTAAAATATCGCCAAAAGGCGCTATTGAAAACACGCCATTTAGCGCGATAAAGCGCGAATTAGTTTAAAAAGATAGAAAATTGACTAAAATGATTGTAAATCAAAATAGTCGTTTCGTCCAGTCCTTAATTCTGCCACAATTACATAACAGATAAACTTTATTTATACATTATATAACCTACTAATGGTGAAAACGATTCGTTTGAGCATGAATAGCGCCCGCTTACTCCTGACATTTGATTGGTTTACACTATACAACGTCAATAGAAAACAAAAAAGTCCAGACCAGAAGGTCTAGACTTTTTAGATTGATGCTATATGTACGCCCCGCTTTGCCGTCGCATGTCTGTTTTTCGAACCCGCTCTCGCAGGTGGGTCCCCTCATGTTACGTATGTTCGCAATCCCAGTCAAAAGAGTGGGCCTGGCGTCAACGAACCGATTTGAAGTCCCGAAAAAACAGTAAGGTTCAAAAACATATCACATGCTTACGCGCATCGCAGGATAATCCCAAATCGTAACGCGAACAACTGATTCGCTATTTCCTACACTTGTAACTATACCATCTTGAGCGAAAACAATCATTAGTTAATCCGATCCATCATTGGCGATAACTAGTAACTTCTTTAAGCGCTGATTTGTTCATCGATTGAACTCGTTTCCTTAATTGTAAACGAGACCAACCAACCGAGTAAGGCTAATCCGATGAAAATGTAGAAGATTTGAATAGATTGAAACAAGATGCTCACTAGCGCGGAAGCCAGCATGCTTCCCATATAACGAAAAGTAGAATAGATGCCTGAGGCCACACCAGATTTTTCCTTGACGATTGACTCTAGATTTTTTGTTTGCATCGATGGCAGTCCGATCCCTGCCCCAAGTCCGCCAATGATTAACGTTAGTAAGATCAAAAACAACGGCGTTTGCGCGGATAAGATGAGAAATAAACTGACCGAAATCCCTTGTAACAGAAACGCGAGTCCGATCAAGCGCTGATGGCTAATGACCGTCGATAATCTGCCGCCAAGCCAAGAACAGAGCGACATTGACAACGAAAAAACAAACATAAACAAACCGATTCGTTGAATGCTGATCAAAAACGTTTGTTCAAATAAGATCGGGATTATTAAAATGGTCCCATACATAATACTATTGCTCAAAAAAATTGCATAGTTTGCGCCTCGAAATGACGGTTTGCGAAACAGGCTAAATTCGATCAATGGATTTTTCAACTTCAGTTCAACCACGATAAAGAAGACAATACTGAACGCTAATAGAACAACACTCCACCAGCGAATCCATTCGGGATGGGTAATGAACAACACGATCAATGACAAACTGCTCGCAAGCGACAGCGAACCAAGCGCGTCGATCGGCGTTCTTTTGCGCTCGGTGTTCGGCAAGACGAACAGGGCGATCACAAAAGAAAGAATAAGGAAGGGAATATTCACCCAAAAGATTGATTTCCAACCCCATGAACCGATCAAAGCTGAACCGATTAATGGTCCAACAGCCGCCCCTAAGCCCATCAACAGCCCAAATAGCCCAAACGTTCGACTTAACTTTTCCCGTCCGACCGCATGCCGCAACAAAGCGGTTCCATTCGGAACAGCCAATGAGCCGCCTAACGCTTGAAAGGATCGAAAAACGATCATACTCCACAAGTTAAAGGCAAACGCGCAAGCGATCGAGCCTATAAACGAAAGGACCAACCCGAGCAAAAACATGCGCTTATAGCCAAACAAATCACCAAGCTTGCCAGCGACCGGTTGCGTGGCGGCCATCACAATCAAATAAATTGTAATAATCCACGACACTTCCGCCAACGAATGGTCGAACACCTGAGCAATTGTCGTCAAGCCGATCGTAATCATCGTCGAGTTAACAGGGACTAGAAACGTCCCTGTTAAAATCGCGGCAAGCAGTAAACGGTACTTTGTTTTACTCATGAATGATAACCAATCCTTTTGCTCCGTCGACAGTCACTGTTTGCCCATCTTGCAGCAACGAAGTCCCCACTTTCGAACCGACCACGGCGGGCAATTGATATTCGCGAGCCACCGTTGCCGCATGGCACAAAATCCCGCCCGCATCCGTCACCACCGCCCCGACAATTGAAAACAGAGCCGTCCAAGTTGGCGTTGTCGTTCGACAAACAAGCACATCGCCTTGTTCCACCGCAGAAAATTCACTCGGATCATGAATCACTTTGACCTGTCCTGTGTACGTTCCTTGAGACGCGGCATACCCTTTAAATTGATTGCCTTCCACTTCCGCTTGCTTGCCGCCGCTCATCCGCTCGGCCGCTTTATTGGACCGGGTAGGCGCTGTTCCATAGGATGGGATCGGTTTATATAGTCTGTTTGCTTCCCAGTCTTGTTTGCGCTCGACAATCCGATCCTCTATCGCAATCGGTTCAGCCAGTAAGTCGATTACTTCATCAAGGTATAAAAAACAAATATCGTTCGCTTCGCGCAAGGCGCCTGCTTCAACAAGCTTCTGGCCCACCGCAATGAAAAACAACCGTGACTTGGCGGGTAACATCGCGTCGATATAAAAGTGGTGATCCTCATCCACGCTACAAGAAGCTAACGCCCACTCATATAATTGCAAGAAACGCTGTTTTTTCTCCCCATCTGGAAAAGTGGCGACCACCGCCTCAAAAGCGTTCTCCCGTTTTTCCACTAATTTAGCAAATTCAGCATCGAAATCATACTCTTTCTGCGCATATTGGGCGACGATCGTCAGCACAGGCGTTGGATCTTCAATCCATGTTTTCGCGACAAATTCATGCGGATGGGTCGCTTGATAGCCATAGTCGTCAAGGAAGGTTGCTAGCGAAGCGAGAAAAGCGGGTCCTTGCGCTACTTCCGCTAAGCGATCTATCAACTCGGCTGGATCTGTCTCGTCAAATAAGCGGGTCAACTCAGCCGATCCTTTCACTTGATCCGCCAACTTCCACATCGCTCGATCCGTTTCAAGCGTTTTATTCATCATCCCTACCAACCACTCATAAATTACCGCCCCGTCGTCAGCTCCGCTTAATTCACAATACAACGCTTCTAGCTTGGATAATAAGGCGCCGCCCGGCATGACGATCTCAAAATGAATCTCCCAAGCCCGAAGATAGAAAAGGTAAAGCTGCTGGCACTGCTCTATCGCTTGCTCTCTCGTAAAATCTGTTTGACGGAAGGCGTCAAGCCGCGCATAGACGGGCAAAAGTTCTGTTAAGACATAATGTTCTAACAGCTCATGATTACGGCCAAAACGCTCTGCGACCGCTTCTTGATGTTCTTTCATTCGTTGTTCCATCGGACCATCATACGGTTTAACCATCTGATACAGATAGCCGCGTTCAATTTTCGTATAAAATTGTTTCATCGGCGACTTGATCGTTTCAAACGCGCGCGCCGTCCCTTCCCGCATCGCATTCGTTTGAAATGAGGCAAATAAAGGCGTCAATGGATAGGGTAAATGCAAATCATCCTGAATCCAGTACCCCTGTTGTTTATGTTCCTCCGTCAAAAATAATTGATCTCGTTCAAATTTCATTTGTTGTCTCCCCTTATGTAGTGATCGGTCGAGCTTGCAGCGCGTATAATTGACTGCCCGCAAACGCAAATTCCACGTCGACTGGACTTTTCATTTCTCGTTCTAGCTTAAATGTAAGCTCAAGCAATGCCTCCAATTGAGCCGGTTGCAAACAAAATGAATTCTGTTCTTCGGCCGTTGTCGGGACGATCTCGACACCTGACTCGTGATCCGCGATCACTTTCACTTCTTTTAAGCCAAGCTCATCCATCCATGTTCTTGTTTGTCGATCGTATAAAAATTGGTCTGGCGTTATTTCCCCGGACACTATCCCCTCGCCGAGTCCATAGGCAGCGTTGATGATGATTTGATTTTGGTCATTGGTTATCGGATTTTTGCTAAACGCGACGCCTGATACATCAGCGTCCACCATCCCTTGGACAATCACGCCAAGCCGAGCTTCCTCCAATGAAATGTTACGCATGGCCGCGTACTGTTGGACAAGCGGTGAAAAAGCGGAATACCAACAGCGCTTTACATGAAGCTGTAACGATTCAAAGTTACGAATACTTAAAAATGTTTCGAATTGCCCTGAAAAAGAGGCCGATTCTGAATCTTCAAACGCTGACGAGGAACGAACGGCTACTGCATATATTTTATGCCCCATTAAACGTTGGTAGTTCTCTTTTAGCTCTTTTCTAAGCGCAGACGGTAACGGCCGCTCAATAAACTCATCCTCCGAGATCGTCAGAAGATCGACACCCCTAAACGAATCTTGGTCTAAAAATTGCTGAAAGGCGCGCGCTGTAATAATAAAGCCATCAGGCGTTGGAAACTTTTTCGCTAGCATCGCTCCTAAATTTTTCGCCTTACCGCCAACAAGCTCCAGCCTCGCCTCAGCGGCGGCTAGTAGTGATATAATTGTCATCGTCTTCTCCCCCATTTCCCTTTATATAACCGTTACTTTAATGGAATACGATAACAAACACGCTTATATGTGTAAAGCGTTGAAAAGTAAACGAAAAGAGCTAACACTGCCTTCAGCGTTAGCCCCTCATCTTAAACTATGTATTCAATCCTAAAAATTGTTCATTCTTGCATTTGCATCCACGTAAGCATACGGTCCATCTCCACCGCTTGTTGCGCCACATTAAATAGGTGCCCCTGCTGTTCATCGATCCATAGCTGATATCTTTTACCCGCTTGGCGCAAAGCCTCGGCCAAGCGATGCGCGTGGGCCACACCCACTAACTGATCTTGTTTCCCATGGATGATTAACACAGGGCATTCAAGAGTTTTAATATCGAAAACAGGCGATCGACGCGCGTATGCTTTCCCATTTTTCCAGGGAGGGCCGCCAACGACCCGCCTTAACATCCGTCTAAGATCGACGCGCTCCTCGTAAGTCAGGTTTAGATCGCTTACGCCTCCCCAAACGGCGACAGAACAAATTTCTGGAAACTTCATCGCCGTATAAAGCGCAGGAATCGCGCCTCGCGAAAAGCCAAAAAGATGGATGCGCGCGGGATCGATGAAAGGGAGTTGTTTCAACCATGATAAAGCGTCCATGACATCGTGGCGATCGTCCCCACCGAAATCTTCTCGCCCTTCTCCGCCGCGATTTCCCCTGTAAAAAGGGGCAAAGACGACGAAACCGCGCGATACAAAATGAGCGATCCACGCCAGTTTCGTCATCCCGATATTACGCAATCCACCGCGACAATAAAGGAGCAACGGAAATGGACCCGCTCCTTTGGGCGTCGCCAAATACCCTTTGACCTTATAGCCTTGCGACCGATAAGTCACAAGATTCAGGTTGGCCGCAAAATGAAACTCTCGAATTTCTTCAAGCCGAATCACGGGCGCATCCCTCTCGCGCTATTTCCTAGGCAAGCGCAAGATTCAACAATATACAACATTTCTTTCGCTGTCACCAGAAGTCGCCTCCCCTCGCCCATCGGACAAACTCCTCGCTGCGATTGGAAAAGCCTTGCAAATTCCTTTCTCCAATTCGACTTTTACACCTTGAAATAATGATCGAGCGACTAAACATAACCGGACTGTAAATTACACGAATTCGCGCGCCTTGAGCAAAAGCTTCCAGTGTATCCTCGACAACGAATCCCGAATAGTAATTGTAGTAAATAATCCGATCATTTCCGACGTAAACCCCATGATGTGAGCTACCAAGCCGCATCACCATCAGATGATCAGCCATTTGATATTCAGGTTCTGTTACAGGTTGTTGAATCCGCGCCTCTTGTTCCTCTTGACCGTCTAATCTGTCTCGTCTGTCTGATCTCTTCCTTTTCCACCAATTCCAAACTTTCATAATTTTATTGGTCCCTGCCCACAAGCTATATTTACCCTTATTTTACCACAGATTGTCGATCATTGCTGGAATTTGACTGCTTTTATATCCCTCTAAGTTAACCTATAAAATGGGGGTTCCATCGATTGTTATTTTGGGCTGATCATAAGCCGTGAAAACTGCTGAACGAACAATTCGGGTGTGAGTGGCGGGCTAAACAAATATCCTTGAGCGCGGTAACATTGCTTACGTCGCAACGCTTCGCTCTGTTGGATGGTCTCCACTCCCTCCGCGATTACTTCTAATTGAAGATGCTCAGCCATCGAAATGATCGTAGAAACAATCGTATCGTCTCGATGATTATGCTCAAGGTCCCGAATAAAAGAGCGATCGATCTTAAGACGGTCGATTGGGAGATGTCGCAAATAATATAACGAAGAATATCCTTTGCCGAAGTCGTCTATCGCAATCTTACACCCCAGCTTTTTTAATGCCTGTAACGTCGTTTGGGCATGCTCGACATTCATCATCATACTCTCCGTAATTTCCAACTCCAAGTTTGCTGGATGAACTCCAGCCTCTTCTAAAATCTCGCCAATTGTTTCCGCTAAGTTTTGCGCATAAAATTGACGTGTCGATAAATTAACCGCGATATCGAGTGGGCCCAGTCCGCTCTCTTGCCACAATTTTGCCTGCTGACACGCGGACCTCAACACCCATTCGCCAATCGGGATCATTAATCCGGTATCTTCGGCGATCGGAATAAATTGATCAGGGGGAATCCATCCATGTTGCGGATGACGCCAACGCAATAACGCTTCAAGTCCTTCGATTCTACCCGTAATGAGGTTCACTTGCGGTTGATAAACAAGCGACAATTGATTTTGTTGCAACGCTTCAAATAGGTCGTTTTCCAAAACGAGCCGATTCAACGCTTTCCCATCCATGAACGGCTGAAAAAATTGTTTTAAGCTCTTTTTCTGTTTAGCTTCCGTCAACGCCATGTTGGCCCGTTGCAACAGCGCGCCCGCCTCTTCCCCATCTTGCGGATACAGCGCGACCCCGATTCGAACAGTCATCTTCAACAATAAATGGCGTACTTGCAGTGGCTTCGCTAACCCTTCTTCAATCTGCGCGCATATCGAAAGCGCTTTGTCGCATAACTGTTCTTTTGGTACGATCAGGGCAAATTGGTCGCCCCGCAATCTCCCAAAGAAAATAGAAGGATCCAACGATTCTTGAATTCGCTTCACTAATGACTGTAAAATTAAATCACCAGAAGAATGCCCTAACGCCTCATTCATATTACGGAAACGATCGATATCGAGCGCCAGCAAAGCAAAGGATTCGTTCGATTGCAATCGATCCGTCAATTTATCTTTAACATAGCGATGATTGGGGAGTCCTGTTAGCTCATCATAATAAGCCATATAGTGAATGCATTCTTGATCTTTTTTCTGCTGAGAAATATCACGTAACACAATGATTTTCCCCGTTATCTGATCCGCCTCGTAAAGCGGTGTTTCCACGTAAGAAACGGGAATCAATTGACCATCTTGACGGGTCACCCATCCTTCAGAGGCTTGATTGGGATCCAATGACGTTCCCCTGTTTGATGTTGCGACTGGAGAAAAGGACCGCTCCTTTTTACATAATTGAATCGCTTCAAGCGGCGGTTGTTCTTGTTGAAGCTCATGCTGGGTCCACTTCAAAATTCGTTCAGCTTCAGGGTTCATATAGGTTAATCGCCCCTCGTTATCTAGCGCGAGCAGACCTTCTCCCATATGCTCCGTAATCGCCTTTAGTTCTTCTTCCACTTTCTTTTGAGCCTGAAAGGGTTCAACGACAGCCGTGTGGTATACCGCTCGTTGCATGAAATAAAAACCACAAATTTGAAAAATATGTCCCATAAAATTCGAAATATCGTAAACTGTCTGATAAGTTGTAAATAAATAATCTGCGATAATAAGATAGACAAAAGCAACGAGCATCATAAGATGAAACATATCCTTTTTTTCCATAAAACGTCGTCCAAGAACAACAACGATAATCAACTCGATCGCGATCCCAACATATTGTAAACCGTTCTTTAACCCGGTCGTGCCCAGTCCGTTATGAACGAGATCTGGAAAAATCGGGGTCGGCAAAAAAATGAGAACGAGCCAAACGAGTGAGTAACCAAAGGCAAGCGTATATACGAGCCAACGCGGATGCGGGGTGACTTTCAATCGATCTTTCCAAACTAGAATCAGTAATAGTGAACAGACCTGGGTTAAGCGGGCGATAATAAACAACCAGGTTGCCTTATATGTTGAACTTTCCGATATGAAAAAAGGCATTCCTTTGTATGTAATGCCGTGGCCAATCTCAAGCAACGTGATCGCAAAAAAAGAAGCGCCAATCCATAAACGGAAGTTAGATAACGTATGGGGAAATATCATCCACGACTGAATCGCGATCATAAACGCCATCGTTACAATAAAGAACTCCATAATTAAGTGGAGTCCGACATATTTTTCATGTCCAAATAGTCCGTGCAGTGGCGCGCGAAAAATCATAATGACGAGTACAATCAAAATCGATCCGACAATGACTGCCACATTTTCAGACCAAAATCGCCGATTATGCGCTTTGTCCCTCATATTTAGTCCATCCCCCCAAAAATCCAATCAATCGTTCAAATTTTATCTTACACTAAAATGTTTTCAGAAAACATTGTCAAAATAACAACACTTTACCTTCTATGATTGGTTATCACTTTTTGAATTGTTTAGTCATGTCCACGGACCATTCGGGTCATGCTAAAATAGATAGAAAGAAAAGAAAGATTGATCACAGATAGGAGCTAAATTTCATTCATGATTAAAGCGATATTTTTTGACCTCGATGACACGTTACTCTGGGATGAACGCAGTGTCGAAGAAGCTTTTTCAGCCACATGCCAAAAAGCGGCGGAACAATACGAATTACAGCCTGAACAATTAGAGGAGGCCGTGCGTCAACAAGCCCGCGAGCTATACATGTCATATGAAACATATCCTTTTACAGAAAAAATCGGGATTAATCCATTCGAAGGCTTGTGGGGCGATTTTAAGGAGGGGGAACAAGCAGAATTTCACAAAATGCGTGAAATTGTACCTGCCTATCGACGCGATGCTTGGACGATGGGACTAGAACAAATCGGTGTTCACGATCCTGAACTAGGTGAAAGTTTAGCCGAACTTTTTCCCGCTGAGCGTCGCAAACGACCGATCGTCTATGAAGAAACCTATTCCGCGCTCGATCAACTAAAAGAAAAATATCCTTTATTATTGCTTACAAACGGGTCACCTGATTTGCAAAAAGAAAAACTATCCGCCGTGCCCGAACTGGCCGCTTATTTTGATCACATTGTCATTTCAGGCCAATTCGGAATTGGAAAACCAGACCACTCCATCTTTGAACATGCCCTCGAATTATTGTCTGTGGATAACAATGAGGCCATCATGGTTGGGGATAAACTTACAACCGATATCCTCGGCGCCAATCGAACAGGAATACCTTCGGCTTGGCTTAATCGGCGCGGCGTTGCCCGGGATGATGCAATCGTGCCCACATATGAAATCCACGATTTGACCGAGTTAGAAGCAGTTATTCGATCGATTGCTTAAACTCGCTCTTATAGCTGCTAAACACATAAAAAGGGAAGCCAATTTCGGCTTCCCTTTTCTTCTTTGAGAGGTCCCCTTACTTAAGCTGGTCTGGATGGTTCGCCATCTCTCTTTGAGCGAAGGCAATCATCTTTTTCACCATATTCCCACCAATTTTCCCCACTTCACGTGTGGTCATGTTGCCCCAACCTTTCTCTTGGATGTCATCATCAAGACCAAGCTCTCGCGCTGTCTCCAGTTTTAGACGATCCATTAAGTTTTCGGCTTCTGGAACAACCAGGCGGTTTCTACTCAAGTGGAATGCACCTCCAATCCTATTATCGCCGGTCTTTGTGTTTTTACCCGACCTAAAAATTTCCTTGGGTACGCGAACGGGAAAAGTCCAAACTAACAAGGGAGGTGTAGCTCATTTGAGAATTGCGCTTGTATCGATTTTAGCTCTATCGTTACTGGCGGGCTGCAACAGCGGTCCAACGCGTGATGGCATTGAAGTCAAACAACACAAACGAGAAATCAATTCGGATCGGTATATCGCGAAAGAATTCAACCATCGCCGACCTTATACTTTTAAAGAACAAAACCAAACGCAACATCCTGAGCTTGACCGTCGAATTTCTACTGAAGCAACACGCGTATACAATGTTCAAAAAGCGATCGTGCTGAGACAAGGAAAAGATATCATTATTGGCCTCACGACCAAGGCGGATCCTTGGCAGCCGCATCATGAAACGGTTGAACTGACACGAGATCGTCTACTTTCTAAAGAACCTGACCTCTACAACTATAACTTGTATTTTACGACGAACGATTTATTACAAAAACAAATGATCCGAGCCAGAAGATCCGTAGAGCAAGGCGCGACGATTAATACGACTCAACCGTATGAGCCACACTTTACGCGGATTTTAGAACAAGTTAAAGAACAACCATCCCGCTAAATGGAAAAGCAGGCATGAGGTGGAAGGCCTTCACTAATTCCCTCTGCCTGCTTTTTTGGCGCGTTTAACGAGGCGGAGTTCGGGTGAACGGGCATATTTATCGGCCCAAAATGCAACGGGAGTTTTGACCTTTACAACGCGAGATGACAACTTCCAATCGGCTGGAACGGGAGTTCTGACCCTTGCAGGCGATCAAACAGTACCCGAGCGAGGATTTCTCGGTTACAACGGGAGCTGAGACCACTACAGAACTAGATACACACCCTCACCGTCTGTAACGGGAGTTAAGACCTTTACAGCACAACGGGCCTCCTCTCCCGCCTGTTTCGCCCATCATCCTACGTGATGTATCTCTCCGCCTCAATAATTCTTTGGGCAATTTCCCTTTTTAAAGAAATAAGGTTAACAAGCGGGAAACGAACAAGTTTATTAACAATCGATAATTGCATCCGCAGCGAATCCCCTTCCGAAACAGCCGCTAAAACCCCTTTTATCTTCTGTTCTACTTTAGCAAATGATTCGTACACACAAACAGTTGTCATCTTTATTTTTTGGCTTGCTTTATTCGCTCCATCGACTTCAGTCGCTTTGCAAGCGCGAAGATAAGCGCTTTCCATCGCAAAAATTTCAATCATCATATCCGCTAGGCTTTCCAAAATCTCCTGTTCATCCTCCAACCGCTGTTGGTACACCTCCACTGCGACGCCACCCGCTAACAAAAACATTTTTTTAGCAGAATAAATCATCGCCTGCGCTATTTGCAACGGATCCCCGTTTAACGTTGGAGGAAGATACGCAATCAATTCTTCTTGCAACTGTTTTACTGCGGCAAATAGCGGAACTTCACCTTTCATCGCTTTTCTCAACAATGTGGCGGGAATCAGCAAGCGGTTGATTTCGTTGGTCCCCTCAAAAATGCGATTGATCCTAGCATCACGGTAAATACGCTCAACCAAATAATCTTCGGTGTATCCATATCCACCGTGAATTTGCACACCTTCATCCGCGATAAAATCCAAAGCTTCCGAAGCATACACTTTATTGATGGAACATTCCAACGCGTATTCTTCCAGCGTTTGAACGATCTGCTCCGTTACATCCGAATCTGACGGATCGATGCTTTGACGCGCTTGTTCCAATAAACCGCCCGTGCGAAAGACCATACTTTCCATCGCATAGGCGCGGATCGCCATCTCCGCTAGTTTTTTTTGAATGAGCGGAAATTGCGTTAAAGGACGATTGAATTGCTTGCGTTCCTTGGCGTATTTTACGGATAATTCAATCACCCACTTGCTCGTGCCAACACAACCAGCCGCAAGTTTATATCGTCCAACATTTAAAATATTAAAGGCGATGAGGTGGCCTTTGCCAATTTCCCCAAGCGTATTTTCAATGGACACTTCGGCCTCCTCTAAAATCAACGACCGAGTCGATGATCCTTTAATGCCCATCTTTCTTTCCTCTGGGCCCGTCGAAACCCCCAGTGTTTCTTTATCTACTATAAAAGCAGTAAACTTCTCGCCGTCCACTTTGGCGTATACGATAAATACATCGGCAAAACCCGCGTTTGTGATGTACTGCTTTGTTCCGTTCAACGTATAACTCTTGCCATCCGCGCTTAAAACGGCAGTCGTCTTTGCCCCAAGAGCGTCGGATCCAGAGGAGGGTTCGGTCAGACAATAGGCCGCGATTTTTTTCCCCGTGGCCAAATCAGGCAAGTATTTTTGCTTTTGCGCTTCTGTTCCGAACAACACGATTGGCAAGCTGCCAATCCCGACATGGGCTCCATGACTGAGAGCGAAGGAAGACCCGCGCGTCATATTTTCGGTGATTAACATGGCGCTAATCTGATCTAGATCTGCCCCACCGTACTCTTCAGGCACCTCAGCCCCAAGTAACCCCAACTCCCCCGCCTGCTTTAAATAATGAACGAGCATCGCAAAGTTTTGACCTTCGATTTGCTCATCTTGGGGAGAGACTTCCTTTTCAATAAATTCCGCGGTCATCGTTGCAATCATTCGTTGTTCTTCGGTCATATCCTCGGGCGTAAACACCTGCTGAGGAGTCACATCCTCCAAAACAAAACTTCCTCCTTTAACGATGTTCGGAACTTGATTCATGGCCCATTCTCCTTTCTACGGTAAAAATTCAAATACAGCCGCAGCCCCCATTCCACCGCCGATACACATGCTGACAAGTCCATAACGACTGGCTCTTTTTTGAGCCTCATACATTAAGGAGACCGTTAATTTGGTTCCTGTGCACCCTAGCGGATGCCCAAGAGCAATCGCTCCGCCATTCACATTCACTTTCTGCTCATCGATCCCTAGATGGCGAATTACATATTTGCACTGTGATGCAAACGCTTCATTAATTTCAAATAAGTCGATCTGATCTTGCGAAACGCCAGCCAGTTGCAATGCCTTCGGGATCGCCACGACAGGCCCGATGCCCATCACACTCGGTTCAACACCACCAAGCGCGAAAGAGCGAAAAATCGCCATCGGTTTAAGTCCAAGCGCTTCCGCTTTTCCCCGTTCCATGACGACTACTGCAGCCGCGCCGTCACTTCTCTGCGAGGAGTTGCCCGCTGTGACCGTTCCATTTTGTTTAAAAGCAGGTCGCAGCGACGCCAATATTTCCATATTCGTTTGCGGCCGAACCCCTTCATCTTTATCGAAAATGAGTTGACGCGTTTGCAGCTGTTCTTGTTCGTCTAAAAACGTTTCTTTAATCTCCACAGGCGTAATTTCATCTTTAAAACGACCTTTGGCAATTGCCGCAGCCGCTTTACGATGACTTTCTACCGCAAAAGCATCCTGTTCCGTCCGACTAACACCGTAACGCTCCGCCACATTTTCCGCCGTATGTCCCATCGAAATATACAACTCGGGATAATGTTCGACGAGATACGGATTGGGCAACGGGCGATAGCCTTCCATCGGAATCATACTCATGCTTTCCACGCCGCCTGCAACAATCGTATCGGCAAATCCGCACATAATCCGTTCAGCGGCTAAGGCAATCGATTGCAAACCTGAAGAACAGAAGCGATTAATCGTAAAGCCTGGCGTCGAATGCGGAAATCCCGCTCGCGCGGCAACGATTCTTCCAAGGTTGAATCCTTGTTCCCCTTCGGGCATGGCGCACCCAATAATGACATCTTCAATCTCCTCGGCGGATACGCCAGGCGCCCGACGCAAAGCTTCTTTGACAACCAAACCGCCTAAATCTTCGGGTCGCGTATTTTTTAATGATCCTCTTCCAGCTCTGCCGATAGCTGTTCTAACTCCTGAGACAAGCACGGCCTCGCGCACATCGATTCCCCCTTCAATCCATTCCTTGATTTTCGTTTAATTTCTGAGCGGTTTGTTTTTCAGCAGCATATGTTGCATTCTGGCTTGACTTTTCGGTTCCCCGCAGAGACTCAAAAAGGCTTCACGCTCCAAGTCAAGCAAATATTGTTCCGATACTTCGGTGTTTGCCGACAAAGCTCCTCCGGCCAGCACACTCGCTAACTTGCCCGCGATCTTCGCATCATGCTCAGTAATATAACCGCCTGTCTTTAACTGATAAACGCCGAGCTTCATCACCGCTAACCCCGATTCGCCAACGACCCTTATTTTACGGGCGATTGGCGGAACATAACCTGCCTTCGCCAACCCAATCACGGCTTGCTTCGCTTCGTATAATTGATGATCTTCGTTAATAGAAATTTGATCAGTCGCTCGCAAATAGCCAAGTTGTTGCGCTTCTACGGCGCTTGTCGAGACTTTAGCCATCGCAATCGTTTCAAATACGCGATTCACATACGGTTGCAAATCGACTTTGCCATCGATATCCGCGGCGGCAATTGCTCGAACGAGCATTTCTTTTGTCCCGGCCCCGCCTGGAATCAGCCCGACACCTACTTCGACTAAACCCATATATGTTTCGGCCGCCGCCTGAACGCGCGCGGCTGGCAAACAAATTTCTACACCCCCGCCTAATGTTCGAGCATATGGCGCGGCAACGATTGGTTTTTCAAAATATTTCATTTCCATGGCCATCGTTTGAAATTGCCGTACGAGCTGTTCAATCTCAAACCAATTCTCGTTTTGGGCTTCCAGTAACAACATCATCAAGTTGGCGCCGACACTAAAATTTCGAGCTTGGTTGCCAATCACCAAACCGACATAATTTTTTCGGACCTCCTCGAGTGACAAACGAACCATTTCCAATGTATCTGAACCTAACGCATTGTGTGGCGAATGAAACTCAAGGCAAGCAACTCCGTCACCTAAATCGATTAAACTTGCGCCCGCATTCTTTTGCGCTACGCGTCCTTGTTGTTTCAACTCCGATAAGCAGATCGCTCGATCGGTCCGCTGGCGCTCTTGCCATTGTCCATTCAGTTGAACATAAAGCATTTGCGCATCCTCTTGCTTATAAAACTGGGAATGACCGGCTTCCACGAGCTTCTCCACCCAGCGCGGGATCGTTTCCCCTTCTTCTTTCATTCGCCGAATCGATCGTTCCAAGCCGAGCGCATCCCATGTTTCAAATGGACCTAGTTCCCAATTAAAACCCCATTTCATCGCTTGATCGACCGCAACAATATCATCGGAAATTTCGGGGATTTTTGCTGCGGCGTACAACAACGTTCGCTTCAACACTTGCCAAACAAATTGCCCGCCAGCATCTTCCGCATAGGCAATGGTTCTGATTTTCTCAGCGAGTTGCGTTCGTTGTTTCGCCTGTTCTAAACAAGCAAACGTGGACCGTTTCGACGGCTCATATTGTTCCGTTTGTACGTTCAACTGATGGATCACTCGACCTTCGGCTGTTTTCTGTTTTTGATAGAAGCCTTTACCGGATTTTTCGCCGAAATGGCCTTGAGCGACGAGACTGGAGATGATTTTTGGCGCGGTAAAGACCGCTTTTTCGAGTGGGTCGGTAACATGCTCCCGCACATTTTCAGCCACACGCAAAAATGTGTCGAGCCCAACTAAATCCAGCGCGCGGAAGGTCGCGCTGCGCGGTCTGCCAATCGCTGTTCCCGTTAACTGATCAACGTCCGACACCGATAAACCGTAGCGATCCATTTCTTCCAGCGTCGCTAACAAACCGTACACACCGATCCGATTCGCGATAAAATTGGGTGTATCTTTGGCGATCACAACACCTTTGCCAAGCGTGAATTCACTAAAATGAATCATGGTAGAGATGATTTCCTGAGAGGTATCGGTCGTTGGGATCAGTTCTAACAACTTCATGTAGCGTGGGGGATTAAAAAAATGGGTCCCTAAAAAATGTTGTCTAAATTCATCCGAACGGCCAGCGGCCATTTTCGAAATAGAGATGCCAGACGTATTACTGCTAATAACGGAACCAGGACGCCGATGTTTTTCCACTTGAGCAAGTAGTTGTCGCTTCACTGATAGATCCTCAACTACCGCTTCAACGATCCAATCGGCTTGCCCAAGCAGCGACAAATCATCCTCAAAATTTCCGATTTGGATTCTTTCAAGAGAGGTTTTGCTGTAAAGCGGACTCGGTTTCTGTTTCGCTAACTCGGTAATAGCTGATTGCGTCAACTGATTTCGATCGTTGCTCGCCTCGCCGATTGGGCGATCAAGCAAGATAACTTTGAGCCCTACGTTGGCCAAGTGGGCCGCGATTCCCGCGCCCATCACACCCGAACCAAGCACGGCTACCTTTTTGATTTGACGTTTCATTAGATCCCTCCTGGCTGTATCGCTTTACCCGTTCACTTCTAAGCTATATGTCAAACTTTGCATGAATAGTAGAAGGATTGATAATTTCAGGCGTAAATTACACTTCCTAATTTTTGGGGTGATACGGGATTGCAAATCGGTGATGAGCTCGTGGACTTTAGGGGAACCTAAACTTTAACTATTTGAAAGGGGGAGTTTTAGGATGACAACGATCAGCGATGATCAACGATTTGAGGCATATGTTAATCTTATCGAAAATAAAGTAAACCGCCCATTAACCGAAGAAGAATTGAAGAAAGTGCGTTTTATTAGTGAAATTGAAGCGGACACGGAATTCGCGCACATTTTTGAGGATCTAGGCGATACATTAGCAGAAGATGAATCATAAGAAAACAAACAGGGCGACCCCATACGGGTCGCCCTGAGATTTATGCGAGATCTGCAAAGGTTTCTCGATTAAATGATCGCTCATAACAGCATCTATCCTGACGACGAATACCGCTCCTGCCAATCGGCATCCGTGAGCCAATTTTTCGGATAAGTCTGTCCATCCAAACGCTAAGCGGAGTCTTTCATCTTGTTTTTTTGTCCAAAAGAACCGTGGGATGTGATCGTATAGAGGGCTAACGCGAGCCATATAAAACCAAAACTAATCAAGTGAGTCCACGTAAACGTTTCTTTGTATAAAAAAATACCCAGCAACAGTGTAATCGTCGGTGAAACATATTGAATAAAACTGATCATCGTATAAGGGATTCGTTTTGCGGCCTGGGCGAACCACAAGAGAGGGACCGCCGTAATCACCCCTGAACTCGCCAGCAATAAAAAAGTTGGCAACGATATACTTGAAAGTGAGCTGGTCCCGTTCAGTTCCAACCGAAATAAATAAAAGAAAGCAACTGGAAACACCATCAGCGTTTCTAAGCCTAAGGCGATTAAAGAGTCGAGTTCGATCATTTTTTTGGTTAAGCCATAGAATGCAAAGGTTAACGCGAGTGATAAAGCGATCCAAGGGAATTTTCCGTACTCAATAGTTAAGATAGTCACCCCGACTGCCGCGAACAGCATGGAAATCGCTTGCCAGCGACGCAGTCCTTCCTTTAATACAAGCACACCTAACGCAAAACTAAACAGGGGGTTAATATAATAGCCTAAACTGGCCTCAATGACATGATCATTGTTCACGGCCCATATATAAGTGAACCAATTGGCGCTAATCAGAAAGCCGCTGCACGTTACTGTTATCCAATTTCTCCGACTCGACAGGACGGCTTTGACTTGAAAAATGCGTTTACTGATAAACAATACAACACCCACAAACAGAAAAGACCAAAAAACGCGATGAGCTAAGATCTCTCCAGCCGGAATGTCCTGCAGACTTTTCCAATAGATCGCCAAGATCCCCCATAAGATATAAGCCCCTATCGCATACCAGATCCCTTTTCGTTCCTCGCTCATCCGCGCACCTTCTATCCGACTAATATGATCAAATTAACACATTTCAAAACAAAAAGGTGACTCGTCCGTTTGAATATAATCAAACACAAGTCACCTCTAGAAATTTTTCTCTAACTGGAGTGCTTCTGACGGTCTCTAGATTTTTTCTTAATCGCTTGACCCATTTTGGAGGGCTGCTTATTTTCGGTAGTCTTTAAAAGGTGTAAGGCTTCCAAATAAGTAGCTCCATGATCCATGTGGCGCTTTAAACGGGCCTGAAAATCCTTCATCCTACCATCCCTCCTTACTGCTTATACTTCTATTATGGACCTATTTTTATGTATTTTCAAGAGGGATAAGCATCTAAAAACGACACTTTTGATTCATTGTGTCGCATTCCTGACAAGCTTACTTTAACGCTTGGCTCGGCAATAATACCGCTTCCTGTTCTTACACGCGGATAGCCGTCTCCAATGCGATATCAATCATATCCCGAAATGTTGTTTCTCGTTCAGCCGCGGTCGTTTCTTCCCCCGTAATCAAATGGTCGCTCACCGTCAAAATCGAGAGCGCTTTCCGATTGAATTTAGCCGCTAACGTATACAACGCTGATGTTTCCATCTCAACGGCCAACGTCTGGTATGCGGCTAGCCTTTGCGTCACTTCAGGATCTTCATTGTAAAAAGTATCGGTTGTAAACACACTGCCAACATGGACAATAGACCCTTTGCTTGTCGCGCTTTCATACGCCTTTTTGACTAAATCAAAATGGGCAGTCGGAGCAAAATCCAATCCTTTAAAGCGAAGCTGGTTAAAGGAGGAATCCGTTGAAGCGCTCAAGGCGATGATCACATCTCGCACTTTCACTTCCTCGCGCATTGCCCCACATGAGCCAACCCGAATTAATTGTTGGACACCGTAACTCTCCATTAATTCATGAATATAGATGGAGATCGAAGGTATTCCCATCCCTGTGCCTTGCACGGACACCGCTTGCCCTTGATACGTTCCTGTGTAACCGAGCATACCGCGCACTTCATTGTAACAAACCGCATTTTCCAAAAAATTTTCAGCAATATATTTTGCCCTAAGCGGATCGCCGGGCAATAACACCGTTGGAGCAATCGCGCCGGGTTTAGCGCCAAGATGGATACTCATTTTTGTCAATTCCCTCCTAAACATGGAATCATTTCCTCGCGCATAGTATAACATATTCTGTTATGCCAGTTTGGCAGTTTTCATCCAACTTTATACAACTAGGCAATCGTTCGCCGGCTGGTCGCCGTTTCCCCTTCCAGTAAA
This sequence comes from Ammoniphilus oxalaticus, assembly GCF_003609605.1. NCBI lineage: Bacteria > Bacillati > Bacillota > Bacilli > Caryophanales > Paenibacillaceae > Ammoniphilus > Ammoniphilus oxalaticus. Next base: position 715,576 of record NZ_MCHY01000008.1, on the reverse strand, counting down.
GGTGAATAGGATAAACGAAGCTATGAAAGGGGTGACCAAACCAATGGCGCTTATAATCTTAGATCCCGGACACGGCGGACATGATGGGGGCGCGCGCGGTTACGGGTTAGTCGAAAAAGATCTTACCTTGCGGATTGGTTTAAAGGTCCGTGATTCATTGCTGCAACGTTATCTAGTCGAAGTTAAAATGACGAGAGAGACGGATACTTTCATTAGTTTATCTGGGCGGGCAGAATTTGCGAATCGACTCAACGCCGATTACTTTGTCTCCCTTCATCATAACGCTGCTGGCGGCGAAGGTTTTGAAAGTTATGTTTATAGAGGAACAACAAATAATGTAACAATTAGACGACAACAGATCCTCCACCAAGAAATCATGAATTATCTAAGAACGCTTGGAGTACGTGATCGCGGAACAAAGCAAGCGAATTTCGCGGTTTTACGACAGACAAAAATGCCCGCCATTCTTTTGGAGAATCTATTTCTTGACCACCCGCTCGATGCCGAACTTCTCAAAAACCCTGTTGTTCTGAATCAGCTATCGCATAGTGTTGCCACAGGCATCGCTAAAGCGTTTGACCTACAAGAACGAAATCCCGCGCCGACGTTAACTCCACAGCCTCCCACACCCACACCTATTCCTCCTCCAGAACAACCAGATTCGCCTGATTGGAAAGATGAGGCTGTTGATTGGATGTTACAAGAAGGATTATTGACCCATGCGGATTGGAAGAAGTCGTTGGAAAACCCGTTGCCGTTATGGGCTTTCGCTGTTGTGTTAAAAAGATTATATGAAAAGATGGAGTAAGCGATAGAAATAGCAAAGAGCTTGCATATTAGATGACGATTTATCACACCCTATCAATCGGTTGGGATTTTTAGCTCAACACAAATAATAAAAAGGGTGTGTTCTTTCTCATGGCTAAACAACATGTTCAGCAAGCCATTTCGGCTGCTCAAGAAGCGCAACAAGCTTTGACTAACGCGCAAGCGAGCGCAAATCAACAACAGATTCAACAAGCGCAACAACAGTTGGAGCAGGCGCATCAACAACTTCAAGATGTTCAAGATCAATACGGCCAACAAACTGAAATTACGTATGAATTGCAACAATCGTTGCAAGAAGCGGAAAAATCTCTTCAAGCGATCCAACAAAACAACTTACAATAAAGGATTTTTGGGCCATCTGATAAGATTGGCCCTTTTTATTTCCATCCATTCCCAAAGTATGTTTTGTTCAATTTATCGCATCATAAAAACTATTGGGTCGAAAGACTCAATAAAAGCGATCTTAGAAAGGTGTGTTTTAAACCGATGGCAAAACGACAAGCGAAAAACAAAATGAACGAACAGAACCTAACTAAGCATGGGCAACCAGCTGCCGATCAAAAAATTGATTCCCTCTTGCAGCTAAATCGTGAAGATTGCGGTTCGTACAGCTGCGCCAAAGAAGACCAAAAATAACCTCTTGTTTCTATCCTTGAGCCGACGTCCATCGTCGGCTTCCCAACTCCCCACGCGCTCCAATACAATTATCCGAACTTACAATTATTCTTATCAAGATGACTCTCTCATGTTAATATAGTATTCACTAGATCAACTTTGGAAACAAGGGAGAGGATCTGAGCAGATGAAGTATCATGTTTTAGGAAGAACGGGGCAATCAGTATCTGCCCTTGGCTTCGGGACGATGAACCTTCCACATCAAGATTTGGATATATCGAAAAGAGCTTTAAATTACGCGTTGGATCGGGGCATTAATTACATCGATACCGCGCCAAACTATAAAAACAGCGAAGAAATTATCGGTGAATCCATTTCCCAGCGCAGACAAGAATTTTTCTTAGCGACAAAGCTGCGCCAAAGGGATTATCAGGCTGGAAAAGCGGAAATCGAGCAAAGTTTGCGGCGCTTAAAAACAGACTACATTGATTTACTGCAAATCCATTACGTCAACCACGATCATGAGTATGATCAAATTATAGGTAAAGACGGGGCGCTGAAAGCCGCCTTAGAAGCGCAACGAGCGGGTTACGTTCGTTTTCTTGGCATTTCAGGACATCGACCCGAACTTCTTGCAAAATGGATTGGATCAGATATTTATGACACTGTTCTGTTTCATATGAGCTTAGTTCAACCTTTTGCCTTGCAGGATTTAATCCCGACCTGCCAACAGTTGAACGTCGGAATGATCGGCATGAAGCCCCTATCTGGCGCCTTTGTCAAACCTGCCAGCATGGCGTTGCGTTTTTCTCACAGCACACCGATTGACGTGTTACTATCAGGGATGAAAACAGTCGACGAGGTCAAAGAAAACATCGCCGCTTTAGAGACAAGAATAGAACCGAAAGAAAAAGAGCAATTGTGGTCGCTAGCCGCCGAATTAGGGGAGCACGGTTGTAGACGTTGCAATTATTGCTCCTGTCCGATAGGTATCCGCATTCCTGATATCATGATTTCACATTTAGCTAGGGAAAAAATGGGGTTGCTCGGGCGCGGGGCGCAATTTTATGAAGAGCAAGCAGCGAAAATCCAGCAATGTCATGAATATGAGCCGTGCAGGAAAAAACCATTATGTGAACCCGCTTGTCCTTACGATTTGCCCATGCAGCAGACAATCCAACGCCAGAGCAAAGTCGGAGCAAAATAAACCATCCCCAATCGTTCTTGGGAATGGTTTATTAATGTCCACGAGCTGTTAAAACCAAAATTCTGGGTATTTCCTCTGAGAAGAGATATTGTTGACGATCACGGCTACAGCAACGAGCACAAGCGCTCCTAATCCGATGGGTGATAATACGAAAGAAAAGCTTTGCTCTGTATACACAGCGATAAAAGCGGTTGCTCCGCCTGGAGGATGTAACGTATAGGTCAAACTCATAAACAAAATGGCAAGTGAAACCCCAAGGGCAATCGTCCACCAATGCAATCCGAATGCCTGATAGACGGAAACACCAGTAATAGCCGAGATCAGGTGTCCTCCGACGACATTCCTTGGTTGAGACATCGGTGCATGACAGGCCCCGTATACTAAGACAGCGGTTGCGCCAAATGAAGGAGCGAGCAACGGGACATTATAGATGTAGTTGATAATGGCTACTAAAGCTAAGCCAACAAAACTACCCAAGGCTGTCACAAGGTAGTCTGTGTAATGCGCTCTTTGAAAACGAGGTCGATTTCCGCCTCGCATTTTTAATAAATAAGGATCAGGCCTCGTCACCTCTTCTTCCACTGTTAACTTTTTTAACGTTTCCAATTATAGCACCTCCATCGATCCAATGTCTGATTGTTAAACACTACTTTACGATCAATACGGGGCAACTCGCATGCTGCGCGACATGGTGGCTTGCGCTACCCAGGAACAGTTCCTTTAGTCCGCTGTGTCCCCTACTACCCATGATTACGATATCAGCTTGTTGTTCCGCAGCATACTCAACAATTGTTTTTCCAGGGTTCCCTTCTAATGGAAGCGTTTTAACTGGATTCGGCAGCGAACGAAGTTCTTCCTCAACAAGCTGAAGCTCTGCTTGCGCGCTTAACATGAATTCTTGGCGTAAGTATCCGATATCGATTAAAGTTATCCCCGAATGGTGAACGATATCACGCATATTGACTACAGTAATTACATCCAATTCGATCCCTGGGTCTTGTTTTAAAAAAGAAATCGCAAATTTTAACGCTTTTTTACTAAGTTCTGAACCGTCATAAGCCAAAACAATTTTTGAGCAAACTGTAATCATGCTAAGACACCCCTTTCAGAAATATCCCGCGTTTTTTTGTTTATCTTTTAGCGTATCTTTTAAGCTTAAGCTAAATTTTAAATTCACGATGTGACGCATATCACAATTTATACACTAAAATTAAAACTATATAAGCAAAATTTAGTCCAAATAAAAAAGGGTGTCGCCACCCTCATTTCACCCATAGACTTTATTGACAACTTAACAAGCCGTTTTCAGCCTAGTTTTGTATAATAATTTGCATAATGTGAGGCAACATAAGAATACGGTTTGATTTTCGGTTGGTATCCTGTCGTTTCAATCACCTTTATCATCTCCGTCACAAACATGCGCGTTTTATTTTGTATGCCGTCTCCAATATCTAAGTGACACTCTTTTGTAAAACTGGACCCTTTCGGCAACTGTTCGCGGATTATCCAATCCTTTTGTTGATCAAAAAAGCTAGCAATCAACTGGGTAAGCTGCGTTTCCATCGTTATTTTTTCCCTCAAACTTTTCCGTCCATCACGTTTGATTTTTCGATAACAAGCCCAAACCCCTTTGCCAACTCGTTGAGCAACGATCCCTGTCACAAATGTGGTATGGTTACGATAAACTTGGGAATCTGTTCCAATCATAAATCGAAATTCACGGTGCGGCTCGCTCGCAATGAATTGTAGCACACGATCGAAAACACAATGGAGGGAGAGATTTTTTTCTTGCGTATTCTGAAAACGTAAATCATGAAGAGTTACCTGTTTTACCCGAAGCATACGGATTCACCTTCACTCATCTCGATTTTTCAGGGACGTTGTAAGCTTTATCTTTCCCAATCCTAACTTGTCTATCAGCGTTAATCTTAACCAACTTGTATCATCATATTATTGGAATAGTGAGAAAAGACATTTTTTCAGCTCTTTTTGGATCATACCGATGCGCTGCATCCACTTACGGCCGAGAATTTCAAGCAAGTATGATTTACCTCACCTCGGCAGGATGGTGAGCGAGCGATGAATGACCGCAGAACTGAAACAGAAGAGAGAACGGGCGTTCATGAGCATGATGAAGACGCAAAGGGCGCCAATTTCAATCAACAAAGGTCGTCATCAATGTAACATGGGACATCAGTTGCCCCCCCTCCCTTCGATCAGCCTCTATTCCTTCAAATGAATCGTAAGTTTAATTGATTTCATCTGATCAGCGAACAGGTCTTCGTAACGTTTGCCAGTTTCGTACTTCACTTCTTCGTCCGATGCGTTCGGTTGATCCGTTCGGATATTTTTTTCCAACTCATTAATAATGCGATTTGTTAGCATCGAGGCCTCAAGATAAGGCCGCAACATCGCGTTTACTTGCTGTCGTCCAAACTCATCGATCATCGCTTTTGCCGCTTGATTACCATCTACTTTTTCCTGAAACTTGTTTACCTCGGATTCCAATTTTTCTGGCGGAATGAAAAAATGCTTCTCCCTCGCCAACAATGCCATCGCTTCCGTCTCAATTAATGTTTGTAATTGAATGTTTGATTGTTGGTATTGACTCGCCTGTCGATCCCAATACACCTGACGGTCCTCTTGCTCCACCTGAGACAACGAGCCCATTTCCGCAGCTCGGGCCCATTCTATTTTTAGCTGCTGCATTAATCCATAAAAGGCAACATCCTTGTTTGAAAAAGCCTTGCCTTCAATTTCGACAGCGAGTTGATCGGCCATCGTTTGACCTGCTTCAGATTGCTGCGGTTGCGGCTGTTCCTCAAACTTGTTCGGGGAACAGCCGCTGACAACAAACGATCCAGTCATCAGCATGACGGTGAACAGCGCAAGTAAACTCCTTCGTTGTTTCATCATTCTTTTACATCAAATGTGATCACTTCTGTCGTCTCCGATCCATCCGCCTCAGCTCGGATATCCGCGATCCATTCGCCGCCCATCGGTAATTCAACTGCTGCTCGGTATTCGCCGGCTTCTACTTCTTCAAATGTCGCCTCGATGTGTCCGTGATCCATCTTCGCCATTTCTAGTGTCGCTTCAATGACTAAACCTTCCGCGGCTTTGCCGCTTTCAGTCGCTTTCAAAATAATTTCAGATTCCACTCCATTTTTATACTCTGGCGTATTAACTACTTCGAAACCAATCTTTGCCGAGCCACACCCTGCCACCAACAACATCATACCAACTAACACAATCATCATTTTCTTCATTTTTTTGTCTCCTTCATATGAATATCCATAAAATCATTGATCTCGAATTTTTCTATTTTACCATTTTCAAGAAAAGCAACATGGGTACAGACTTTCTCAATCTCTGAAAGGTGGTGGGAAGCCATCAAGATTGTTTTATTTTCTAATGCGCGAATAATGTTCAAAATCTCTTCGCGCCCCATCGGGTCCAGCCCGCTCGTCGGTTCGTCCAAAATAATAATGTCTGAATCATAATACAGCATCACCGCAAGTCCAAGGCGTTGCAACATCCCTTTGGAATAGGTGGTGATCATATCATTGCGAGCATTGCTAAGGGAAACGCTTTCTAGTTTTTCAAGCATTTGTTCCTCATCGATCTTTTTAGGGGCGAGCGAAGCAAAAAATCGCATATTTTCTATCCCTGTAAGATGAGGATAAAGATGGAACTTTTCTGGCAGATAAGAAACGACCTTCTTCCAATCTTGCTTCCGATTAGAGATCCCTCCTAATTGAACCGTTCCTTGCTGAATCGGCAATAACCCGAGCATCAGATGAATCATCGTTGACTTCCCCGCTCCATTGCGTCCCACTAAGGCGCACCGCTCCCCTTCTTCAATATATAATTGAACCTGCTCAAGCACAGATTTTTTTCCGAATGTATGTGTCAGATTTTCGATCTTAATCATCAAACATCCCCCCATTTCGGAATAAACTAGCTAATCCAAATAATAACGCGGGCCAAAAGATCGCATTCATCGCCATCAAGATACCTAAGTCCATAAATACAAACTTTTCCATCATTCGTGACATATGCGTCAACGAGAATAACCCGAGGCCCGTTTCTAAATAAAACCGCATCGTATGGATTGGGTCTAGGAAATAAATCCATGAAAAGAAACGGATGTTATCAAACGTGACTATAGGTAAAAAATACAGAAACATAAGATCAAACAAGAATACAATCGAGAACCAGACTAAAATGTTTGCCCCGACTAACTGCATCTTCGAATTGCAGGCAACGCCGAGGAAAATTCCCAGTTGATTAAAGATCAGCAAAAATACAACAATAACGAATAAAAAACGTAAAAAGCTAACGACATGAAAGGCCAAGAAAAACTTCATAAAGATGGCCAACAACAAATACATGCCCAAAAAGAGGCTGATCAAAATGACTTGAATCGCTACCGACTTTTTCCAAAGAAACGATAGCGTAGACTCCCGCTTGGTCAGCAAAATCATCGATGTTTTTAGTTCCTTCTCTTGAAAAACAGAGAAAGAAGAAAGAAACAAAGAGAATAAAGGAAGCAAATACATGTTCATATCGAACACAGACAGCAACATTGCTTCAAAGCCAAGATCTGACGGAAAGAACCGAGCCTCCGCGATGAGAAATAAACTAGCCAGCATCAACACGCCAATCCCGAGCCAAAGCCCTTTCCCTCGCGTTTGTTCAAGACTTTCCTTCCATAAGTACATAATCATTGTTTTCTCACCGCCCTTGTTCGAAAAATAAAGACTGCTAACGCAGCGACGAATATCCATCCCGCAATGATTGCAAATGATCCTTTCCGTTCCGCCAACAGCGGATACCGATCATCAGCCATAATTTTGTTTGCGGTTAGCAATTCGTTCATTTTTTCATAAATGACGATTGCGGGGCTGGATAAAAACAAATAGGACAGCTCATTCGCTTCAATCAAGGCGCTCAATGCGGATGTATATTGAAAAGGCTCATCCCCGATCCCATCTTGATCTAAATCAAGCATCGGCGTATCCCAATAGTTTCCAACCCCATTTTTAAACCATTCGTTATTGGACTCTGCGCCAACGGTTAACGCCTGAATCCGATTATTTTGAAATTTATTCTTAAAAAATACGTGAGCGGTCGATGATGTCCACAATTCGATTCCAATTTCATTTTGAAAAAACTCATTGCTTTCAATCGTGTTGCTCGTTGATTGTTCCAAATAAAGCCCTCGTTGATTCAAGTGGAACTCATTATTCAACACATGCACATCTCGACTCGTTTGGATCAGCAATCCAAAGGAACGAGAACCTTGGTTAAATGAAAACTGGTTATGTTCAAGCAAGATGTGGTCAGAGTGCATAATCGCCGCTCCACCTACATTACCAACGAAATGATTATCCTTAAATTCATTGTAATTAGAATACATGTAATGGAGCCCATAGCGTGTTTTCGTCATCGTGTTATTCGTGACGACATTGTTATGCGAATACTCGACATACACCCCGTCCCGTGTTTTTTCAAAGTACGAGTTCGTGATGATGTTGTGGCTGGATCGCGCAATATGAATCCCATTCCCTTGATTACCGAGTTTCCCCGCTCCCTGTCCAATCACTGTCACACGATCGATCTCTGTATCCTGAATGCGGTTTAGAAAGATTCCATGAAAACTATCTTGAATGAGCAAGTCTTTCAATAAAGCCCCGTTCGCCATCACCCGCACACCGGAATATTCTTCCTGTGAACTTCGACTCATCCCACTGCCTTCGATCGTCAAATTTTCAAGTTGTACCCCTTCGCTTTGAATCTCAACTACATTATTCGTCCGATCACCACGGATCGTTACATCCCCTTTTCCTTTCAAAGTAAGAGGCTTTGTCAAGATCACATTTCCTTCATACACACCCGGTTCGAGCAATAATGTTGCGCCAATCTCTGCCGCATCAATCCGCTCTTGTAAATCCGTTACGACTTGCGCATCGGCGTATCCTCCTACTAGCCAAACGCAGAGTAGCAACGGCGCCCATTTCCAGCTCATGCTTTCTTGCGATCCTTCCAAAGCGGAAAAACTAACAGGAGGAAGACAAGGAGCAGCATGTAACCACCATAAGAAAAATAGCTATTTGTCACAAAATTCGCAATCGTGTTCTTGCCTATGATTGGCGGGATAAAAGGATCTAACGTGATCGGCGCCCGTGGATCAAGGTTCGTGCCAAATTCCTTTAACCAACGGTACATATCCAGCAAACCTACAATTCCCCCCATCGCAAATGAACCGATGAGAATATAAAGCGGCATTTTCCGTCTAATCAAAGCGACAACCAAAATAGCGATCGCGAAAGCAATGATGATATAAGGCATATATTGCAATTCTGGAAACGATTCATTACTAAATAAGGCCATCCCAATGTAGTGATTTAAACCGTTTACGATATCAATGTCACCCGCTAACCTTGTGGGGTACACGATAATATCAAGACCCTCCTGGTATTGCGGGGCGTAAAATTTCATTTGCCACCAGGGTACGAAAATGGTCATTACGGTAATCGCCGAAGCCACGAGTAAACTGATCATTGAAGCTATTGATAGCTTTCCTTTCATGCTTTCTCACCCCTATTCGATAAAAAAGGCGGAGGTGTTCTTTCCCCCGCCCTGTATTGATTCAATTATTTTGGTTCGACTAGTAAATAACCACTCATTTCTTGATGAAGGGCAGAGCAGAAGTTCGTGCAGTAAATCGGATAGACACCCGCTTTATCCGCGACAAATTCCAATGTGCTCGTTTGACCCGGTTGAACTTCAAAGTTCAGGTCATATTCGTTAATCCCGAAACCGTGCGTAATATCCTGATCCAAGTCTATATTGGTCATATGGAAGAAAACGCGGTCGCCTTGTTTCACCGTAACGGCGTCAGGCCGATCTGCTTTGGCGTCAAAAATGAATCTGGAGCGCATCGCAATACCATAAACATGAACCTCATTGCCATTGCGTTCAATGCGCGCGTCATCTTGTTTCCAGACTGAATTTGGACGCGCTTCGTCTTTCGGATACACCGTGATCGTTTTAATCTTATCGCGGTGGATGATTTGAGCGTAATGCGGTTCCGGATCGACCGGCACAGCCATAATATGTTCCATCTTATCGCCGGAAATATCATATAAATCCATAGATTCCGGGTGAGATGGGCCGACCGACAGGAAGTTATCTTTCGCAATTTTGTTTAGCGCAACAAGCCATTTACCATCTGGAGATACTGTATCTCCTTCTGTAGCGGCAGCGTGACCTGGTGAGAAGTAGGACGGTTGACGGTCAATCACTTCACCTGTGTCGACGTTCCATTTTACAACTTCAGAAGAAATGAACATCGTATTGAACGCATTGCCGCGATCATCAAATTGAGTATGAAGCGGACCCAATGCTCCAGGCGGGTCAACCTCGCGTTCCATTACATCTTCATAATTTAAGACAGGAATACCGTATTTCTCATCGGTAAACTCCCCTTTTTCAATCGCGTCAAACGCTTTCTGGAACGAAAATACAGTCATCATCGGAGCCAATTTTCCTGCTGCGATAAAGCGCGTTCCATCTGGCGTTACGTCTACACCATGCGGGGATTTCGCAACCGGCACCGCATAGATCGCGCCTTTATGTTCACGCGGATCAATCATTTTTGCTCCGTTGACATCTTTATAATTTCCTGCCGCAACTTGTTTTTCGAGCTCTTTCCAATTTAAAAGAACGATATAGTCACGGTCGTTTTGCGAAGCGTTAATTTCTAAGTTAGTCGTCGCGAATTCTGTGTTGTACGTCGTCATCACAATCCAATCGCTGGACATTTTCTTACCTGCGTCAGATAAGTCGTATGACCATGGCGGAAGCACGATTTGATACGCTAAATCAAACTTTTTCGCCTCGCGATCAAACGTCGTCATCGACACGACGCCTTTGTACTCGCTCTCATAGTCATCAAGCGGCGCAAATTGCCCGTCAAGCGGTCGAGCAAAACGAGTAGGTAAAGCAATGTACTCGGTATTTTCTGTTACAAATACCCCTGCGTGCGGACCACCCATATTAGGTAGGCTCATAATATCCACAGTATGGAATGTTTCAAGATCTACAGCGGCAACGCGGTTGTTCCCGACATCATTAGCAAATAGGAATTGCCCGTCGTAATCCCCCGCTGTTTCAGAAATGGCCGGGTGGTGAAAATCTCCCCATGTATACCCGCCTAGCATTTCTTTCGATTTTGCGTCATAACCATAACCTGTCGCTGGATCGGGTGTAAAAACAGGAACTGTTCGGATTTTACGCATGGATGGGAGTCCGTAAACAAACAATTGACCTGAGTGTCCACCTGACGCCATCATGTAGTATTCGTCCTTTTCACCGTATGGGACAAACACTTTTTCTGCTTTTGACTGGTTGGCCGAAGCGTTTTGATCGCCCTTATTCAAATCCGCAAAAAATATAAATGAGATTAATAACCCTGCGGCGGCTCCCGCTATGGCAAAAATCACTCGTTTTAACGTTGGATTCATAACTGATTTCACCCCTCTACTCTTTTTTTATTTTTCTGAAGCTAATCTGAGAGCTTCTAAAACGGCCTCTCGTTCTTCATCTGTTAAAGGATTGCCGCCAAGCACGGATGACATCACTGCCGTCGTCGGGTTGATCAGAAATTCTTCGATCGACACCCCATGCTTGTCTGGTACATTAACATAAGATTGAGAGAGATCAGGTCCGGTATTTGCTCCTTCCAAGCCAAGAGCCGAGACCGCGTGACACGAAATGCAACCGCGCGTCACTAAAATTTCTCCTTCAGACGAGTTCGCTGTATCTGTCCCCGCCTGTTCCTTAGTCGGTTCTGTTGGTTGGGTTGGTTGTTCCGTTGCCGTCTGGTCCTGATTTACGCTAGGCTTAAAAAACAAGTATCCCGCGCCAAATGCGATGGCAAATGCAAGGAAGAAAATTCCTATGTTCTTACCCATCATTGTCCTCCTTTTTCTACTTACTTTCAGTTTGCTATCATGCTTTTCTGCATCTGAAAGATCTTTTATTTTCTGATAATTCCACTATAAAACAGTCTGCGCATTTCAACCGTGATAAGCATCACTATAACACATATTATTCACAAATTCGTCACATTTCATGTCAGGAATTTCAATAAGTGTAAAAATACAGGGGCATTTTGGCATACATTTTCACTCAAGGTTCACCGCTCTCAACTGTAAATCGCGATTGGAATTCACGTATGCTATAGTTAGTTTATGGATTTCTGAAAGGATGTTTAAATGATGGCAAAAAGTGTAGTAATAGCTGAAAAACCTTCCGTTGCTCGCGACCTTGCTCGCGTGCTACGTTGTAAACAAAATGGAAATGGCTACTTGGAAGGGGATCGCTACATCGTCACCTGGGCCCTCGGCCATCTCGTCACACTGGCTGACCCTGAAAATTACGATGTCAAATATAAAACATGGAAGCTCGAAGATTTACCGATGCTGCCCGAACCGTTGAAATTAACGGTCATTCGCCAAACAGGCAGACAATTTAATGCAGTTAAAAGACAACTGCTGCGAAAAGACGTTAATGAAGTGATTATTGCGACGGATGCAGGTCGGGAAGGCGAGCTCGTCGCCCGTTGGATTCTAGAGAAAGTGAATGTGAAAAAGCCAATCAAACGACTGTGGATTTCATCCGTAACAGATAAAGCGATTAAAGAGGGGTTCGCTCGCTTAAAATCAGGCAAAGCCTATGAACATTTATACGCTTCAGCGGTAGCTCGTTCCGAAGCGGACTGGTATATCGGACTGAATGCGACACGCGCCTTAACGACACGCTTTAATGCCCAACTCAGTTGCGGTCGCGTCCAAACACCAACAGTGGCGATGATCGCTGCCCGCGAGGACGAAATCAACCATTTTAAACCGCAAACCTATTTCGGAATTGAGGCGCAAACAACCGATCAGATCAAATTGACTTGGCAAGACGCGAACGGAAACAGCCGCAGCTTTAATGAAGAAAAGATGAAGACGATCGTAAACAAAGTAGGCAAGCAAAACGCGACGGTCACAACAGTTGAAAAAAGACCGAGAAAATCGTTTGCCCCAGGCCTATATGATTTAACCGAATTACAACGCGACGCGAATCGGATTTTCGGCTATTCCGCGAAAGAAACGCTCAACATCATGCAAAGATTATATGAACAGCATAAAGTACTGACCTACCCGCGGACCGATTCGCGTTATCTTTCTTCCGATCTTGTCGAAACATTGCCTGAGCGACTGAATGCGTGCGGGATCGGGGATTACCGTTCGTTAGCCAATAAAATTTTAAAAAAGCCGATTCGAACATCAAAAGCATTTGTTGATGACAGCAAAGTGTCTGATCACCACGCGATCATTCCGACTGAAGGCTACGTCAACTTATCGGCGATGTCAAACAATGAACGCAAAATTTACGATCTGGTCATCAAGCGCTTTTTAGCGGTCCTCTTTCCTCCTTTTGAATATGAACAACTAACACTGCAAACTATGATTGGTGATGAAAAGTTCGTCGCCAGGGGAAAAAATGTGTTAGCAATGGGTTGGAAAGAAGTGTATGAAAATCGTTTTAATGAAGATGATGATGCCGATGATCTACAAGAACAGCGATTACCGAACGTCAACAAAGGGGATACGTTGCAAGTGCGTCTCATTTCCCAAACGTCAGGACAAACGAAGCCACCCGCTCGTTTTACGGAAGCGACTTTACTGTCCGCGATGGAAAACCCGACGCAATATATGGACACACAAAACAAACAATTGGCCCAAACGTTGAAATCAAGCGGCGGACTCGGCACCGTTGCCACACGCGCGGACATCATCGAGCGGCTATTCAATTCATTCTTGATTGAAAAACGCGGCAATGCGATCCATCTCACATCAAAAGGCCGTCAACTGTTAGATCTTGCGCCAGAAGAGTTGAAATCGCCAACTCTTACAGCCGAATGGGAACAAAAACTAGAGCTAATTGCTCAAGGGAAGTTGAAAAAAGAAGTATTCATCGAAGACATGAAAAACTACACGAAAAAGATCGTGGCGGAAATCAAAGCGAGCGATAAACAATTCCGACACGACAACCTGACTTCAAAAACATGTCCAGACTGCGGCAAGCGGTTGCTTGAAGTAAACGGGAAAAGAAGCAAAATGCTCGTTTGCCAGGATCGCGAATGTGGTCATCGCAAAACAGTTTCCCGCAGCACCAACGCCCGTTGTCCAAAATGTCGAAAGCGATTGGATTTAGTTGGTGAAGGCGACGGACAACGGTTTGTCTGCAGTTGTGGTCATCGTGAAAAACTGTCTTCTTTCGAAGCCAGACGCAAAAAGGAATCTGGCAATCGAGCCGATAAACGAACCGTGCAAAAGTATTTAAAGAATCAAAAGGAAGAAGCGGAACCGTTTAATAACGCATTAGCTGATGCCTTGAAAGGACTTAAACTAGATTAATTTTAACCACAATTTGAACAGGGCTATTCACTGTAACGATGAATAGCCCTGTTCCTCTTTTTAGCGATGCGCCGTGGATCCACAAAAACGCCCCTCCCTAAGAAGAAGCGTTACCTACCTTTACAAGTTGTCGATTCATTTCTTGACGGACAAAAACAATGATCGAATCGATCATCTCCCTACTTGCCTGATCCACATGGATGCCCATGACAACCGTGACCGTCACCCCTAATTGTTCCGCAGCTTGTAAAGCAAGCTCCCGCGCCAGTTCCCACTCTTTATGACGCGGCAATGCAACACCTTCAACTTGCAGCTGATCTTCATAATAATAAGCGGTGGCGCTCGCCCCGATATGGGCCTTCCCGCCTGTAATCACAAACACATAATCGTCGCCTAATTTCTGAACATCAAACACAATTTGACATGGATTCCGCTCTCCAGCCACTTTTTAAAACCACCCTTTTGTTTCCATTTGGTTTCGGCCTATAACATATCATTCTATTATATCACGATCCATCGCGCGCTAAACGACCACGGGTTGCTTTACGACGATCAGGCATAGTTTTATTTTTTTGTCATAAACATATACCAGTACACTGAACGAATACCATAATATAGGGGGAATCCGCATGTCTCTCGGAATTTTTGACTTAGATCATCGTCTTGAACAAATGAAAAGATTGCTGCGAGAAAAATTACGTTTGAAAGAGTTAATAGAAGACGATATAAGAGAATTGGAAAAAGATTTAAAAGAACTAAAAAAGATGCTGAATTGAGTAAGATAACGATCGGAAATAGCGGATTATCAAGCAAAGGAGGTTCCTCTTGGAAGGGATTTCCTTTTAAAATTGTTCACAGATATTTTGTAAATGCGCAGTTATGATCAAGCTTTATTACGCTGCTTTTGTTATAATTGAAATATATACTATGAACACAGTGTAATCATAACAATTGAATTGGAGGTCCACCGATGTACCAAATGTTTAGCCACACGCACCAAAGCGCATGGTTAATTACTGTGCTGCTATTTGCGTTAGCCGCCATTTTCACTAAAAATGGCAAACAGAAGGCTCAAAAAATCACGCATATGATTTTGCGTCTATTCTTTATTATTATGCTCGTTAGCGGTGTTGGCTCGTTGATATTCCGCAGTTTTGCCGCGCATTATGTGGTAAAAGGGATTTTAGCGGTCGCTCTTATCGGATTGATGGAAATGATTTTAGGGCGCGGCGGTAGAGGCGAAAAAACGGGAATGCTCTGGATTCCGTTTATTGTCGCGCTGCTTGCTGTCGTAGTGATGGGTTTTTCGTATCTTTTTTAGCTAATTTTCTTCAAGATGGATTCCAGTTTTCCAGACTTTAATAGAAATGGGAGCAGTTTTCTCCTCGTCGGATCGCTAACAAATTTTTTAATATGCTGGGCATACTCTCGTTTTTGTTTAGCAGTGTAGCTCTGACCAAGCGCATTTTCGAGCTGATCAATGAATTGTTTAATCGTTTGTTCATCTTGCCAACGATCTTGCGGGATATTGTCTATCATTTCTATTACTTTATGCAAATTCATCTGAAATCATCACTCCCCCTGCCAGATACGATATCTTATTCTAAAACTGGGCAAAAGGGAACATTGAATTGAAAAAGCGCAAGTCGGGATTACGCCGACTCGCGCTTTTTTTGATTTGTTGCGCGGTTGGACACTGTTCAGCATGGGCGCAACCTGAACAATTTCCTTCTTGCTTTTTTTGTAGAATCGAACCAACGTCCACCCCACATAGCCAAACACAAGCCCGCCAACTGCCATGTTCAGGATCATTGCTTTCCCCCCTTTTTAAAAGCATAGCCAACGACCCATTTGATAAAACAACAAGCAAATCAAATATGCGATCGCTAACGCATAACCAAAACCAAGTCCACTTTTTGGAGTCCGTTTCTTCGTGGATAACACTGAAGGTAGCAAGACAAGGTACATACCACAAAATAAACGTCATAAAACTGAGCGCTTGTAAAGGAGTAAAGTAAGCTGACATCAACCCTTGCAGCAACTCCGCCCTGGCGCGGCATAAATAATTGTCAACGATCAACCGCTTATGAATCATTGCCGCTGTTGAACCGCAACGATGAGAGACAAATTTCACAACGCGTTCGTTTCAATTCCGATATTCCATAATTCTTTGCTGCTCGTAAAAAGGGAGAAGGTTGCGGTGGAAGGGATTGGATAAGAGAAGGAAATAAAGGATAAGCTTTAGATTAAGCAGGCTTATTTGATCCCTTTACAGCCGTTGGCAGGAATCCATTCACACAAAAAATCCCCCGCCTTAACAAAGAAAGGCAAGGGATCTTTTTAATGCAACCTAATCTTCAGACCGTATACAGCGCTGGCCTCATTTAGCAGGAGAAACTCCTGTTAAAATGGGAGGAATATGGACCTACACGCAGTTCCCCACCAATTTACAACGACCGGACTCATTTAGCAGGAGAAACTCCTGTTAAAATGGGAGGAACATGGTTCTACACGCAGTTCCCCACCAATTTCCAACCGCTGGACTCATTTAGCAGGAGAAACTCCTGTTAAAATGGGAGGAACATGGACCTACACGCAGTTCCCCACCACATTACAACCGCCGACCTCATTTAGCAGGAGAAACTCCTGTTAAAATGGGATATAGGGTTAGTCAACATTCAATTCTCATAACCAGCCAGCCCATTCGCTTCTCTTCTGGCCCTGTCGCCACCGCTCACCTTCCCTGTTCCTCCAGCGCCCCGCTCGCCTCTAATCAAACTGTTTCGCGTACTCTCCGTATCCTTCCTTTTCCAAGTCTTCCTTCGGAATAAAACGCAGAGCGGCGGAGTTGATGCAATACCGTAGTCCCGTCGGCTCAGGTCCATCTTCGAACACATGACCTAAATGGGAATCGGCTTCCAGACTGCGCACTTCCGTTCTAACCATATTATGCGCAACATCAATCTTTTCTTTAATTTGCTCCTCTTTCAAAGGCTGCGTAAAACTCGGCCAACCGCAACCCGCGTCGAACTTGTCTTTCGAACTAAAAAGCGGCTCGCCCGAAACGATATCGACGTATATACCTTCCTCTTCATGATTCCAATACTCGTTTTGGAAAGGAGGTTCTGTCCCGTCATTTTGCGTGACTTCATACTGCATTCTCGTTAAACGCTGCTTCAAATCTTCATCTTTCTCGCGATTTCTCCACGTTTCTTTTAAAAATGCGTCTCGGCCAGAACCAACACGGTACATTTTATAACGAATCGGGTCTTTTTTATAATATTGTTGATGGTAATCTTCCGCGGGATAAAAAGTGGACGCAGCGATGATTTCTGTTACGATCGGATGCTCAAATCTCCCGCTTTCGTTTAAAGCCCGTTTTGAAAATTCAGCGGCCATCCGTTGCTCACTATCATGGTAAAAGATCACGGTACGATACGATTGGCCACGATCATTGAACTGTCCGCCAGGATCGGTTGGATCAATTTGACGCCAGAAAATATCCAAGAGCCGCGCGTAAGAAACAACGGTGGGATCATAGGTAACTTGAATTACCTCGTAATGTCCTGTTGTCTCTGAGCAAACCTCTTCATACGTTGGATTTTCCTTGTGTCCCCCGGAATAACCGGAAACAACTTTGACCACACCAGGTTCAGCCTCAAACGGCCCCTCCATACACCAAAAACATCCTCCAGCAAAGGTGGCTAGCTTTTGTCCGTTGTTCGTCCCCATGCTCAAATCGTGTCACCTCTTCTATAAATAATCATTTATTCTTTGTTACAATACTTGGCAAACTTAAGTTTACCCTTAAAAAATTAGGATCATCCACTGGAAAGTGAATGTTTAATTATAACACGAAAAGGCGATAGCAATCGCCAAAGCGCGCTACTGCCTCTTCCGTTGTACCCTTCTCAATTCTTTCGTGCTCGAAATCGGCTTTTCAGGGTGAACCGATAGACCTCCAAGACTTGCAATCGCTTGTTTAATATTCGCATGAATCACAAGCCCTTCTGGCAACGCGCCCGTCTTGATCAGTTCCCTGCCATCTTTGTAGTTCATCCCTGTTAATATTGTGTGACAGCCAATCCATTGAAATCCTTGTAATGAATGAAGAAACGATTTCAAAATAGTTGGATCGGTAAATAACAGATGATTCACGTCAACGATCAAACAATGGATCTTTAATTTCTCAATATTATCGATTGTCTCCTCTGTCCAATTTTCCAATCGAGACGCATCCATTGAACCTATCAAGGTCGATAAGGCAATCTCGTCTGTCAACGGTGTCAGCGGAACACGCGGCGTTTTCAAAGCTAATTGTTGCAAACGAGTGATCTCATTTTTTTGCCTTACATAGTTTACAGCAAAATGATAAATCGCAAAATCAATCGCTTGGTTATAATACCGCTCCAGTTCGATCAGTTCATTTGAATCCAGTTCGATTTCGGATAGTTCAATATAAGAATAAAGCGTTTTCCAAAATAAATCCCGAAATTCATGGAATAATTCTAGTGTATAGTAGATCGGAAAATCGTTCTTGGCTCGCTTACGTCCGATCTGTTCCGCCCATTTTGCAAGTTCATTTCGATTAATTTTTGGTTTTTCTCGTCCGATAATTAAGAACAAATTTTCAAATGTTTGCTGAAGGCTATTGGGAGTTGCTTTTGCGCTTTGAAAAAACTTGAATTTCCCCCCGGTATAATTCCATTCCTTCAAAATAAAATCCATATTATTGGCGATAAATTGATGTAGCGTATGTCCTTGAACATAGGTTAGATCCATAACAGCCATCTTCATCGTTCCCAGTCCCCCTCTGAGGTTAAATCGTAAGGAACCCTTCTTCTATTTATCAATCTCAGTAAACATTACATTGGCCTAACAAATAAACGTAGTTAAAAAACCTTTTTTTGTAAAAAGGATATAGACACTATATCGAATATAGATATCATACTAATTATACTCGTTATGAATCCTTAAATCTATTGGTTTTCTGCATTTTGGCGTAATGTTTTTCAACTTTTTTGGAGCTTACTCCTTATCAGCTTAAAAAGATTAATTGGATGAACAACAAAACACCGCTCGTTAGCGGCGTCGAAATCATCGCCCCTCTTAACAACGGCAGCGGCGCTTTGTTTGTAAATTTCGCCCCGATATAGGAACCTATCATCGTCCCCGAAATGACCTTTAATAGTAAGGTCCAATCTAAATAACCCGATTGACTGTATCCGACAGCTGCAAAGAAAGCGACGGGTAAAATAATTAACATGGTCGTGCCCGCCACCACACGCAAAGATTTCTTCATAATTGAGATGAGCGCCAATTGGATAAAAGGGGTGGATCCGATCCCAAAAGTTCCCGACATCCCGCCTGTCACGAGTCCGATCCCAACAATCTTCAAGCCGATGTGGTCAATGCCATCCGATTTTTTATTCGCTTGCTGGGCGCGCGTTCGATACCAAATGAGTCCACTTGAGACGATCAACATCGTCGCTGTCAATGACGTTAGCGCCTGCTCAGGTATAAGATGAGCGACTTGCGTCCCTAAATAAGAACCGACTGAGCCGAATAGGCCGATCAATGCCCCCGTTTTAAAGTCCATATTTCCTTGCTTAAAGTGACTAAAAGCTCCTGTCGCCATCGTCAAAAACATGGCGGCCATCGCTGTTGCTAAGGCGACGTGAATCTGTATAGAAAAAAAGGTGACGAGAACGGCAATGATAAAGCCAGACCCGCCCGCTCCAACAAAGCCTAAAAGCCCGCCCAATAACAGCATCGTTATGAAGATCGTCATTTTTTTCGCTCTCTTTCCATTCTATATCCGTATGATTATTTTCATTATACCGCAACTCGATTTAAAACTAGCGCGGATTTTCCAACATTCCCACTATTTTCTTCCTGAATGCAAACGTTACGAGACTCGCCATTTCGAGCAAGTTCCATTTTGAAAAAACTGGTTACTTACTAGCCAATGTTAATCTTTTGCATTAAAATAGAGTCCGGAAGTATAATCAATTACACCTTCAACTAATATGAGGAGGGAGGGGCGCTCTCCCATCGATAAAAATTCGGTTGATTCCAGATGAATAGACGTGAATGGGAGTAGATAAGAACATGTACGGCTTAAATGACGAACGCTATCAAGTGGAAGCAGAGCTGCTACCAGCTCAAGAAGGAGTATTACTGCGCGGTAAAGATCTGGCGTTGAAGCGGAATGTGTTGCTTTATCAGTTCACAAAGCTATCCGATGAAGAAGCGCTTCAACTCATTCGAAACGTAGACGGTTTTAACCATCCTCGTTTCTTTCATATATTAGATGTCAGTCACAGCGCCCGTGGCTTGTTAGTCGCGCTTGAATTGAGGGAAGGAACGATCGCTTCACAGGCGCAAAAAATAGCCCCTTTTTCTTTTGAACAGTGTTTAGAAATGACATTGGAAATCGGAAAACTAGTAGAAATTGCTTTAAGTCAAGGGATTCGTGATTTTTCTCTATCAACAGAAAACTTGTGGCTAACCGATGACGGACAACTCATGATTATTAATTTTTGGGGGAAGGAAGCAAAGCAGCATCGCGGAGCCATCGGCCTATTTCATCTTTTATACCAACTGCTTTCAAGATCAACAAATCTACCTGCTCCAACGGGACAGTGGGTTGACCATTTACAACAAATTCAGCAAGCCCATTCATTGTCTGAATTTGACTATGATATTCTGGTTCAACTATATCGTGAGGCCTTCATCCAGTCGAGCCCTTCATTTTCTTTTACATTACTGCTCTCACAGCTTATCCACAGTCGGAAGGAAACGCTCAACCCGACTTTCACTCCCCCGACAGCAGCGGAAGCGTCACATCCAGCGTCTTTGGATGTAAAAGGATGGTTGAATGCGGCGTGGACCAAGTTGGACGCGCTTCGAACAAAATGGCTGCGCAAAGAAAAATTACAAAAATTACGCTCGCCGATAGATCGGATAAGAAAAGTTCAAATTCCGAAAGACCTTCTCCAAAAGAGTAGAGAGGGACGCCGATCGAAAAAGCCGTATGTTATCATCGCGACAGCGGTGGTTGCGGCGCTGATCATTCTGCCACTCATTAAGCTTGGTTCTAAAGGGGAGCAGCCTGCTTCAATAGAAGTTGCGGAAGAAAACAACGTGAACCCCGATCAGCAGACAACGACAGAGGAGGATGCTGGGGGTGTTGAGGATCATGACACGCCGCCTGTCCGTGATGACACGCCAACACAAAACGATGAAGAAGGCTTCATGGATGAAGTGGATGAGTCGGATGAAGAACTACTTGATGAAGAGTTTGAAGAGCAAGCAGATGGAACCGTCTATGTGCCAAATCTGCGCGGACTTTCTCAGCATGAAGCAGAGCAAGCGGCAAAAAGCGCGGGGCTTTACTATAGTTTCAGGATTGTCGCAAATGAAGAAGAGCCCGCAGGTCTCGTCTTCGAACAAGATCTCGAACCTGGCGCAACCGTTGCCCCACAAACCCGCGTCACATTTTGGATCAGTCGCGGGCCGTAAATAAGCGGGATTTTTAGCGAGATGCCCAGATATCAATCGGAAAAGCGGAATACTGGTAGGCGTAGGCGAAATTTCCCCTACGCCTACTTTATTTTCGCCTCATTTATGCGCCATCCAGACCTTTTTCCACGGCCTTTTCATAGTCACTCGGGTGATTCATATTAAATAACGCATCTTCAAAATCATCCACTTGTCCTAATTCGCTCTCTTCCACGTATAGCGAGCGACTCGCGTCCAACACAGCGCCCATTTTCAATACATCGGCTTGTATATTTCGTTGAACTGTGGGCAATATCGATCGACGATACAACGCAAACAGAGGGTGCGCTCTCCCCGCGCGCATCGGAACGATACATTCATAGTCGCCTCTTCTAGCCAACAATTCCCGAGCCAACTTCCGACTTACAAACGGCATATCACAAGCTACAAGCAAATTCCAGTCATGCTTGCTGGCGACAAGCCCGGCCTCAAGCCCCGCGACAGGTCCGCGCCCCGGATAATTATCCGCGATGATTTGAACAGGCAATCCCTCATAAAGATGCGGTTCATTTGTGACCAAAATCGGATCGCTCAACAGCGGACTTAATCTTTCCAAAATACGCTCAAGTCCTGTCTGCTCGCCAACCTTAAGCAATGCCTTGTTTTGTCCCATACGGCTCGATTTTCCGCCAGCCAAAATAATTAATCCCGCCATGTTTCTCCCACCTTCTATTCATTTTTCCATTGTGGTAATAAAGCGTTGATGGTGCCTCCCATCATAATGATCAGCGCCGATAAATAAAACCAGGTCATCAAAATAATTAATCCGCCAAGACTCCCGTACGTTGCCGAAAAGTTTTCAAAACGATTCACATAAAAGGAGAAGATCACGGAAGCGAGCTGCCAACCGACCGCCGCAATCACGGCTCCCGGAACGACATCTTTACATCGGATACACGTATTTGGCGCAATGTAATAAAGAGCAATAAACGTGATCGTTACGACGATCAACGTAATCGCCCAACGGAACGTAGTAGATACGATTAAATTATTTTCAGGTATATGTAAAAAAACAAGCATAAGCGCTTGCGCTTTTTCTCCAAATACAGTTAGAACAAGCGCGGTCAAAAATACAAAAATCATCCCAACCGTGAGAATCATCGATAACAATTTAGAGCGAATGAACGATCGCTTCTCCTTCACCTGATAAGAACGATTCAACCCATAAACAACAGCATCCATTCCCCTTGAGGCTGACCACAGCGTGACTAGCAAACTTAACGATAGGGTTCCGCTCCGCTTGACATCGACAACCATTCGAATATTCTCTTCAATCAGTTCGTTCGTTTGACCAGGCATATGTTCCGAGACAAACTTTAGCACATCATCGGATGTGAATGGCAAAAAGCCAACTAAGGCGATCATGAAAATAAGAAACGGAAAAATTGAAAATAAAAAATAATAAGCGCATTGGGCGGACAAATCCAACACACGATCGTTTAACAAGCGTGATAGCAAATCCTTCATAAATTTCATCAACTAAAACTCCTTCTTCTTCTGTCCTACCTCAATTGTTTGCAGTCGAAACCTCGCTTATACGTCAAATTCTGTTCGCTATCATTTGGGACAAAGGGATTCCCGTGGTAAAATAAGGCGATTACATATAAACGAGGAGGCAGCAGATTTGTTTGAACAAATGATCAGCCAGTATGCAGAATTAGCTGTAAAAGTAGGCGTTAACATCCAAGCTGGGCAAACGTTAGTCATCATCGCCCCTTTAGCCGCTGTCGATTTCGTCAGATTGGCGGCAGAGAAAGCGTATCATGCCGGAGCCAAAAATGTCCATATCGAATGGTCTGACGATCGCATTACGAGGCTGAAATATGATTTAGCCCCACTTGAGGCATTTGAAGAATACCCTATTTGGCGGGCAAAAGGTTTTGAAGAAATGGCGGAACAAGGCGCCGCATTCCTGTCGATCGTCGCGAGCAATCCCGATCTTTTAAAAGGAGTTAACCCAGATAAAATCGCCGCCGCCAATCGAAGCGCGGGAGTTGCGATGCAAACATACCGCAATTACATTCAAGCCGATCGTGTCAGCTGGTGTGTCATTGCTGTCCCTTCACCTGAATGGGCAGCCAGAGTGTTCCCAGAAGCGCCCGCCGAAGATCAGGTGAACAAGCTGTGGCAAGCGATTTTTGAAGCGACGCGAGCTAACCTAGACAATCCAACGCAAGCATGGCAAGAACACAATAGCCAACTGGATCATAAGGTGACCATTCTGAACGAGAAGCGGTACAAAACGCTGCACTACACAGCGCCAGGCACCGCGCTAACGATTGATCTTCCTGAACGCCATCTATGGATGGGCGGCGGCAGCGTAAACCAGGACGGGACTCCGTTCGTGGCCAATATTCCAACGGAAGAGGTATTTACAACACCGCAGCGAGATGGAGTTAACGGCACCGTTCGCAGCTCGAAACCGTTAAGTTACGGGGGGAACTTGATTGAAGACTTCTCACTTACTTTTGAAAAAGGAAAAGTCGTTGCCTTTACAGCTAAAAAAGGAGCTGAAACGTTACAACGATTGCTAGACACCGATGAAGGGGCGCGTTATTTAGGGGAAGTCGCGTTAGTTCCGCATTACTCTCCGATTTCAAATATGAACCTTATTTTTTACAATACGCTTTTTGATGAAAATGCTTCTAATCACCTCGCGCTTGGCAGCGCCTATGCGTTCTGCCTTGAGGGCGGGAAGGACATGTCGAAAGAGGAATTAAAGCAAAACGGAGCAAACGACAGCCTCGTTCATGTCGACTTTATGATCGGTTGCGAAGAGATGGATATTGATGGCGAAACAGCGGACGGAAGACGGGAACCCATTTTCCGCAACGGAAATTGGGCCTTTTAAAAAAGAAACAGGCAGCAGTTTTTTAAAAAAACTGCCGCCTGCCCATCACCGTTCTACCTAGCGAATCGTGTCTGTTGCTTCTTTTCGCGCTTGTTCCTCTAATGTTCGTAGATTTTGCTTGTATGTCATCGTATGTACCAGGTTCGAACTGTCGGCTTCCTTATCGCTCGGTCTAACTACCTTTGCCCCTGATATCCATAGGTCACGCGCCATCTCAAAAAAGCCGTTAAAAATCGCTAACGTTAACGCCGATGTGCCGCGATGATTTTCATGATTGATATCCGCGCCCAGATTAATCAACTGGTCGACCAAAGAACGATAATTTAATCTTGTCGCAATTAAGAGAACGCTATCCCCTCTACCATTTACTTGGTTAATATCTTTATCTAAATGGACAATGATCTCAGAAATATTATTCCTCCGAACTAACTCCGTTAAGTGGTCCTCTTGCAAGGCGTTGCCTCCTTTTCTATGCTGTCGTTCTATATGTACGCGCGCCAATCTAGATTATGTTTAAACTAGAAACAGCAACATAAAAAGCGGGCGTAGAGAAAAGGAGTTCTTTTTTCTACGCCCGCTTTTTATGTAAGGTTGGCAACTAAAACCTTATTTCAATTCTGCTAACAATTCCTCATAAGGAGACATATCAATCTTTTTCGCTTCTAAAAGCTTGATCGCGCGCTCACGCATGCTGCCTGAGGATGCCAGTAAATAACCGCGGACTACGGCATCAACCGTAATCGTATCTGTGGCGACTTCTTTAATCTTTCTTTCAATTCCCATTCGAGCCATCGGTCTAGCAAAGATCGGAATCGGCTTCACTAGCTCGTCCAATAGTTCTTCTGCGTCTTTTTCCCAAGTCATTTTATCTTTCCTCCCAAAAAAAAAGAGCTCGCATCAAGTAAACAAGATACATACTTAGAATACCTTACCTTTCATACTAAATCAAGCTGATGCGAGCCCTCATTTTATTCGATTAATGACCAGTGAATCGACTCCCCCGTAGCCAGACCTTTAACATATTGTACATCGTGAATCGCCGTTGGTTCCATCAGCTCTTCTTCCCTTTTCCCTTTAGCAACTTGAGTTTTTCCTTTTTTTAACTTAAACTCCTTTCCGTTTACCCGCACTTTTAACTTGGCTTTCAATTACTTTCCCTCCCCGTTATCGAAGCTTGATTATAAATATGCGGCATGACGAAGCTTACAGAACAGAAAACAGACCGTCTTTACTCGCTAATCCGCTTTTGTACTGACATTTGCAAGAAGCTTTGATAAAATGAAAGAAAAACCGATCGATGTTGGGTAAGGAGTTGCTTTCTTGAAAAAATATCGTTTTCTACTTATCCGATCTGATCATCCTGATTTTGAGGAGAAAGATCATATCATTCCAGCAGAAACGCTGGACGATGCCATCCGTAAATTTGAACGGAAACACGATGTAGAAGGGCCGGCTTATTGGGAC
The DNA here is from genome assembly GCF_003609605.1 of Ammoniphilus oxalaticus. Taxonomy (NCBI): domain Bacteria; kingdom Bacillati; phylum Bacillota; class Bacilli; order Caryophanales; family Paenibacillaceae; genus Ammoniphilus; species Ammoniphilus oxalaticus. The sequence continues at coordinate 689,571 of NZ_MCHY01000008.1, read as the reverse complement.
GAGCCATTTTTTGATAAAGAAATGGAAATCACCTTCAAAGGCCGCTCAGGCTACGTTTTTTATAAAATTTCCTGGTAACATTGAGAAAGGAGTCTATTATGGAAAAGGTACTATGCGAAAAGTGTAAACAAACGGAGGGACAACTTTATCACGCTTTTGAAGTAGATAGTTGGGAAACGAAACATCCGTTCACGCAAAACAAAGAGAGCTATCACCTTTGTCTTTCCTGCTTTGATCTGCTGATGAACGAAGCGATTGAAACGGAAGAGATTGCGAAAAGAAAAGAGGTCAACCGTAAAAGCCTCGAAAAAGCAATTGAAGCGGGATTGGCTTGTCCCAAGTGTAAAACGATGATTTTCGAAGAGGATCATACGTGTCTCATTTAACACACGAACATTTAGGATAGTTCCCGCTATTTTAGAAAAGGGATGGGTGAAACGATGAAGCCGATCAAAATGGAGATAGTGCAGCAGCAGTTGGATCAGTTTACAAATCAACCAATTTATCTTCACCTTGAAACAACCCAAGGAGCTTACACCGCCTTATCAGCGGGAGCCTATATCCGCAATGCGAAGATCATGTATTTGCTAGGTAAAATTACTGGTCAGGGACCCTATCGAGTTGGTTTAAAATTGGAACATGGCTGGGTATATGCGGAAGGGCTGACTGATTTCACGATCGATGAACAAGGCCGCTTGCTGCTTGCCGGGCATACCCGAGAAGGAAAGCTGAATGTTGCTCTGCAGCTTAGTCAGCAACCGTTCTAAAAACAGGACAAATCATATAAGAGGGGGTGGTCCGTTTCGGCCCACCCCCTCTTTTTTGTTTTTATTTATTACGTCTCGCCCGTCTCCGCTGAACGCTATTGATCCGCAAAAGGGGTTCCCCTGTCACTAAATATGAAGGGTTTGACGCTAAATTTAGTTTAAAACAAGCCGTAAATATTTCCTTCCTCGTCCAAGCCCATATTTAATGCGGCCGGTACTTTAGGTAATCCTGGCATTGTTAGCACGTTCCCCGTCAAAGCAACGATAAATCCGGCTCCTAATGAAGGACGGAACTCTCTCACCGTTACATGGAAGTTAGTCGGACGGCCTTTTTGCGTCGGATCATCCGAAAGAGAAAGCGGTGTCTTGGCCATACAGATCGGCAGCTTATCCCAACCGTGAGCCTCCATCTCTTGCAACTGACGTTGCGCTTGAGCCGTTAATTTAACTCCGAGCCCACCGTACACTTCAGTCACAATGCGATGAAGTTTATCTTCAACCGAATCTTCCACATCGTATAAGTATTTGAACGTGTCATGCGCGTTCCCTTCGACGATCTCGACTAATTTATGGGCCAAATCTTCTCCGCCCGCTCCGCCTTGCCCCCACACATCAGCCTCAGCAAAAGGCATTCCTCGATCCTCACAAAGCTTACTTAGCAATTCAACTTCCGCTTGCGTATCGAGTGAGAAGCGATTGATCGCCACAATAAATGGCAGTCCAAAACCGCGGAGCGTCTCGGCATGTCTTTCTAAGTTAGCAAACCCGGCTTCAAGCGCGGCTAAATTTTCTTCTCCAAGGTGTTCACGCTCAACACCGCCGTGCATCTTTAAAGCGCGGATCGTCGCAACAACGACGACAGCAGACGGCTGAAGTTCGCCTTTGCGGCATTTAATATCAATGAACTTCTCAGCGCCTAAATCAACGCCAAAGCCCGCTTCCGTTACCGCGTATTCACCCAATTTTAACGCCATACGCGTTGCAAGCAAACTATTACATCCGTGCGCGATATTAGCAAAAGGCCCGCCATGGATAATCGCAGGCGTATTCTCTAACGTCTGCACAAGGTTTGGCTTGATCGCTTCTTTTAGAACAATCGCCATCGCTCCTTGCGCCTTTAGATCACCGACATAGACAGGCTGATTATCAAATGTATACGCGATCAGCATATCCTTTAGTTTGTTTTCAAGATCTTTAAGATCTTCCGCTAAACAAAGGATCGCCATAATTTCAGACGCCGCCGTAATATCAAACCCGTCTTCGCGTGGAATCCCATGATTACGTCCGCCAAGGCCAATCGTAATATTACGCAGGGCGCGGTCGCTCATATCTAGCACCCGCTTCCAAATGATTTGGCGCGAATCGATATTCAGTTCGTTTCCTTGGAAAATGTGATTATCAATTAACGTAGCTAATAGATTGTGCGCGGTTGTGATCGCATGCAGATCACCTGTAAAATGAAGGTTAATGTCTTCCATCGGCAATACTTGCGAATAACCGCCGCCAGCCGCTCCACCCTTTAAGCCGAAGTTTGGTCCCAAAGAAGGTTCGCGAAGCGCCAATACAGTTCTCTTTCCAATGCGATTTAACGCTTGTGAAAGTCCTACACCCATCGTTGTCTTCCCCTCACCCGCGCTTGTCGGGTTAATTGCGGTGACAAGGATCAACTTTCCATCTTTTCGAGACGTATCATCCAAAACAGACAAATTGAGTTTCGCTTTATATTTTCCGTATGCATCCCAATGATCTTCATTCAAATCTAGATTACGAGCAATATCGGAAATGGGTTTCATTTCTGCCGCCTGCGCGATTTGAATATCTGATAAGCTTTCTGTAGTCATATCGATTCCCTTTCTCATAAAATACTTGTTCTCTTTTTCTTCTACGTCTACATTCATTTTACCTGCTATCATTTCAATAGAAAAGACTTAATTCAAGATTCAGTCTCTTTATCGCTTTATCGCGGCTTAAAAACAGCGATCTTAATCATCGGTGCAGCCTTGTCCCATCGGCTTTCAACGACCTTTGGAGAGGTTTAGAAACTCGCCAAATAAATTCCTTCAATTTCATTCATCAACTTTCGATCCCCTTAAATTCAAGCCCAAATTTAATGATATTCTTGTCCATTTTGACATAGAGTTAACTATACCTTCATGAAAATGGGATGATGAATGAACGGAGAAATTTTGCTTGTCTTACTCATTGTTACTGGGTTACTCGCTAAATCCAATTTGATTGCCATGGCCGCTAGTCTGTTATTAGTGATGAAACTAACATCATTGGAACGCTTCTTTCCCGCAATTGAGCGCAGAGGGCTGGAGGCGGGTGTCTTGTTATTAACGCTTGTGATCCTTGTCCCGCTCGCGAATGGAGATATCCAATGGGAAGATACGCTTCCCTTTTTTAATTCGATGCAAGGCTGGTTCAGTTTAAGCGGCGGCGCCTTGGCCGTATATCTCAATCGCTATGGCCTAGGTATATTACGTTCCCAGCCGCAATTTCTCGTAGGACTAGTCGTCGGATCCATTTTAGGCGTGATCTTCCTAGGCGGTATTCCCGTTGGTCCGCTTACAGCAGCGGGATTAACAGCCATTCTCCAATTTGGCTATCGATTGATCTTTAGAAAATGATAACATGGGTTTACCGCAAGTGAAAAATTTGTAAAAGGGGAATAGAGCATGACAGCGGATTTATTTCGGGTGGAAAAAGACTTTCTCGGTGAAAGGAAAATCCCGCTCCAGGCTTATTATGGAATACAGACCATCCGGGCCGTAGAAAACTTTCCAATCACTGGCTACAAGCTCGATGGACAATTAATCAAAGCTTTGGCCATGGTAAAAATGGCGGCGGCAAAGGCCAACCGAAAAGTGGGACGCTTAAACGAAAAAATGGAACAAGCAATCGTTCAAGCCACGCAAGAAATTATCGGCGGTCAATGGCATGACCAGTTCATTGTTGATCCAATTCAAGGCGGGGCCGGAACGTCGATTAATATGAACGCGAACGAAGTCATTGCCAATCGCTCGATCGAGCTGTTAGGCGGGAACAAAGGAGACTACTTTCAATTAAGTCCAAACACGCATGTGAATATGTCTCAATCGACAAACGACGCTTTTCCAACCGCTGTTCGAATCGCCATCCTTTCCTTGCTTGATCAACTGCTAACCGCCATGCATGAGTTAGAACAAATGTTCCATAAAAAAGCGCAAGAGTTCGATCATGTCATTAAAATGGGGCGCACCCATTTACAAGACGCCGTGCCAATTCGCTTAGGTCAAGAGTTTCAAGCTTATCGACGCGTCCTCAAGCGGGATCTTGAACGGCTGGAACGAACACGCCAACGACTCTATGAAGTCAATCTTGGAGCCACCGCGGTTGGCACCGGTCTAAATGCGGATCCCACCTATATCAATCACGTCGTTCGCCTGTTAGGCGAAATTAGCGGTTACCCGTTAACAAAAGCGACCGATCTCGTCGACGCGACACAAAACACAGACGTCTATGCCGAAGTATCTTCCGCTTTAAAAGTGTGCATGATCTCAATGTCAAAGGTTGCCAACGACCTACGTCTGATGGCTTCAGGACCACGGACTGGATTTGGCGAAATCCGACTTCCCGCCCGCCAGCCTGGCTCTTCGATCATGCCAGGGAAGGTCAATCCAGTTATGTGCGAACTGATTAACCAAGTCGCTTTTCAAGTGATGGGCAATGACCATACCGTTAGTTTGGCTGCGGCGGCCGGTCAATTGGAACTAAATGTGATGGAACCTGTGCTTGTCTTTAATTTGATGCAATCGTTAAACATCATGAGTCGCTCGTTCACTGTGTTTAATCAGTATTGTTTAGCGGGAATTGAGGCGAATATTGAACGGTGCAAACAGTATGTGGAACAAAGCGTCGGCGTGATCACTGCCCTCAATCCCCATTTAGGCTACGAGATTGCGGCAAGAATTGCCCAAGAAGCGCTTCAGACCGGTCGTTCCGCGCGGGAGCTGTGTCTCGAACACGGCGTCCTGACCGAGGAAGAATTAGATGTCATTTTAGATCCCTTTGAAATGACCTATCCAGGCATCGCTGGCGGTTCCCTGCGCGATAAGGATTAAAGCAGAACCGACCTTCTTTTCCCTGTTTAGATTACGCTAGAGGCGTCATATTAAATAGAAAAAAAAAGCGGCCACTCGTCCAATCGAGAAGCCGCTTTTTCAAATGAGTTTCGTCCCATTTATGTTTATGATAGTTAAAGTGTCGAGGCAAAACCTAAAAAAGCAAAAAAACCAATCCCGCTCAAAACCAAGGGAAAAATGGCCTTTTTTCTTTTATTTTGGGCGAGCAGAAGCACACCAAAACTAAAAAAACCACCGATCAACAACAAAGAGACAACCCCTGTCCAAAATAGACCCCAACTCAATACACTTAAATCTACGATCCCCATAATACCCCTCCCACTCTGCTAATTCTCCACAAATCTATTGATTGACAAATTAGTTCGCATCATAATTTCACATAAATTTTCAAATATATAAAACATCATAACAAATAAATAGGGACAAATCTATTCCTTTTTGTATCCGACGAGCCATGCGCGCTTTCGAATCAGACTGCCAAAAAAGAGTTGTTCTATTACACATAAATAACATATAGGTCGTTATCACTATAAAAACAACTAAAACTTTCCTCCCAAGCGCCGATACTGTTAAGTGGAGAGAGGCTTTACTCGTAATAATGGTTAAAAAGGACCACAAGTCGATCAAAGTACTATTTCAAGATAGAAAGGTGTTAGTTATGAAGAAAATGCTGTTCCAATTCAATACCATCAAGATGAAACTGATGGTCACTTCACTCGCTTTATTAGCTATTCCGCTGATCATACTCGGAATATTAGGTTACCAATCGAGCAAAAACTCCTTAGATGAGGCAGGCGCTACGAACTTAAAAAATAGTGTCGTGATGACGCTAGAATTAATCAATGCTTTAAACGAGGAAGTCGAAAAAGGGAGTCTTTCGTTAGATGAAGCGCAAGAAAAGGTGAAAGTTGCAATTTTAGGAGAAATGAACGCAGACGGCACTCGACCGATTAATAAAAATATCGACATTGGCTCAAATGGGTATTTATATGTATTGGATCATCAAGGGGTTGATGTTGCTCACCCTACTTTAGAAGGGCAGAACCTTTGGGATGTGGAAGATGTCGATGGATTCAAGTTCGTCCAAGAAAGCATTCGAGTTGGGGATCAAGGGGGCGGATTTGTTTATTACCAATGGGCCCACCCAGATGATGAGAATCGAATTGAGCCCAAAGTAACCTATTCTGAAACGGATCCCGATTGGGGCTGGGTCGTTAACGCAAGCACGTATATGAGTGATTTCAACCTAGCGGCTTATCATATCCGAAATACCGCATTAATTACAGTTGGGATTGCTCTACTAATCGGTAGCTGTATCGTTTGGGTCTTCTCCAACCGTATTGCAAACCCAATCACTGAGGTGTCAACACGCATGAATGAGTTGGCAAATGGCGATTTATCTCACTCCCCATTGGAAATCCATTCTAGCGATGAAACGGGAAAACTAGCTTTAGCGATGAATACACTGCAGGAGCAATTAAAAGGGATTATCAAGAATCTGGCGGGAACATCCCAAGAATTAAACGCTCAAAGCGAGGAAATGGCGCAAGCTGCAAATGAGGTGAGCGCAGGGGCCCAACAAATCGCGGCGACGATGGAACAGTTGTCGGCAGGTTCGGAAGAACAAGCGGGCGCATCGAGTCAAATTTCCGATCTTATCACCCATTTGAACGATCAAATAGTGGATTCCAATCGCGACGGAGAAAACTTAATTGAAGCTTCGCAACATGTGCATAAACTTTCTACTGAAGGAAAAGAGCAAATGGAACTGTCCGTACAACAAATGGATGAAATTACATACCTCGTTACAGATTCGGTTGAAAAAGTGAGTGGATTAAATGAACAATCACAGGAAATATCAAAATTAATCAATGTCATCCAAAACATTGCGGAACAAACGAATTTACTTGCATTAAACGCAGCAATCGAAGCGGCTCGGGCTGGGGAAGCTGGAAGAGGGTTTGCCGTTGTAGCAGATGAGGTTCGTAAATTAGCGGAACAAGTGCGTCATTCAGTCACCGACATTACCGAAATCATTGTTGGAATCCAAACAGAAACAAAAGCGGTCACGCTTTCCCTAGAATCTGGTTACGAAAAAGTGGCATTAGGGAACAAACAAATGAACATTAGCCGCCAAAATTTTGATTCCATTAATGAAGCAATGTCTGACATGCTAAAGCGAATTGATAACATCTCGATCAACCTAACGGAAATTGCTAAACATAGCGATCAAGTAAGTCAAGCGGGCGACAGCATTGCCGCTGCGTCGGAAGAAGCCTCCGCAGGTATTACGCAAAGCGCCGCTACTGCTCAACAGCAATGTTCTTCTATGCTAGAGATGAATGATAGCGCAGATAGTTTAGCTCAATTATCCGAGGAATTGAATATGATGGTCCGTAGCTTTAAATTGGAATAACACAATGCGGGTGAGAAGAACAACCCTCTGTTCTCTTCTCACCCGCTTTTTTATCGAACGATCTTATACTACATCTTCTTAATCGCCACGCGCCACACATCAGGACCCTCCTCTAAATAGCGCCAATCAAATTGTTCAGATCTTTCCATCATAAACGTATATCGTAGAGGGCGCGGGTCATGATCGTTCGTAAGCTCCATCTGTTGTCCCGACTGTAAGCGATCAAACGTTTCGAAAATGATAGGATGTCTTTTCTTCGGTTCATACGTTCTAACATCTACTTTGGCTTGAAATTCCATGTTGTTCCCCCTCCTCTTCTCTGTTTGTTATATCCATCTTACTATGATAGGATGACCGATTCAGTGAAGATTATCACTACCGATCGAACTACTTTGCTATCCAAAGTGTCCCCCGATTTTTTTACTTCGATCTATCGCTATGCCTTCTTCCAATAAGCTAGACGCTTTCATAATCGAAGTTGAACCAAACGCATCGCGAATTTTATCAATCGTAAACGCAAGCCTATGTTTCTGCTCCCTCTTTTCAAAATCGAACAATTCTAACTGCGCATACTGATCCGAGCATAGATTGGACAAGCTAACATACACATTGCGCGCATTGTTGCCTGGAACATGGTTCTGCTCAAAAAGTTGCAAACAAGTTTTATATACTTCATCTTCTAAATAAGTCGGGGTCGGAAGTGTGAGCGAACGTGTAAATCCCCCTGCTTCCTCTTTAGAATAACCAATAGATAAAGAGATTGTGCTGCCCATCATCCGATCCCGCCGCGCCCGACTTGTGACTTCATCAGCCAATTCGCGAATCACGACTTGGATCTCAGAAACTTTGCTGTAATCTCGCAACAAGGTAATCCCATTCCCATAGCTTTTATGCGGTTGATTGGCGGTCGGACGCACGCATGAAAAATCAATCCCCCAAGCATGGTTGTATAGTTGAACACCCATAATCCCAAATCGCTTTTCTAAACGATCACGTTCGAATTGAGCTAAATGACCGACAGAGCGAATCCCGAGCCGATGTAAATTCCGCTCCATGCGCGAACCAATCCCCCACATTTCTTTGACGGGACGCGGCCACAATTCGGCAGGCAAATCTTGATACGTCCATTCCGCAATCCCTTCCGCCGTTTTTTTTGCCCCAAGATCCAAACAAAGCTTAGCAATCAGCATATTGGGACCGATCCCGATCGCTAACGGAATGCGTAATTCCTCCCAAACCGTTTGTTTGATCTTGCTTGCCACATTCCATTTATCCCCGAACAACTTTTCTGTGCCTGTGATGTCGATCCAAGCTTCATCGACCGAGTATTGTAAAATACTATCAAAAGGAGCGAAACGTCCTAGTATTTTCGTAATTTCTACACTGACTTCTAAATACTTTCCCATTTTTGCTTTTACAATTTGAATCCTTGGATCACGCGGCAATTCAAAAAAACGAGATACATTTTTAACCCCAAAATCCCGCTTCAAGGCAGGAGACGCGGCGAGCACAATCGAGCCGCTTCGTTCAGGGTCCCCCACCACGGCCAAATACGTCGTTAACGGATCTAAACCGAGTAAAGCGCAGTGGGCGGAAGCATAAAAGCTTTTTGCGTCGATCATCAAGATCGAGCGGTTAGGCATTTGACTATAATCAAACATAATCCACCTCATCAACCAGAACATTTGTTCGCTATATATTATATGCGAACAGAGCGCGAACATTCAAGTTGAATAAAATGGAGAAAATAATGAAGTAATGAATAAATATTAAATAAAAGAGATATGTATTTAAGAGATAAAAGACGTTACCTAATGGAAAGGGGCGATTATTTATATAATTCAACATGCAACCATGCGCTATGCGAAATCCATCGTTTTTTTTCCACTTTATCGCCGAGAATTTTTTATCAATTTCTGTTATAATAATGATACTCGGTTAAAATAGGAGAGATTTTTATGATGGCTAAGAGGTTAGCCACAAATTATGAATTTTTAAAACTTCAAGTAACCCCTGTTCAAATGAAACACATCATTCAATACTTCGAACAAGAGTCCACACCGCAAGTATGTGTCCTCGATAACGGGGATACAGAGCTCTCGTTGCAAGACAAGGATCAAGTCATCCCGCTAACTTTTCAATCTTATGGTCATCGGTATGTATTAGAAGGATCTGTTATGGTCAAAGATCTAAAATTGGCTAATATGATCCGCAAAACGGTTACAGATTACAAAGGTCATGCCAAAGTCCAAAGGATTTATGAATCGTTTTCGATGCGCTACGACTATGCATACGGCATCGTCATTAAAATTCAAGAAGTGAGAAATAATAAAATACGGCTCGTTTATGAATTTGAAGATACGTTGGGAGATTTACGACGGTTGTACGAAGCGCAAGGCGTTGAAGATCAGATCGCTTGGGTTAAACTCCAAGTCGACCAACTGCTTGAACAGCGTAATAAAGGCGAGCATCTGAATGATATTGACTCAGCTTTAACAAAATTAGCCCATGAATTGTTCGTACTAGAGGCAACCTAACACGCTAAATAACGCGGAAGTCATCTCCTGGAAAAGGAGGTGACTTTTTTATTTTTCGGTCGAATGGAAACGCTATTCATCCCCTTAATTCAACCCTTTTTTATAAAGTACTCGCGCAATTGGATACACTAATTTAAAATGGGTTATGCTGATTAAAAAGGCATTATTATCATTTGAAATATGTTATGCGCTTTTGCGCGGATAGGAGCATGTCGAGATTCAAACTTTTAGGAGGGACATCTGAATGACAGACAAAACAGAAAAAAGACGGCGCGAGCATCTAAAAAAACTCAAAAAACAACGAGAAAGCTTGAAAAAACAGGCGAAACAAGGAAAAATCGTGAGCAAGCTGAGCAAAGGAAAACTGATCATCCCGAAGCGGGGAGGAAAGCCAATCTCAACTCACTCGCCAGGCGTTCGGAAAGGACCAACAGCATCCACTCCTTCTTCGACCTAACTAAATAGGACAAAAAAAGGCCCTTGTATTAGGGCCCCCTTTGGGAATCAACAAACCTCTATCTGCGCTCCCCTCTTTTACCTAAATAATATACAAACAATACAGACCCGCAATTCCAAACAACACGACGGTGCCGAGCACCCATAATAGCCTCATGCCGATCTCCTTCTCACCTCTTTTATCTCACTCTAGTATATGCGCGTCCCATCTTAACTGGATTGTACATTTGACAGGGTAAATCTACCTATTTTGATGGACTAAAAACGTCCTGCATGGGACAAAAAATGCAGTCTTCTCATCTTGAACAGTTTCAATTACAATAAAGTCATACGAATGATCCATTGTGTCATACAATTAGAAGGAGGGTGTACAAGATGACTGTACTTGTTTGCCAAGATTGCGATCAAACAATCGACTATATGACCGATGAGAAGGTAGCGGTTCTTTATGGAAAATGCCCAAAATGTAAAGATAAAAAATAATAGATAAAGAGTGTCTCCCGCCTATGGGAAACACTTTTTTTTGTTTGAATTGATTTAATAGCCAACTCTTTTCTCGGCAATGCGATACATGACCGCATCGATCTCTTCTATTAAAATAGAAACCGTTTGATTCTTCCTTTGCTTCGTTGCCAGTCTTAATTTAATCTGCGTATCATCCACATGAATCAATCTCCCAACGTAAATCTTCTTCTCCCTTTCAATTTTGACCACTCTATTTAAACACGCATGTAGACTTTTAGCATCAATCTCATCCATGTCTCCGCCTCCTTTCTATTAATTTATGCTTGACCGCTCGCACCCGTATAAACGTACTCCTATGTAAAATCATCTATTTTTTTACGTTAGCCCAGTCAACCTCCGCCTTGTTTCAATAATATGAAGCGATGGAATAATTTTTATAAAGGATAAGGAGGCTGATTCCAATCGAATCAGGAAAAATGTTTCAAGTATGTCAAGGTCATTTATACAAATATGTAAAAGTAACCATGCATGACGGAAGCGCGCACAGAGGGTACATTGTAGATGTAAACTCGGAAAAAGTCACGATGGCGATAGAAGATGAAACACGCTCAGATCGAAGCGCCCCTTTCATCTATTGGACGCTGCCTTTATTTGCAATTGCCGCGATCGCCGCCAGAAGACGACGCCGACCGTATCCATCCTATTATCCCTATGCCCCCTACCCCGCGCCTTACGGCTATCCTCCTTACTATGGATATTAATTAGAAGCAATCGGGAATCACCAGATGGGGCCAAAACGGCCCCATCAGGCGATGTACGAGGCAAAAAGTCGAGGCGGCGATACATCTTACATTGCGTCAGTCTCTCCGTTTGACACAGACCCTTGAACTCCCTCCCTTATTTTTCCAGAAACTTAAGTAGCTATTTATAATTGTTTAAGTTATAATAAACGGAACCTACTGCTATTGGTCAATAGTTCTCTAAGGTAGGCTCTGAAATAACGCTCAGTTTTCACCCTAGCTGCTTCCGTTTAGAATGTGTTATAAAGGAGGATAAGCTAGAATGACTATGGGACGAATCATTCATCCGACGAAACGTACGGTTGTTCCGCGCCATGATGTTACCGAGGAACAAGCGAACGGAGATGTCGTGAATTATCGTTTAAGTGATGAAGAATTGGCGAAATACAGGGCGTTACCAACAGATAAAGAACAGAAGAGAGTTTTCATTATTCCAATGAGACAATAAAATGGCAAACCCTATCCTATGGCTGCAGGATAGGGTTTTTTACGTGGTTAACAACGGGATCGACCTCGTTTTCGGTCTGATAAATTTCGAGCTACTTTTTCATAGGATTGGTTGGCCCAAGTAAAAATGCTGTTACTGACGCGCGCTTGCTCAATCAAATGAATAATAAATCCTATCACGGATCCATGTAAAACCAAATAAGTAAACATCGAAAACAGAGCATTTACAGGTAATCCTTCTCGAAATTGCGTATTAGCCAACATTAAAGTAGCCGTTAGTAAAGTCAAGGTGGTAGCCATCCACTTTTTTCGATTCAGCTTAGCCTCCGCATACATTGGAATAATTAGATAAGTCAACACCAAGATAACGCTATAAACAATCCAAACGTTCCAATTTCCCGCCCCTCCCAAATGGTAACGGAAGAGATACAGCGTTAGCGCTGAAAGTCCCCCGCCAAGATAACCTCCGTACAAAATTCCTATTACAAAGGGGATTGTCCGTAAATCATAAATGTAGCCGGGTAAAACTTCAAATGAAAACGACATACAAAAGATAATACAAATTGAACAGGTAAAGCCGATCCAATGTTCTCTCTTGATGGCTGGATATGGATTATAGCGGATCATACCATATAAAATGAAAAACAATACGAAAACAATGACAGTATTATAAAGTAGCGGCAGTAAACCCGTCACTTCAGATAATCCCCCCTTTATCGATCTAGTCTACCCCCATAGTAAGGCATAAAAGCCTCTTTCTGTGTGACGGAATTCACAAGATTTGGTGTCGAATCATTGAACAACCAAAAAAGACGCAGGACCATCATGGTCCCACGTCTTGAAGATTTACTATTTATTCAAATTGTTTAGATAAGTTCGCCATCTCAATCGCAGCGGCGGCCGCTTCCCAACCTTTATTGCCCGCTTTCGTTCCCGCGCGCTCAATCGCTTGTTCAATTGTATCTGTCGTCAATACACCAAAGATTGTCGGCACCCCGCTTTCTAAAGCAATAGAAGCGACTCCCTTTGCTACTTCGCTGCAAACAAAATCAAAGTGAGGCGTCGCGCCGCGAATGACTGTGCCTAGCGTGATCACCGCGTCATATTTTTTGCTGTCCGCCATTTTTTTAGCGATCAAAGATATTTCAAAAGCGCCTGGCACCCACGCGATATCCACATTTTCTTCCTCGACACCATGACGTTTTAAAGCGTCTAACGCCCCGCCAAGCAACTTAGACGTAATAAATTCATTAAAACGTCCAACAACAATCCCCACTTTTAAACCTGAGCCAACTAAATGTCCTTCAAAAATCTGAGCCATTCCTCTTTACCCCTTCCCTTTATATGTTCAGTAGATGTCCCAATTTATCTTTTTTCGCGCGTAAATACGCTTCGTTGCGTTCGTTTGAATCGATTTCAATCGGGACTCTTTCAACCACTTCTAATCCATATCCATTCAAACCTTTGATCTTACGCGGGTTATTCGTCAGCAGGCGGATTTTACCAATGCCGAGATCACGCAAGATTTGAGCGCCAATCCCATAATCGCGAAGATCCGGCGGGAAGCCAAGTTTTTCGTTCGCTTCGACCGTATCCAACCCTTCTTCTTGCAGCTTGTATGCTTTCAACTTGTTAATTAGGCCAATGCCTCGTCCTTCTTGACGCATATAAAGCAAGACGCCATTGCCTTCCTCTTCAATCATTTCCAACGCGCGGTCTAACTGAGGTCCACAGTCACAACGATGAGAGTGGAACACATCCCCTGTCAAGCATTCAGAGTGAACACGCACGAGCGTCGGACGCTCTGGATCGAGTTCTCCTTTCACCAAAGCGACATGCTCTTTGTCATTAAGCTGGTTGGAGAAAGCGATGAGACGAAAATCCCCTTTAGAAGTTGGCATAACTACATCCGCTTCACGGGCCACATGATTTTCTTTTTCAGTGCGATAGCGAATCAAATCTTCAATCGAAATGATTTTTAGATCGAATTCTTTCGCCATAACGAGTAGATCGGGAACACGCGCCATACTGCCGTCCTCTTTAATAATTTCACAGATGACACCCGCTGGATAAGCGCCGCATAATTTTGCCAGATCAACCGCCGCTTCCGTATGACCGGCTCTACGCAACACGCCACCCTCTTTGGCAACGAGCGGAAATATATGACCTGGTCGACGAAAATGTTCAGGTTTCTTATCGGGATCAATCATATCTAAAATTGTTTTCGAGCGTTCATGCGCCGAAATGCCTGTCGACGTATCAAAAGCGTCAATCGAAACGGTAAATGCCGTGCCATGCGCATCTGTGTTTTGTTGCACCATCTGGTTTAAATCTAATTGCAGAGCTCTTTCTTCCGTGATCGGCGTACAAACTAACCCTTTGCCGTGAGTAATCATAAAATTAATCACTTCGGGTGTTGTTTTTTCAGCTAGAGATACGAAATCTCCTTCATTCTCACGGTCTTCGTCATCGACCACAATGATCGGCTTGCCATCCAACAGATCTTGCAGAGCTGCTTCTATAGAATGAAACATGAACAAGCGCCTCCTTAAATAAATCCGTGTTCAGTTAAAAAATCCTTTGTCAAATTCGATGTTGGTTTTCGATGTTGAATAAACTTTTCTATATATTTACCAATCATGTCACACTCTAAGTTTACCTGATCGCCCACTTTTCGATCTTGCAAGGTTGTTTGTTCGAGCGTGTGAGGGATGATCGATACCGTAAACGACTGATTATTCACATCCAAAAGAGTTAAACTAATTCCGTCAATCGTAATCGACCCTTTCGGAATCATATAATAAAGCAATGTTTCTTCTGCCTTAATTTCGTACACAACTGCATTCCCCAATGGCTTGATCGAGGCGACCGTTCCCGTTCCATCGACATGCCCGGATACAAAGTGTCCCCCAAAACGCCCATCCGCAGCCATCGCCCGCTCTAGATTGAGCGGAGCGCCGATCGAGATCGAAGAGAGGTTTGTTTTTTCGAATGTCTCAGGCATCACATCCACCGTAAAAGATGTCGTTGTGAACGAAGTCACCGTTAGGCAGACCCCGTTCACCGCAATGCTATCGCCTAATCCAACATCTTCCAAGACGGTTGCCGCTTCAATCGTCAGAACCATCCAGTTTTCACCGCGATGAACAGCTTTGAGGACCCCTTTTTCTTCGACAATTCCTGTAAACATTAATCTCCCTCCTCCCAGATTGGATATCCATCAATCCGCAAATCGTCGCCGACTTGCCTAAATTTCATATTTTTTAAAAGAACGGCCTCGCCCATCTCCATGACTCCCTCGCCTCCGAATGAAGTTGGGGCATCCTCCCCGCCGACAAGCTTAGGAGCAATGAACGTGACGATCTTATCGATTTCTTTCGCTTTTAGGAATGAGCCATTCACTTGACTGCCCCCCTCAACGAGCAAAGATGCAATCCCCTGTTCCGCTAGATGCTTTAGCATCTTTGACAGATCTACGCTCGGTCCGCTGGACACTGGAAATACATCGATCCCATGCGCTTGAAGAAGTTCCATCTTTTCCTTTGGCGCTTGCGTCGTCGTATAAATCCACGTCGGGGCTTGTCCGTCCGTCACCAGCTTACAATCAAGCGGAGTACGCAAACGCGAATCCAAAATGACGCGAATCGGGTTTCTGCCTCCTTCAGGCAGCCGTGTCGTTAACTCAGGATTATCTTGAAGCACAGTGCCAACGCCAACAAGAATCGCGCGGGATTCATGTCTCATACGGTGCACTTCCAATCGGGATCTCGGGCCGGAGATCCAGCGGCTGCTACCCGTTTGCGTTGCCACTTTCCCATCGAGCGTTGAGGCTGTTTTGACGGTGACGAAGGGCTTTCCCGTCGTAATATATTTATTAAAAATTTCGTTCATCTGCAAGGACTGTTGTTCACAAATCCCGCTGATGACTTCAATTCCCGCCTGTTTTAGCATCTTAACACCGCGCCCAGCAACGAGCGGATTTGGATCAAGCGTCGCAATCACGACCTTTTTTATACCCGCTTGAATGACAGCTTCGGCGCAAGGCGAAGTCCTGCCGACATGGCTGCACGGTTCCAATGTGACATACAGCGTTGCTCCGTTAGCCCGCTCCCCCGCCATCCGCAACGCGTGAACCTCAGCATGAGGACCACCCGCCTTTAAATGAGCTCCGATCCCAATGATCTCATGTTCTTTAACGAGCAGCGCTCCTACTTTCGGATTCGGTTCGGTTTGTCCTCCAGGCGAATCCGCCCACTGCAACGCCTTTTGCATATAGTATTCGTGTTGATCCATTAACCAGATTCCCCCATTCCGACCCAAACAAAAAAAACCTTCTAAGATTTGACCTTAAAAGGGGCGCTCGAGAAATATAAAGAATAGCAGAAACATTTTTATCCAAAAGTCAACCCACACTACTCCGATGAAAAGGGGATGACAAATCCAACGGATTAAGCGACAACAATCCCTTACGCACCGCGTAAACCTCGTCCACACTTTTAAGCGTCATCAATAGACTCCTCTAAAAACCTGTGGCATCCGTCGGCTGAATTCAGTTAAACTGTCCAAGCTATCTTAAATCCTTCTCCCATCCAGACTTTACTGTCGGTTTTGGAATTCCACCAAATCGGCTCGCGCTAGGCAATAGATAGCATTGAGCTCACGGACTTAAGGGCGCCAAGTCAGGTTCGCCCCATCACCGCCGGTCGGGAGTTTCACCCTGCCCCGAAGGATTCGATATTCAGTTTCGCATTTAATGTAATAGTAATTTACCCAATTATAATGCAATTCTTTCATCCTGTCCATGGCTGTTTTGTCCATTCCGCAAGAATCGTGTCAAAAGATGTTCTAAACAGCGGCGATTTTAACAGGGCCCCACCTTCTTCTTTAACTTTTGCATACTGTCGGTAAGCTCTTTTAATTGCTCTTGCAGCTCAGTCAATTGCTGGTCTTCTTCGATAACTTTCGGTTGCGATTCGCTTTTGTTGACGGTTGTATCATTCACCTTAGCGGGCGGATTATTTAATCGAGCTGTTTTGTCAATGGCAAGTATAATAAAACCGATTGCAATGATCCACAAGGCGATCACCCAGACATCATCACCGCCATGATCCCCTGAATTCGACATGCTCAGCCTCCTCCCCCGCTACAAATTTGCTACATTCCCTAATTTTTCTTTGGTTCCAACTGTTTCTCTAGTTGCGTTAGCTCCTGTTGTAATTGCCAAAGGCGCATTTGTATCTGTTGTTTTTTCATTTGATTTTTATTTCGTTGCAGCTCCTCTTTAAGTAAGCTGATTTCCTGATCAGCAGAATCGGAGGAATCAGGTTCAACAACGATTGTTGCCCCGATTGCCTGCAAAAATCCACCCATTAGGGATAACCATCCACCGACTAAAGTAAGGTCATCTCCAACCTTTTTATCGTTCATTGGCATCCACCTCATTTATAGGTTCCATAAATATATTATTACGGACAGTCTGAATAGGTGATTACCTAGTTTTACGGAGTGACTTTTGTGAAATTAGCCAAAAGCTACATCCCTATTCTCGTGGACATGAAGTCACGTTTCGGATCCGTAGGATTAGCTTCTTTTCCGTTGGAAATAATAGCTACTATATAGCGGTGATTCATAGGAGGCGAATGGATTTGGTCAGAAAGAGCTTAATTATAGGCGCGCTGATCGGCTTCATCAGCGGGTGTTCCGTTCTTCCGCAACCGGAATCGCTCATTTCGGCAGAGAAGGCGGCGGAATGGATTAACACGCCCGAAGTAAAACAGGCGATTCTAGAGATCATGTCTTCACCAGAAATGAAACAAGAATTTGCAACGTTGCTATCCAGTTCGGAAATGCAGGATATGATGCTAGATGTGATGCGGACGCCAGAAATGCAACAAACGATGACACACTTGTTAAAAAGTCCAGAAATGCGAGCGGTTTTATTAGACTCCATTCGATCAATTGATCTACGCGAGCTCATTGGAAACTGGAATCGATAAACGAAAAAAGCCCCCAATTTGGGGGCTTTTCTTGTTACTTAAACCGTTATTTCTTGTCCATATACTGAACTAACACCGAAGCCAAGGCGCGTTGTTGCTCTGAATCCGCGCTTTCCCACAGATCCTTTAACAATCGCTCTTGTTCATTTTTAGGTTCGACCTTATCAGCTAGATAATCAGCCATTTGGTGAGCAATCTTAGAAATTGTAGTATCGTCAATCCCCATCGATTGCGCTTGGTCAATACGTTCGTTTAGAAAAGATCTCCAGTCATCAAAGTTTTGTAAAATAGACATATAACTTACCTCCTTGTTTTAGTGATGGAGAGCGTGTCCTTTTTACTATAACCTTGACGGGTAAATCGTATTCTTTCCTTTAGCTGGCGAACCGCTCCGAACAGGTAATTGATTAGTCTGTTCCGTCCTCATTCCATTCCTTTTGCATTACTTTTATAAAAGCGTCGACAACATCTGGATGATAATTGACGCCCCGACATCGTTTAATTTCTTCTAAAGCTTGCATCGGTGTTCTTCTTTTCTGATAAACCCGATCGGTTATCATCGCGTCGTATGAATCGACAACCGCGACGATCGCCGCTCCCATATTAATTTCATCTTTTTCGTAGCCAATCGGATATCCTTTTCCATCATATCGTTCGTGATGTTGTTCCACGATTTCAGCGGCTTTAATTAAATGAGCTTGTCCTGTTTCACGCAAAATCGCGCCGCCATACACCGTGTGAAGTTTTAGAGCTTCACGTTCTTTTTCTGTTAATGGATCTGTTTTAAGCAAGATCTGTTCGGGTATCATAATTTTACCAAGGTCATGGAAAAATGAACCAAAAGATAAAACAAACAATTCTGACTGGGTTAACCCGAGTTGTTTGCCTACTTTTAGAGAGATGTCTCGAATGCGGCTGCAATGATCATCCGTGTATCCATCTTTAAGCCCGATCGCAACCGACAATTCCCTTAGTTCTTTCACCCTGTTGCTATACGTATAAAAAATAGGTTCAGTCGTCGTATACATGAATTCGCTATCTTCCAGCGCCTCAAAAATAAGATCATCCGTTAAGGGAGAAGAACTCAAACCGTCACCCTTCACGAGAATTGTCTTTTTTTCCATGTATTCCAAAAGCAGTTTTCCAGAAAGAACATAGATTGCTTCTGTTGCCGTTCGACCTTTTTCAGGAAACAGTGACCACTGCGCGCCCTTAGGGATAAAATGATGAATCATCTCTGTGCCGCATGGCGTGGAGAGCACTAAGCTCATGTTCCCTTCAGCAAGTTTTACTTTTTCAAGCGCTTCCCCATTTTGAAGAATCACGTCAGTTCCACCTTTATTCCTATTTTAGTAGTTATTAGCATAACATATCGGTTCGTTTGGCTTCTACTTTTTTAACTGCATTGCGTCAATTTTCCCCGATTTCGGTATAATTGGCTTAATAGAAGAACTTTTATTAAAAAAGCAGGGAAGAAACAAAACGGCTTCACCTGCTATCACAACTGTTTATGCAATTAACCGCTGTTCTAATACAGCTGTTTTCTGAATACGATAGAGCCTAAAGAACAAGAATATTGCGCCAAAAGCCAACCCTGAAATTAAACCGATCCAGTAGCCATATGGACCAAGCGTTGTCATTTTAGCTAACGCAATGCCAATCGGCAAGCCTAACACCCAATAAGATACAAAGGCGACAACGGACGTCACATTGACATCTTTATAGCCACGCAAGGCCCCTTGAATCGGAGCGGCGATGCCGTCTGAAAGTTGAAAGAATATCGCATAGATTAAAAATTGGGCTGTCATCTCAAGGACGACAGGATCTGTTGTATAAATTGAAGCGACAGTTTCTCGATAAATCGTCAAGCCGACAGCGCAAAAGAGAGCCATACAAACGGCCATGCCTATTCCTAGATAACTATATTGACGAGCATCTTGATAACGCCTGCCGCCGACTTCAAAACCAACAGCGATCGTTAGAGCTAACGACATACTCATCGGAACCATGTACAAAAGCGATGAAAAATTCAAGGCCGCTTGATGGCCGGCAATCGTGACTGTGCTATAGGCGCTCATAAATAAGGTCACCGCGGCAAAGATCGCTGTTTCAAAAAAAATAGCAATCCCAATCGGAACGCCAATCCGTAACTGTTCAAACCAAGTAGCGAACGAGATATTGTGCCAAACACGAAATATTTGATATCCCGCGAACGGTTGGCGATAGTAGATCACCCCAAGCGCGATAAACAGCAAACACCAGTATGTTAATGCGGAGGCAATCCCAGCTCCGACGCCGCCCATTGCAGGTAATCCAAACTTGCCAAAAATAAAAATATAATTAAGCGCGACATTAATTGGCAGCGAGATTAGCGTAATAATCATTGTAACTTCCGTTCGCCCAAGCGCATCGATAAAACAACGCAATACGGTGTAAACGAGGATCGGGGCCAACCCGAACGAAAGCGCGATTAAATAATGAAAAGCGACTTGAGTTACCTTTGGCTCGAGCGTCATCAGGCTCAACCCCTGTTCAAGAAACAGTACGCCAAACACGATCACAAGCGCGGAAATCGCGATCGACAGCAAGATCCCTTGGAAGATTTGATAAGATACCTTGTGTTGTTGTCGGGCGCCAATCAGTTGAGCAACAATCGGCGTAATCGCGATAAGCACGCCTGTCAAGCCCGTAAAAATCGGGGTCCAAATACTCGAGCCAATCGCCACTCCAGCAAGATCCACGGGACTTGAATGACCAGACATGACTGTATCGAAAAAGTTCATCCCAAATAAGGAAAGCTGAGTAATTAAAATCGGCAGCAAAATTTTGCTTAATTGCTTTACTTTCTGGCGGATCGAGTAAGTTTGATTCATATTTTCTTTTCCCTTTTAGTTAAGTTATATTGCTCATTCCCAGTTATTTTGCGCACAGAAAGAACCACCTCAACGAATCAGGCGGTCCTAAATACACACTCCCATTATAAATCATTCACTCTGATTGTCCAACATCGGTCACTTTTTTCCAACTTTACATCTGTATTGTCACTGACGACCAACAACCCGCACCTGCACACTTTTACGCCCATTATTAATCGCTTCTTGTTGACTCCAGCAGAAAATATCGATGCGATTTCCTTTGACCGCGCCGCCCTTGTCCGCAGCTAGTTTTCGTTCGATTCGACCATCCCCGTATTTCACTTCAACGATACTGCCTAATGGAATCACAGACGGATCAACGGCAATGACTGATTCAGATACTTTTACACCGCTCGCTGTCGTTAGACCATCCCCCACGCCACCCGCGGGCGTGTACCATGTCGCCTGAAAATCTCTCCACCCGCCTGTTTGAGCCGAACGAGACGCCAGTTGCTGCGCGTTTACCTCTTTTTTTGCGCCTGGACCCGCTCGGCCAGCTAAAAATTTACTTGACTTTTCACCTCTTGGATTGATTTTTGCTGCGTATTCATTTCAGTTTGCAATCGACTCACGGTTTGTTCGTACTCTTCAATCTTCTGTTCGTATGATTCAATCACGTTTTTATAATTGGTCATATCCTCTTTGTTTTTTACAAGTTCGACCGTTAACTGCTTAATTTCTAACTCTCTATTTTCAAATTTTGTATGTAAAGCCTTTACCTCAGCGACCTGCTTCTGGTATGTGCCAATGCTAATTCCCGTCATAACAAAAAACACGATAAACGTGAAGGTCATCGTCACCCATATAAATCGATTTTCCATATTATAAAATCCTCCTTGGTTCAATCATTTCACGCAAAAGTAGTTGCGCTTATGTTACATGTCCGATTGTACCAAGCCCTCTTTGGAAAAAGTGTCGAACGATCAGCGTGCATTTTCTCTTATTTTGTATAATTCGCAGGGAATCCGGCGTTCTAACGTTCTTCTGATGTTTTAGCGGAGAATGTGCTTGTTTAAAGCAGATCTGTTATGATCAATATAACGTCTAAAATCAGGTGGGGAGGCGCGGCTAATGAAGACGCAACGCCAACGATGCAGTTGGGTCACTGCAAATCCAATGTATCAAGCCTATCACGATCATGAATGGGGGGTTCCCTGCTACGATTCATACGAATTGTTTGAACTATTGTGTTTAGAGAGCGCCCAGGCTGGTCTTTCTTGGCTGACAGTACTTAAGAAAAGAGACCACTATCGCCTCATGTTCGAAGGTTTCAATCCGAGCCTGATCGCCCAATATGGGGATGCAAAAATAGACAGGCTATTAAAAGATAAAGGCATTATTCGGCACCGCGGTAAAATCGAAGCCTTTATCGCAAACGCGCAGGCTTTTTTGGCCATGGAAGAACAAGGTGAGGATTTCGCGTCCTTCATTTGGTCGTTTGTCAACGGACAACCGCTTGTCAACCAGTGGACGGCGGATCAATCGATTCCTAGCTACACGAACCGTTCCGAAAAAATGAGCCAAGCCTTAAAACAAAGGGGCTTCAAGTTTGTAGGGAAAACGATTTGTTACGCGTTTATGCAAGCGGCCGGTTTAGTCAATGACCATGAGAGCAGCTGCTACAAACGAAAGGTGACGCGTAATCCGCCTGTTTCATAAAACTTCCCCCATTCAAAAAACTTACGTGGCATATCCGCTGATTTATTGATATTATAGTACATGGAAAAAACTGAAATCGCCTATCCATTGAAAGGAAGAGTCAGATGAATTCACTAGTCAAGCAACTGAATGAAACGATTAAAAAGGAAAATGAGCACGTCTTTGCCATGCTTTCCGAACTTGGAAAAGCAATCTATTTTCCAAGGGAAGGAATCTTAAGTCAATCTGCAGAGGCTAAATCAAAAGCGACAAAGTTTAATGCTACGATTGGAATCGCCATTGAAAATGGGCAACCGATGCACTTAGATGTAATCCAAGACACGTTATCAACTTACGATCCTCGAGATTTATACGTATACGCTCCTCCCGCGGGGAAACCTGAGCTAAGATCGATCTGGAAAGATAAAATTATCGCTCAAACCCCTTCTTTAGCGGGCAAAACGATTGGCAACCCGATCGTGACCAACGCTCTGACACACGGGCTCAGCATTGCTTCCGATCTATTTGTAGAACAAGGTGACGCGATTATTATTCCAGATAAAAATTGGGAAAACTATGAAATTACATTTGGATTGCGTCGCGGCGCTGAATTGGTTTACTACCCACTTTATAATGAAGAAATGAAATTTAACGCGGCTGGCTTAAAAGAAGCTATCTTAAGTCAAAAAGAGCGCGGTAAAGCAATTGTCGTGATGAACTTCCCGAATAATCCGACGGGTTACACCCCAAGTTTAGAGGAAGCGGATGAAATTGTCGCCGCCATTAAAGCGGGCGCCGAAGCGGGCATCAACGTCATTGTTCTGACAGACGATGCGTATTATGGCCTATTCTTTGAAGAGTCTTTCCGCGAATCGCTGTTTGGGAAATTAGCCAATCTTCATCCTCGCGTGCTTGCTGTCAAAATTGATGGAGCAACGAAAGAAGAGTACGTTTGGGGATTCCGCGTTGGATTCATTACGTATGCTTCAGAAAGCGAAGCGCTCCTGGCCGCTTTAGAACAAAAAACAACAGGGATTATTCGCGCGACGATATCCAGCGGGCCACACCCTTCACAAACGTTTGTGCTAAAGGCGCTACAAGCTCCTGACTATGAAAAACAGAAGCAAGAAAAATATGGAATTATCAAAGAAAGAGCGAACAAAGTTAAAGAAGTGCTTGATTCTGGAAAATATGATGACGCATGGGATTACTATCCGTTTAACTCCGGTTACTTTATGTGTCTAAACTTGAAAAAAGTAGAAGCTGAGACATTACGCAATCATCTGCTTGATCAATATCAGGTCGGAACCATCGCCCTAGGAAAAACCGATCTAAGGGTCGCGTTCAGCAGTGTCGAAGTGGAAGATATCGAAGAGTTGTTCGCGGACATTTACAAAGCGGTAAAAGATCTCGAGCAATAGGTATGAGGGGGTTGTCTAGAAAGTCAGTAAAACTGATTTTTCATGACACCTCCTTTTTACTTTCCAAAAAGACCTTGCAATCTGGGGAGAATGTCTAGTGTCGGCGGATTCCTAGGCATAATTTTTACATAAGTGTCAAACTTATAGCTAGAAGCATAGTCTAACGCGCTTGTACTTTTTCTGTTACAACTTTTTTATTCCTTTTTATTACGAAAAAAGTTAAAATGAAGATGGTGAGGTGACAAAAGTGAGATCCAGCTATATTTACACAAAACGTGAAGAAATTGCCAATGCTATTACACATGGTCTAGGAGCCATAGGAAGCGTGGTCGCGCTCATCTTACTCCTCAGTCATTCCGCTAAACAAGGCAGCGCCACGCACATCATCAGTTTCTCTATCTATGGATCAAGTATGCTTCTTTTGTACTTGTCCTCCACTTTGTTGCACAGTTTACGCGAAGGTAAGCTAAAAGATCTATTTGAAATTATGGATCACGCCTCAATTTACATTTTTATCGCGGGTAGCTACACACCCATTTTACTGCTCGTCGTCAAAGGTTCCTTAGGATTTACATTGCTTTGTGTTGTGTGGACCATTGCCGCGCTCGGAATTATCTTCAAAGCATTGTTTACAAAGAGATTCCTATTTTTAACGACAATGATCTATCTCGCGATGGGTTGGATGATTGTATTCGCCCTTGAACCTGTGATCAACCGTTTAGCCTTTGAGGGCCTCATCATGCTCATCGTCGGAGGCCTCTTGTATACATTCGGGACGATCTTTTACATGTGGCGACTCTTCCCTTTCCATCACGCTGTTTGGCATCTATTTGTCGTTGCCGGTAGCGCCTTCCACTTTTTCACAATGTTTTATCATGTCCTACCGATCCGCTAAACAAGGGTGACGTCTCCGTCACCCTTCTGTCGTTGGCAATAACGGAGATCGTTCTCCACTATGAAACACGCGTAAAAAATGGAGCGCTCTCGTGCAAGCCGTATATAACAGCTTCCGATCTTCATCATGCTCGTATATTGCTCTTCCCGCATTGTAAATGATTACACCGTCAAATTCCAATCCTTTTGCTAAATAAGCGGGAATAACCGTCACGCCCGTTTTAAATTCCAGTGTATCTTTTGTAATCAAGTGAATCGGTTGTTCTAGTTGATATTCTAAAGCGATAAACGCTTGCTTTGCTTCTTCCATTGTTTTACACACAATTGCGATTGATTCAGCTCCTGCGGCGCCCAGGCTGAGAACGCATTCGGCAACAAAACGCGGGAGTTCCTCTGCTGCAACCTGCTGAATGCGCGGCTGTTCGCCGTGTCTGCCAATCGCCTCGATCGGTTCCGGTTTGTTCAAGATTGAACGGGTAAAATTAACGATCTCCGCAGTGGAACGATAACTTTTCATCATTTTTCGGATCCCCACTTGTTGATCAACAAATAACCCTTCAATCTGTTCATAGCTTTGTCGATTGGCATAAAAGATCCCTTGATTTAGATCACCTAAGATCGTAAATTTGGCTCTTGGAAACAACTTGCGAATATACTCGAGTTGAAAAGGAGAATAATCCTGCGCTTCATCAATGATCACATGTCGGATCTGATTGATCGTATCCATCCCAATCATCCGTTGTTTCAAATACATATAGGGTGTAGCATCTTCAAAGAACATCTGCCCTGCACTCAACCGATCGATTGTATGTAGGCCGACTGCCGCATAATCACTCGGTAAATGTGGCGCCGTAAAGAAGCGCTGGTACATCCCCACTACATTTAAGAAATCAAGCTGGTTAGCCTGTCGACGCAACGGATCAAAAATCCGTGTCGCGCGCTGCTCGCTCTGCGTTTTCATTTCAGATTCAGTTCCCATGTAACGCGGATTTTCACGCAGTTTTCGATAGAAACGCTTTTGAATTCTGCGTTCCCATTTTTGTAATTCAGCAACGATCCACTGTTGTAATCTTGACACACGGGTCGGAAGCCAGGCCTCTTGAGCTAATTGTTCATAAAAAATCGTTTGCATTTGCTCCTCAGAGATTAACACGCGCTCTCGTAAAACGAACGGGTGAAACAACATCCCTTCCTTTGTTAACTGTTCGGCGTAATCATCCACACGTTTCATAAACGAAAGGGAAGTTTTCCATTCAATTCCTTTTAAGCGTATCTTGTAATTCGGATCGCTCTCTTTAACCCCTAATAAATATTCTAATTGATCATAATTGTCCTCTACTTGAACCACTTTCTCAAACTGTTGTTCAATATGCTCTTGAAACGTTGTTTGCAACAAATTCGCTTCCCCTAACTCAGGTAAAACATTAGAAACATAATCATTAAAAATCGAATTGGGGGAAAATAAAACCATGTTATCCGAGCGTAATGAATTTCGAAAGCGATATAACAAATAAGCGACACGTTGCAAAGCGACCGACGTTTTCCCACTGCCTGCCGCGCCCTGCACAATTAAAATATCATGTTCTTCGTCGCGAATAATTTGATTTTGCTCTTGTTGGATCGACGTGACAATGTGACTCATCTTTTCATGCGCGTTTTTCGCCAACATCATCTGGAGCATCTCATCGCCGATTTGAATGCCTGTATCAAACATGTTTTCTAATTTTCCCTGCTTAATTAAAAACTGTCTCTTTAGAGAAAGTTGACCCTTTATTTCGCCGATTGGCGTTTGGTACTGAGCAGGGCCTGGCGTAAAATCGTAGAATAGACTTGAAATCGGAGCCCGCCAATCATAAATGAGTAGCGCATGGGTATCTTCATCAACAAAGGAGCCTATCCCAATATAAATTTCTTCCTTAGACATCCCCTCTTCCGCAAAATCAACCCTAGCAAAATAAGGCGCGACCTCTAATTTAGCAAGTTTTTTCAAACCTTGTTCGGCTTGTTGATAGTGCCGCTCCTGCTCGCTTAAAATCGCCTGCTGTTGACGAATGCTCGCCGCTGTTTCCGCAATTTCTGTATAGTCGGACGTATTAACCGTGACTTCATCCCAAAAGTTTCTGCGAATTTCTAATGCTTCGCTTTGGCGATGCTCCACGACCTTTCCCAATTTTTCCATTTCTCGTTTGATTTGTTGCGCCATTTGTTCTAAGCGCTCGGTCTCCAACTCCCAAACGTGTTCATCCATCAAAATCATCCTTCCTACAGAGAGCTTCTCCCCTTATTGTGGTAGAAATAAGGGAATTTAAACAAGCAGGAAATTTAGTAAAGACATTTTCCTAATGAAAGCGTATAATTGTTGAGGTCAGACTAAACGGTTCGTTTAGGCTTGAGAGCATTGCCTCCCGATGAAGCGGGAGGTTTTTTTATTCAAAAAAGAAAAGATGAACGCTTAACTTGCGGCGCGCTCATCTTTTCTCTTTCATCTTGCGCCTGACTTGAATATAATCAAGCATCTCTGCTACTTCCTCTTTGGTTAACGCATCACCGTCATCCATTAAAATCGTATAGCGCTCGACTAACTCATGGACAGAAATTGGGCGTTCATTTTCCAATTCATGGCTTTGCTCCGGACTGTAGCGCGGTTCATCCGAGCGACCGAATAAATAATCAACTGAACAATTCAGGGCATTACTTAATCGTAACAACATCGGAGAACTAGGAGTTTGGTTCCCTGATTCATAGCCTGATATATTGGCAATCGTTGTGCTGGCCCGTTTTGCTACATCTTCTTGGGTGAACTTTAACTGCTTCCTCAACATTTTCAAGCGGATAGGTAAAACATTCATCACTATCAGACTCCGTTCTATAACTTCCTTTTTAATTTTACATCTCTCTTGATATCGGACGAAAAATATTCCATCGCGAATAGGAGCGCTTTTCATCCTTTCCCATATAGATCCTGATAGAATTCAGCAAACATCGGCGGATCAAGCAATCGCCTGGCTTCCTGCAACAACTGTCGGTGAGAAGGAATGGATAAAGATAGGTATGGCTCCGCCCTATCATAGACAAGCCCATTCGTCGAATGAATGTTATTTTCCAGTAATAATCTGTAAAATTGTTCCTGTCCATTGGCCAACGCCCAGAATTTCCAATCATTCACTCTATCCCAAATATTGTTCACGCTACCAGCGCCCTTTTCGTTTATTCGGCTTGATTAAACAATGGGAGCGCAATTTGAACAGTCGCGCCTTCTCCCAGCTCGCTAAAAAACTGAATGGTTCCACCGTGTTCATTAATAATCTTTTTACAGACCATCAATCCCAATCCGGTACCCTTTTCTTTAAGCGTGTAAAACGGTTCACCAAGTCGCGAGATGATCTCGCCGGGAATACCGCAGCCATTATCCTCTACTTCAGCCAATAAATAATCCTCTTGGCGGTAAATTTTTAACTTCATTATTCCGCCAGTCGGCATCGCTTCAATTGCATTTTTCATAATATTAACAAAGAGTTGTTTTAACTGACTCGGTTCACATTTGATTTGTGGAAGCTGTTGCTCAAATTCCGTATAAACTTGAATGTTGTTTAGTTTCATTTGCGGCGTTAGGATCGCGACCACATTCTCTATGATGGAGACGAGTGATTCTACACGGTAATGAACAACTTGTGGTTTGGCTAAAATCAGGAACTCATTCGTAATCAGCTCGATTCGGTCCAATTCGGAGCTAATGACATCCAAGTAGACAGGATCGATCTCGCCTTTCTGAAACATTTGGATGAATCCTTTTAATGTCGTCAGCGGATTTCTTATTTCATGGGCGACACCCGCCGCCAATTCGCCAACGACCGATAATTTTTCTGAAGCAAGCGCCAGTTCCTCCGCTTTCTTCCGTTCTGAGATATCTCGGCTAACGATGACGATATATTCCACATCGCCACGCGGCCCTGTCACTGGCATACAGCGCGATTCAAATTGAACCCAGTTCCCATTTTTATGTTGGCAACGAAATTCTATTTGATCAGGTTGTTGCTCTCTAATAATCTTAGCCAATTTTTCTCGAATTCGATATAGAACTTGTGGCTCAAATATAGACTTGATCTCTCCATCTAATAGATCATCCGGCGAATAGCCGAGAATCACTTGGTGCGAAGGAGAGCAGTACTTTGCCTTCCCATTCACTTGCAGCACAGTAATTAAGTCAGATGTATTCTCCGCAATTAATCGATAGTGGCGTTCGCTTTCTTCTAACGCCTGCTCCATT
This sequence comes from Ammoniphilus oxalaticus, assembly GCF_003609605.1. Lineage (NCBI taxonomy): Bacteria > Bacillati > Bacillota > Bacilli > Caryophanales > Paenibacillaceae > Ammoniphilus > Ammoniphilus oxalaticus. Next base: position 660,428 of record NZ_MCHY01000008.1, on the reverse strand, counting down.
CTTTTTTTCTCAGTTATATCGAAGATCGATCCGACAACTTCAATGACTTGGCCACTCCGAAAGATTGGTTGCAGCATGAGTTGTAGGAAATGTCCGTTTGGCCACCGTATCTCAGAACTTGTATCCGAACCTTGCCAAGCCCGCTCATATTGGCCCAACAGTTCATCCACAATGTCAGGCTGCAATAATCTAGTCCAATCTGGCGATAGGAAAAGATCTGGATTGAGCTGACTTTTACGGATTAACTGACCGTCGCACAACGTATGGATAAAGTTCCCATCCTCTTTCTTAAATTTAAAAATAACGCCTTGTTGACCACGAAGCGTTTCTCTTAATTCTTGCTGCGATTTTTTCAATTTAGTGTTCAGTTTTGTGTATTCATTGATCAGTGAATATAATGTACTGTATCCTTCGATTAGCCAGATACTAATTGTCAAACCCATCAACAAAAAACCTGTCAATATCATCATAAATGAAAAAGGAACAGGAGCCCCTCCTCTGTATAGCCAATGCGCGGTAAAGACGAGTGTCACATATTCCAGTAACAAAATGAGAGCCCGTTGATAAGGCTTTTTCCAGAAAGATAAAGATACGAAAAATAGTGGAACAGCAATCATGAAGATTGATAGATCAACGGCTAGGTTTTCTGAAAATAGCCATTCTCCTATTAGTAACAGCGCGGCCGTGAGTAACCCCGACTTCAAACCAAAGTAAGCGCACGATATAATGAATGGAATATAGCGGATATCTAATGATAATGTCTCATTATATGGAATTGATAGATTCATTAAAATAAGTGAAATGAGCCCGGCATAGACCCCACCAAGGATCCAAGCGTGTTTAATTGGTTTGATTGGAAAATAAAAGATTCGCGTAACAACCGCTGCGCTAACTAAAAAGGAGAAAACACTAAAATTAACAAAAATTTGTTGTAACATTTCCGATCTCCCCATAAACATTGTCATTTTCTTCAATTATACAGGAAATATGACAAGAAATGTATTTAAAACAAAAAAGAGGTCGTTAATTACGACCTTTTGCTTTTTGTCATTTATTTAATCCTTGTCAGATTCCCCGCCAGACTTTTTCAATTCTTCTCTGCTTTCCTTTTGTTTCTTCTGATTCGGCGCTTCTTTATTCGTTTGCTGTTGAACAGTTTGACAACTACTCAACAAGCTGACCATCAGAAGCAAAGCGAGCCCTCTCTGCAGCTTTCTCATCGAACTTCCTCCTTTGTTTATTCGACGATGTTGCCTGCGGCGATCCGCTCGCCTGAATTCCCAGCCGGATTGCTGCGTTGATCATCTTCATCTGAGTGAATCATAATTGATCTGCCAATTAACGTATGCGGATGATCTTTTTTTAAGGTAACTTGTTCTAAAAATTCAGTCTGAACCGCTGTCCCATCGCTTTTTACTTCTAGATTATGCATGTCCCCTAGATGATGGCCTTTCGGATTTTTCAATCCGTGTTCTTTATGCGTCGGATTAAAATGTCCCCCCGCTGAATCGAAATCAGTGTCCTTAAAATTTTTCTCATGAATATGGAAGCCATGCTTACCCGGTTTTAATTTTGATACTTCTACTAAGATACGTACCCCTTTTTCTTCTTCTTTTAATGTGGCAACTCCAATTTTTTCACCTTTACTGTTGATGATCTCCACCGTTTTTGTTTCTGCCATCTCTGCTACCGCAACCGATTCTTGTTTCATCGCTTCCGCTTGCGCCCCTTCTTCTTTTGTTTGCTCCGTGGACTGAAGCGAACAGCCTGTAAGGACGGCAACGGCCAACAGGGCAGAGACGATCATTTTTTTACATTTCATTCTTCATACTCCTTTATGATTTTTATTGAGTTCTATCTACAGTTTGTCCACACATTCATTTTTAAAACCCTGTTTATAACAAGACTTGCAAAAGGGTAAAAGTCCATTTTTCGCTCGATCGGCGCAATGATCCAATCGAAATTAACGCTCGTCACATAGTGTGAAAGTGTAGTCAGTTCATCATGAGAAAGAGAGGCGCATCCATGAGTCAAAAAGCAGCTTTAAAGAAATGGATTAAAACGAATGAAAACTATTTTCGCTCTCATCCCGAGATGTTAAGAAGTATCATGAACGATCCCGCGTTTTTAGTTCGATTTAACGAGAGAATCTCAACGAGAAAAAAGCGTCTTGAACGAAAGGTAGCCCGCCTAGAGCACAGACGCCGTTCAACCAGACAACCAGCGGCAACAACAAGCTTAAAAAGTAAGCAAGGTTTTTCTTTCCCGTTCAAGCTTCCCCCCATCTCAACGATGTCGGAACGATTGAACAACGTAAACGAAATGATTGGTGTTTTCCGCGAACTATCTGGAAAATAACCCGCTTCAAACCACTTCGGTGGTTTTTTTGTTTATCTGGCTGTATAATGAACTTACTTTTACATTTGATAGACTGATAGAAAGGAAGAAGTCATTTGGTGTACCATACGATACGGGCGATTGTGAAATTTTACCTCCATCTTCGATTCCGCATCAAAATCGAAGGGATTGAACATATTCCGAAGGATTCCTGTATTCTAGCGATGAATCATACAAGTAATTACGATCCGATCCTCGTCGGCACGCACACCCCGCGCAAGATGTATATTATGGCAAAAGAAGAACTCTTTCGCATTGGTTGGTTCGGTCGCTTGATTACAGAAATGGGCGCCTTCCCTATAAAACGAGGACAAGCAGACTTAAAATCGCTTAAACACAGCTTAAAATTGCTTAAAGATGGACAGATCTTCTCTATCTTTATTGAAGGAACACGCTCAAAAAGCGGGGAAATCCAAGAGGCGAAAAAGGGAATCGGGTTTATTGCCGCTCGCAGTAAAGCTACCGTGATTCCAACATATATCCATGGCGTCAACAATGGGTGGTTTAAACCCGCTGGCGTTGTGTTTGGACCACCGATTGAGTTTCCTGACGGGCTTGGTCACGAGGAAATCGCTAACTTAATAGCGGAAGAAATTCGGAAACTAAAACAGCAACACGACAGCGACGCTTAGTTATTATTAAAACAACCCGCCACGCTGCGTTTTCCGAGGAAGTAAAGACTCATCTAAATAAGATGAAGTCTTTATTTTTTGACGAACATCATAAATTGAAACATAGTAAAAAGGAGAAAGGAGCTATTACATATGTTGTGGATGCCCTATGAATCTAGCGCGCTGCCAACGGAAATGGGCGAATGGCTACTAGCAAACCAAATCCCGCTCCTGTTCGGTTCCATTTTAAAACGACGGGGCGTGACCACTCCCGCGCAACTAGAGCAACTTTTTCACGGAACTTTAGCCGATGTGACGCCGAGCACCGCTTTCGGCCCACAAATTTTTCGGGGGGTTGAGCGATTACGGAAAGCCTTTGTAAACAAGGAAAAGGTTGTCATTGTCGGCGATTACGATGCGGATGGCACGACAGCAGCCGCCGTAATCATGACAGTGCTTAACCAATTAAAACCGCACTACGGCTTTGAGGTAGACTACTTAATCCCCGATCGTTTTACGGAAGGTTATGGCTTAAACGACAACAATCTACCGCGTCTATTAGCGATGAATCCACAGCTGGTCATCACAGTTGATTGCGGCGTCTCTAGCGATGCCCAAATCCAAAACTTGAAACAAAAAGGGATCGATACGATCGTGACAGATCACCATGAGCCGAAACAATTCTTTCCAAAACATGCCCATGCAGTGATTCACCCGATGGTTACGGATTATCCGGATCCCAACATTTGCGGCTGTACCGTTGCCTATCAATTTATGAAAGCCCTTTGGGAGTGCAATGGAAAACAGGCGCCAAAATGGGTCGAAGAAGACCTACTAGACTTAGTTGCGGTCGGCACCGTATGCGATATCATGCCGCTCCAAGGTGACAATCGGATTTTGGTCCGGATCGGCATGGAGAAAATAATGGAAGGCAAACGGTTAGCGTTTAAATTGATGAAAGAGAGACTAGGTTGGAAACAGGTCAACGCAAACACGCTCGGATTTTCGATCGGACCAAGAATCAACGCTGCCGGACGGATGAAAGAGGCTGACCCCGTGGTCCATCTGTTACTTTCGAATGATGCCGCCTACTGCGCATCTATTTTAGATGAACTGGAAACGCGCAACAATGAACGGAAAGCCGCGCAAGAGCACGTTGTTGAAATTGGGCTTAAGCAGGCGCAACAATCACCTTATCGCCACCTGCTCGCGATCATTGACGACAGTTTCCACGAAGGTGTCGTAGGGATTGCCGCTTCCAAAATTATGGACCAATATTACCGCCCAACCTTTTGCTTAGCGAAACAAGATGGCGTCGTAAAAGGATCTGCCCGTTCGATTGAAGGGGTGCATCTATTTCAATTAATGGAAAAACACCAACATTTACTTGGCAATAAATGGGGAGGTCATGCCGCTGCCGCAGGCATGACATTCGAAGATGAAAGCCTTGTTGAACCATTTTTCAAAGCATTAGATGAGGAACTAGCAACCTATCCTTCTGATGTATGGCAGCGCATCAATCGTTGGGACGCTTCCTTTTCATTGAACGAGATCGCTGACCTCAATCGCTTTTTCGAAGTGTTGACCAAATTGGAGCCATTTGGACAAGGGTTTCCTGAGATTACGTGGGCCATCCGCGGCACGTTGCTGCCAGGTCGAATGTTAAAAGAGGACCAGAAAATTGGCAAGTTGAAACACCATTCGATTGAGATTCCGTTCGCGATGTGGTCAGGGGCAAACCGCGCCGAGTTCCATCAAGAACAAACATACTACGGCCAATTCCAATATAGCGACTACTGGAAATCAATGCAGATTGTGCCCCGCTGGGTAGATTGATCAAGAAGCGAGCCTACTAATCCTCCTTTTTAAGCCGCATAATTTGATAGGCTTCTAACTCCTATGGTTATACGCATAAGCAACTTGCCTCCCTCGCTAATATACTATATTGCTGGTCTAAATCACTAGAATATAGGGAGAGTGGAGCAATTGGATAAGAAAGACGCCAAGGGTATGTTAAAAAAGATCAATGAAAAGACGAATCAAAATTGGGACTTTGACAAAATCAAATCGCTGGCCAAAGGTTTTTCTCCGGAGGACATGAAAAGCGACAAGAAGCTGAAGTCTTTGATTAAAAAAGTAGGCAAATCGTTAGGAGTAAATTTAAATAATAAAAAGATTGAAAAGGTCCAGGAGAAAGTAAAAAAGAAATTTAAGTAATCGGCGAATGAGACTTCCTTTAGTTCTTTAAGGAAGTCTTTTTACATATTAATAAAAGGTAGAGACTAAATGCCTATTCATTGTATAATAGAAGGAGGAGACAACTGTGGCCATCAGACCCCCTCGTTTGCAACGTGGCGATACGATCGGAATTGTCACCTTAGGCAGCCCCCTGGCGGCTGACACGATTAATGCAAGAATTCAAACGTTAGAAAACATGGGCTTTCGCATTGAACTCGGGAAGTACGTGTATGAATGGCAGGGATATTTAGCAAGCTCGGACCGCCAGCGCGCAGAAGACTTGATGGATATGTTTCAAAATCCCGAAGTGAAGATGATCCTTCCTACACGCGGTGGGGTGGGTGTTTCCTCTATCTTTCCTTATTTAGATCGAACAATCATTAGCCGTAACCCGAAGATTGTTTCAGGATACAGCGATATTTCTATTTTACTGAACATGTTATACCAAAACGCGAATTTGATCACTTTTCAAAGTTTGCTATTGATTGACTTTAAACCTGACACTCCTCCGTACAATTTTGATCAATTTTTTGCGGCAACATCTGTTGTTTCTCCAATGAGGCCCATTGAAAATCCCCCAGACGTCCCGCCTTTGCAGAGCTTTAATGCGGGAAATGTAACGGGGCCCATCGTCGGCGGTAATCTTACTTCGCTCGTAACTGGACTGGGAACTCCTTATGAGATAAATACAAGAGGAAAGATCTTGCTCCTTGAAGAAGTCCATGAACCCATTAATACAGTTTATCGATACTTTAATCAACTAGCTCAAGCGGGCAAATTTAGAGATTGCCTTGGGATCGTGATTGGACAATGCTCACAGTGTCCGCCTGCCTATGGAAAATCGTTCCAGGACTTAGTCGATGAATTCATTCTCCCGCTTAACAAACCGACCATAACGAATCTGCAAACCGCCCATAGTTATTACAAAGCGGCGATTCCAATCGGAGCGACGGTGAATTTAGACACGGCGCAAACCGCCTTAACCGTTATGCAACCAACCGTCCGTTAACATCGTTGACGGGTAATTTTTATTTTATAGAGAAATGATTTGCGATTCCTTTTTAAATTGTATAAAATATAATACGTTTGAAACGTAACATGAAGGAGAATCAATATGAGTTGTAAAATTTGCGATACAGGTAAACAAACTCATTCTGGAGTATGTCAGTCCTGCGGATCCTTATCCCGTTCTCCCGTACAAATGATGAAAGATACGATTAACACCCAGATTGTTAACATACTCCTCGGTTCTTTCGGGATGATGATACTCGCGATCATACTATTAGGCGCCGCTTTTTAATCAAGATAAATGAAACGCGATGACAAACACGTGGTTTCCATAAAAAGGAGGAGCCATCCCTCCTTTTGGCTAAACCAATCGATTGAGGCCGCTTAACGAGACTCTGCTAGTTGTTCTTTAAATTGTCGCATTTTCTCGCGAGCTTTCGTCGTTTTTTGGAAGCCTAATTTCATTTCCATAGCATCCGCTGTATCCATCCCACTTATTTCTAACGATAATCCATCACGATAGTCTGTCAATATTGCCTTTAGATCTTCTTTTGCCTTTCGCAATGTCTGATGTTGCGGTCGATAGTCGTTATGTAATTCGTTCCAATGGAACAAAATATCTTGTTGAACCTGCTTCATATGTTCCGTAGCCTCATGCCACTCATCCTCACTCTGCATCGCCTGCAACTGCTCTTCAAGCTCTTCTGACAACTGCAAAACGACCGCAGTTTTTGTTTCTAAAACCTTTACGAATAACTGATCCTGTTCAGCATGTTGTCCCTTGTTCCGATCGTTTTCATCGGTAAGTTGACTCCCGCAACCTGATAATATAAAAATAAAAATGAACAATAAACCTGTCGTGTACTTTAACAACTTACGCCTTTCCCCTTTCCATCTCGCTCTCTCTATCTATATGAACTTGTCCCTCTCTTCATGAAAAAAAGCCGAAACAATTTCGGCTTTTTTAACTTATTCTATTTTTAATGTGCTCGGCGATGACACCGCCATGGAATCTACCATTTTCAATAAAAATTTCATTAGCATTATTACCCGCGGCGATAACTCCCGCAATATAAATACCGGGCGCGTTCGTTTCCATTGTAGCGGGATTATGGACAGGCGCCCCTGTTTCTTCAGACAGTTCGATCCCCATCGAAAACAATAGCTTCCGATCAGGATGAAAACCAATCATTGCCAGCACCGCATCATTGTCAATCTTCTCTTGTCGCCCCCCGATGTCCACGACAATCGACCGCTCCTTAATTTCCGTAACATGTGAATTCCAATGAACCTGAACTAGGCCTTTTTCAATCATACTGTCAATTAACGGACGAATCCATGGTTTCACACTTGAAGTAAATGCCTCCCTGCGATAAATGAGAGTCACCTCAGCGCCCACTCTGACAAGCTGCATCGCCGCTTCAACCGCGGAATTTTTGCCGCCAATAATCGCCACCTTCATTCCTTGATACGGATGGGCTTCTTTGAAGTAATTCGTCACTTTAGGCAACTCTTCACCAGGCACACCCAGTCGATTCGGATTATCAAAATAACCCGTGGCTACAATCACAAAACGCGCTTGATATTCATGTTTCGTCTGAAAGCGGTCGACAGAACTTACCTTAAAGTATCCATCGCCCCGCTCTACACGTTCCACTTGCTCATAATTTCGAATGCGAAGTTCCCCGCGGTTGGCTACTTCACGATAATAATTTAATGCCTCCGCCCGTGAAGGTTTTTCATGCGCGGTCATAAACGGAATTTCCCCGATTTCCAGTAATTCAGGCGTTGTAAAGAACTGCATTTGGGTCGGATAGTGAAAAATCGAATTAACGATACACCCTTTTTCAATGATTAACGGATCAATTCCCCTTTTTTTCAACTCGACCGCAGCGGAAAGACCACAAGGACCTGCCCCAATAATGAGCGCTTGTTCCAATTCACTCCACTCCTTAGCTTGTTTTATCTTATTCTATGGACCGATTAGGCAAAAGAAAATAACGATGTAGGATATAGAATCCGGCGGACCTATAAATCCCAATATGTATGAAAATGAGAAGGGGCTGCAGCAGCGCGAACACAGGCACTGATCAACCCCTCTTTCATCTTTATTTACCCCAGCGTAGCGTGAGCGAAGCCCAAGTTAAGCCCGCCCCAAACCCAACCAACACAAGTAGGTCTCCATCCTCAATCTTACCGAGTTGGACCTCTTGAACTAAGGATAAGGGAATCGATGCCGAGGAAGTATTCCCATATTTATCAACAGTCACCGAAACTTTTTGTTCAGGGATGCCCAGCTTATCCGCCGCAGATTGAATAATGCGCGTATTCGCTTGGTGCGGAATTAGGAAATCGACTTCGCTGACCGTTAAGCCCGCTTGATCCACAACCCGTTGAATCGTGTCCGGCATTTGACGCACCGCAAATTTAAACACTTCACGACCATTCATTTGCAAATAATCATCGACGAATAGTTCATCCGCGCCGCTGCCATCGGCCCCCATCTCATAGGATAAGATCCCTCTGTCTTCTGAAACTGGCCCGAGAATGACTGCTCCTGCGCCATCACCAAATAACACAGCGGTATTTCGATCAGACCAGTCCACCATCTTCGACATTTTTTCCGCTCCGATGACTAACACACGTTGGTTTGCGCCTGTTTCAATAAACTGCTTTGCCATGACCATCGCATAAATAAAACCTGAGCAAGCGGCGCTCACGTCCATTGCTCCGACTGTTTTCGCTTTTAACTTGTTTTGCACTAAGCAAGCGACAGATGGGAATCCATGATAATCGGCTGTAGAAGTGGCGACTAAAATCAGATCGATTTCCTCTACTCCGATTCCCGCATTCTCGATCGCGGCTAAAGCGGCTTGCGTAGCTAAGTCCGACGTATCCATTTCATCCGATGCAATTCTTCGCTCGCGGATTCCAGTTCGTGTCGTAATCCATTCGTCGCTCGTATCTAACTTTTCTTCTAGATCTTTATTTGTAACAACCGTTTCCGGCACGTAATGACCAATTCCAATAATCCCAGCTCTCTTCATCCCTTGTTTCCTTCCCTACATAAGTTTTATTGTGAACCCTGATTCATTTCTCTTCCGTATAATTATATTTCAGGCTCTCGGCGCTCCAATCGCCTCATGTAAAACTTTACTTTTACTTTACAACAAGCGCTACCCTTCTTCAATCTTTTTTGCTGATTTAAACGAACGAAACAGCATCTGATAAACCTTTCCCTGTATCTTGGTAAAAGTGCGTTCGGATTATCTTCCCATTTGCTCGAATCTATAAATTTAGGTCGACAGCTTAAATAAAAAAAGACTGTTCCCCCAGGAACAGCCAAGATTATCTCTCAACGCTAAACATCTGAATGATTTAGCTTGCTTTTATTATACAAAAAACATGCCACGCAAGCATCGGCAACTATTTTCCACTTGACATCTACTACTATCAACTACATATGTATGCTCATTATTAGCGCAATACACGCTTTGCCCCATAATAGCGGTAATTGTTAAAATACCAGGTCGCATCATCAATAGAAACACTGCGTGACGCGGCATGCGCAATCCGGTTATTTCCTACATAAATACCTACGTGCGTAATCTTGCCGCTACCGTAGGAATCAAAAAACAAAAGGTCGCCTGGTTGCAGATTTGCCCGATCGACTGCGACACCAACATGAAACTGGTCTTCCGAGATACGCGGTAACTTTACGCCAAACTGCCCCATCACATGCGCTGTAAAACCGCTGCAATCAAATCCGGCAGGGCTTGTCCCACCTAATTTATAAGGGGTTCCTACCAAAGGCCTTACAACATTCTGCAGACGACTTTCAAACGGGTTGCCTGATCGTGAAACTGTCGTCACGGAAGTCCCGGCTCCTGCTTGCAAAAAATCATTGGAAACATAGCCTTTTAACCCGCCGCTTTCCACCAAAGACCATTGCGGTCCCCTTTGCAGCACATCGACAACGACGCCGCGACTAAAGCTACCTATCACCTGACCCGACAAATCACCCTTCTCTCTCACATTCAAACGATCTGCCTGAATCGTAGCCTTCGCTTGACCACTGGACACGCGATTCGATCCTACAGCCGTTTGACCAGCATTAGCGAGGGTAGCCCCTTGAGCGAGAGCGAGTGGCTGACCAATCCGGATCTGATCTGTCGCCAGGCCGTTCCATTGTTTAATTTGCTCCACTGAAGCAGAATGTTGACGAGCGATCTCATACAGGGTGTCGCCCTGTTTAACGATATATGTATTCGGATTTGCCTGGGCTACGCCAGCAATTAAAAAGGTGGATAAAAGTAGTCCCGCAATCTTTTTCATCAGATTTCCCTAACCCCCTCATTCTATCAGCAAAAGTTTGTCAACCATACTCTATTATACTATGAAAGATTCGATTTTTGTAACAATATAGTAGAATAAAAGGAATAATTTCCTAACCTTTTAGTAGAAGAGTCGCATTTTTAAACGCAAAAGGGCGGAAGCCATTTATCGGTATCCGCCTTTTGCTTGTTTATTTTTGTTACAGATCCTTACGATCTGTATTAACGGTCAAAACCCGCAAAGATAATCACTAATAAAATGAACAACACCAAAATCACTAAGAAATCGTTATCTTCAAACCATCCGCCAAAAGAACTCATACAATACATCTCTCCTTTTTGCTTTGTTGATGTATCATATGTAACCGTCTGCCTATCGGTTTGGGCGATCGCCTATCTTGTTGAATTTAGGCGTTTGTCTATTTTCCTAGACAAACGAGTAGTCATCCAGCTTGTTCATATTCTTAATTTATAGAGAATTACAGTTTGGCTTTTTTGGGCAAAACGCCCAAGTTTTTGGCATTAACTTTACCCTAATTTGTATGCTATCGTTTTAAATAGCCGAAAGTTCCCATATTAACTTTCTAGGAACGCGGGGGATTTTTAATGACACTGAGCGCGAAAAACAGCTCAATGTTTGGGGTTAATCGCAATTGCGTAGGGTTGTCTTCCTTCAATCCGCACCCGGCAACTAACCTCGTAGGCAAACAAAAAGGAGGCATTTTTACACGTGTATATTAGAAAAAAAATGGCCGTTATGTTTGCGGTCACGACAATTGGTTTAGGCTTCATCTCACCTTTTCAGGGACAAGCCAAGGCCCAAACATCCCAAACACAAACGTCTACTAGCCAAAAAGTACTTCAAGCCGGCTTGAAGTACTTAGGAACTCCTTATGAGTTTGGCTCCAACCGAAACAGCGCGCGCACACTTGATTGCTCCGACTTTACACGTAGAGCATTCCTAAATGGAGCGGGCGTGGACATAACAACGAACTCTAGAACCCAGGCAAACTACGTAAAAAAAATCGGAAAAACAACGACACAACTAACAAGCTTAAAACCAGGGGACTTGATGTTCTTTATGTCCTACCGCGGCCCAAAAGCGAGTTCTTACACCGGTACCAACAAGTTTAATCAAAGAATTACTCACGTCTCGATTTACCTAGGGAACGGAAAGATGTTACACACCTACTCCAATCAATCAGGTGGGGTGCGCGTCGACCAAATCGCAGGTACTCATTGGCAACACCGCTTTATTTTTGGAGGCAGCGCAATCAAATAGGTATACACTTTATACAGGGTCGAACGGTTTGCGTTCGACCCTCAACAGCTATACGGGTTCTAAAAGACCTCTCTTTAAACAAGTGTTAATTGATAACACTTTCTCCGTGTCTTGAAATTGAATATGCACTTGCTCATCGGTCACCCGCAAAATTGAACCGTTTCCAAAAATATGATGCTTAACGACTGCGCCGTGGAATAGTTGCTGGCGATCTTGGATTGCATTCGGATTCAGCATTCGTTGTTCTTTATTCGGTCTTTGTTCCGAACGATTGATCATCTCTTTAACTACTGTTACAAAAGACGATTCAGCCGTCTTATCATGACCAATCTGTTGATAACTGAGCAGCTGGAGGCGTGTTTTCGCCCGCGTCATCCCTACATAAAATAAACGCGCCGCTTCTTCCATAAGGGCAGCGTCGCCCTGATCGCTTGCCGAAGGCAGGATGCCGTCGAGTAAATCAATCATATACACCTGTTCAAACTCCAGTCCTTTAGCGCTATGAAGCGTAGAAAAGGTAACGACATTCTGATCTTTCCTCTTTTGCGCTCGCTTCAATTCCGTCTCCAAATACGTTAAGCGCTGGGCGAATGCTTCCATGGAAGGCAACGTAGTGGCGATCTGTTCTAACGTGTTCAAAATTCCAAATAGGTAGTCTTGATTAAAACCAAGGTGTTCACACATTCTTTCCAATGCTTTCTCATAACCAAGCTTTCCCCGAATGACATGAATTGCCTGAAGCGGCGGCATCCCTTTCATTTGTTGAAACGCATTTTTAGACGCTTTCAATCGTTTAATCTGATAATCTGGCATTTGAAAATAACGCAACAAGTTATCAAAAACAGACTTATCGTTATTGATATCCTTCAACGCTTCCATTTGCCGCTTACTTATATAACCGTTAAATTTGAGATGGATTTTCTCTAAAATATCGACGCGTTTATCTGTAAATGTCATCCGCATAAAATTCAAGATGTCCTCTACAATCCAGTGTGAAAAAAAGCGGTTGTCCGCGTCCTTCATATAAAATGGGATTCCCGCTCGGTCAAACTGATTCATAAGGGCAATGGATGACGAATGATTTCGGTACAGCACCGCCACATCAGAGAACTGACCGTGTTGTTTAATGTGTTCTACGAGGTAAGTTGTTTGCTGTCGATGATCGACAAATGATTGGATTTGAATCGGTTCTCGCGCAGGGTTTTCCGTGAACATCTTTTTATTGTAGCGCTGACGGTTCCGTTGGATAAATTGATTGGCAACATCGACGATTTGTTTGGATGAACGGTAGTTTTGTTCCATATATAGAATCGTCGCATCGGGATAAAACTCTTTGAATTGAAGCAAGTAAGCGGGTTCGGCTCCGCGCCAACTATAAATACTCTGATCATCGTCTGCTACGACACATAAATTTCCATGGGGTCTTATTAACTTTTCAATAATCGCATGTTGAACAAGCGACGTATCCTGACTTTCGTCGGTTAAAACATAGTCGAAACGTTGTTGATAGCTGCCCAGCAATTGTTCATCCGAATCAAAAATGTGATTGGCCAGCGTTAACATATCATCGTAATCTAACAATAATCGCTTGGCGTCTTTTCTTTTAAACGCTTCATAACCCCGTAAAATGCGTTCCGCTTTTGGAACGTCAATCTTTACTTCCGCCCACTTGTCCCTTGGGATTAGTTTGTTTTTCACGTAACTAATATACGTCGTCAGCTCATCCAACTGATCATCTGTAATTGACTCACCAACAATTTTCTGAAACAATTTACGCAAAATGATCCGCTTATGCAATCGCGGGTGGCCTTGTCCCGTTCCCCCTACATTTCCTTCAATAATCTGATAGCCAACACCTTGCTTTTTCAAATAATCCCGCGTTACCTCATAAGCCAAACTATGAATCGTTGAAAAATCGATGAGCGGGAGTTGCGGAAAAAAACGTCTATAGCGTTCTTGCATATCAGCTGCCGCCGCTCGACTGAACGTCACCGCTTTAATTCGTGATGGTTGGACCCCTTTTTCCTCAATCAGATAGCCGATTCTCATGATTAACGTCGTTGTTTTCCCGGATCCTGGAGCCGCCAGCAACAATAGCGCCCCATCTGTATGGGCGACAGCTTGTTTTTGCGCCTCGTTTAAAGCAACGCCCAATTCTTGTTCCTTCCGTATAAAAAAGCCTTGCATGATTGTTTAAACCTCACTATTCTTTACGAATTGGATCTCCGTTTTGATCAAAATAGTTGTATTCAAATTTGTAGGACCCTCCATCTGCTTTCGGTAGATCGATGACAGTAGCAAAAAGCTGATTGACAGGGATATCCCGCTTCATCACATGCTCATTCACCTGTACCTCAATCGCCGCAATATCATTATCTAAATTGGCGACAATTAGTAGTTTAGGCGGCTTCTCAATCCATGTAGGAATAATAAAGGAGGCAAATGAATCCTCTCTTTTTTCAATATGTCTCCACAAATAGTTCCCGTCTTTATCTTTTTCAAACTGAATATAAGCAGGGATGTTATTCGTTAGAAAAGCCACATACCGTTCATCCGCTATATCCTCAATATGAATGATTTCAATAATGCCTTGGTAACCTTCAATTGATTGAATCACCTGGGCGATCGAGTCATGATCATTCCCATACAAAGGCTGTTCCTTGTTTGTTACATAAAGACCGACCAACAAGGCAATCACAAGCGCGCTTACGATAAGTTTTCTACTGTGACGGTTAAACAACAATCACTCCTCCTATCTTCTTTCATTCTATCGAAATTTGGATAGATATGAAACTCCCTGTTTGGATGTTGAGAATATGTATATTATACAAGGATGAATTATTTGGAATTGGTTTTCTTATGAAACTAAATACATTAAGCCCTCGAAACTTTCCGAGGGCTTGTCCACAATGATTAATACACAACACTCATATTCGTAATCTTATTTTTTTACAGTTAGTTCCCAAATGAAGTCTATCTCGTTTCAAACCAACTGATCGATGATTGATCACTTACATTTTGAATCCACTTTCTCGCTGATGTTCCATCTGTTGCGGAGATCCATATATCGTTTGTTTCCCAGTTTGATCGGGTCCAGGTTAGCTTTTGACTACTTTCAAGAAACTCGGGGTTAAAATCACCGTACCCATTCGGCGGAAAACTGAGCTGCTTCTGCTCCTTATTATGAAGATCAATTTGAAATAGCTGAGGGAATACTCGTTCAGATGGTTGATTAGACCAGTCGCGTTCCGACGCGCGAGACACAATTACGTGGTTATTATTTTTCCAAGCAAAAGCGAGATCAACCATTCTATCCGGGGTCAACTCAAGCGACTTTGCAACAGTGAATTCTTGTACTTTCAGATTTTTATCTCTAAACCCAAAAACGATCCTGCCTTCTCCTTCGATGTATCCCAATTTACTTTTTGTAGGCGCCCAAGAAAATGGAAACCCCGCCGCCATCTCATCCAAGACCTCAAACGTCTTTCCATCTGCTGATAAAACACACAACAGGTTGCTGTCCATCGACCAAGACGCCGTTGGACTAACGAGAAAAGCAATCCATTTTTGATCAGGAGACCATGCAAACTTGGAGGTCCCGATTGCGGGCAACGTGATGCCCCCCTTTTTTAACGGGCTTGGAATCGTAAAATAGCGTGTTGCATTCGCGAATTCTTCGCTGGGTTGAAGGTCTTTTTCTAGCTTGATTTTATAAAGGATTGGGTTTGTCCAACCATCTGGCAAAAGATTTGCGTCTGCTGAAGCTAGAAAGCCCTTCCCATCAGGCAGCCAAGAAAAGTTGTTTACGCCTCGAGCGACATCTGCCGTTTTTCCTGGTTCATCTCCCTGTAACTCCGTTACATTAATCCCCAGTTGCGGTTGGAAAGCGAGTAGATTTTTATGTGGGGCCCATTGGAGATTTTCGCCCTGATAGTTCAAGTTAAAGTTTTTTTCCGTCTCCGAATTGTAAACCCATACAATCCCTTCGCCAAATTCCTCCGCGCTTTTAAGGTAGGCAATCCATTTCCCATCGCGCGACCAAACAGGTGACCAAACAAAACCCTCCTTTGTGATTTGAGTCTCCTGCTCCCCCTGTTTGATCCACAAATGACCGTCACGAACGAAAGCAGCTTTAAGCGTGTTTTCTGCATCGACTTGTCCACCTCCGAAAAAGCAGCAAACGAGCAGAACCATCGACATTATCCTAAATAACCTGTTCATCCGTTTCACCTCGAACGTATTATTCCCTTTAATCAAAGGATCTCTCACCATTCAGTGAATGAATGACCATTTGCGCCACTTTTCAACGAAAACGGGCGCTCATTTCTTTTTTAATTCGACCTCAATCTGCGGTTGAATATTTTGCAACAGCTCAATAAAACGCTGTTTATCTTGGGGCGAAACGAGCGCAAGATCCCCAAAACGTCCATAAATAATTTCTAGTCGATCTAGCGATAAAGCCGGGGCTGATAACGGATTTTTAGTTTCTCGGATTTTCCTAATACTCTTAATATCCACACTCTTTTTAATCGGTCCAGACTGAACAATTAGTTGATCACCATCAATCGTATAGCCCGTTGAAAACCAAATCCAACATATAAAGCCAACAATCGGCATCACGATAAGAAAAACATAAAGGTTCCATTCAATGATAAGCGGGATTACGCAAAATACATTAGATCCCCAAAGAACAAAAGCAAGCCACACATCTTTTTTTGATGGGAAATACAACCAGATCCCCTCTTTTCATTTTCTTTTTATTCATTATACTATGTTTTTAATCGCGTCCTAAAAACGCGGATTTAGTTGTCAAAAGTAAATTTAGGAACTATAGTTTTACTATTAGTAAACATTAAAGGAGGTTAGAGCCGTGTGGTCAACATTTTTATTTGTGACAGGAGTAGGCGCGCTCATTTGGTTCATCAGTCGTTTCCCCAATAAACCAAAAGTCAGCAGAAACTCGAATCGATACAGTTCCGATTATGATACTAATGGATCAAGCGGGGGCTGGTTCTCATCCGACGGCGGTTCAGATTGTAGTGGCGGAGGTGACGGCGGGGGCGGTTGTGATTAATCGCGGCTTGACGTCTAGTTATCTTGTTTAGGTAATATACGGGCGATCTTCTTCATTCTTTTATGAAAAAAAGTTTGATAATAACTATACTCTTAACTTTTTTGTAAATATTTCCAGGGGAATGACTTTTCAACTTTATGGAGGACTGGCGGCGCGATATAATTGCCTCGGCCCAAGATTTATTTGCTTCCACCTTTTAGGCATATGAACGTGAACGCAATATTCAAACACTCATGTATTCATTCTAAAGCAGTCCTCACACTTGTTGTTAACACAAACAAAGCCAAATTCTTGTCAGAAGAACATGGCTTTGTTATCTTTTTTAAAAGTTTAAAGTTTAAACCGACTCGTGAGTTTGTTTAAATTGTCAGCAATTATAGCCAAATCAGTTGACCTACCAACGATATCTTCCATCATCGCGCTAGCCTCTTGCGAGGATGCGGACGTTTGCTCTATTCCTGTAGCAGACTGCTCTGAAATTGCGGCAATCTCTTCAATGGAGCGATTCATTTCCTTACTTCTTGAAGCAATGCTCGCTAGGTTTTCAGACATGGTTCTGATATGGTCTGCCATCTCCGTTACAGCTTCCTCGATCGCATTAAATTTTGCGCCTGTTTCCTCGATTTGACTTGAGCCATCTACAATTTCTTTATACCCATTTTGCAACGATGTTGTTACAATTTCCGATTCAGTCTGGATATCAACAACAATATTTGTAATGTCAGTTACAGAATTAGATACTCCTTCGGAAAGTTGTCTAACTTCATTAGCGACAACCGCAAAACCTTTTCCATGTTCACCCGCCCTCGCAGCTTCAATCGCCGCGTTTAAAGCAAGGAGATTCGTTTGATTGGCAATATCTTGAATAACAGATACAAGCTTCGATATTTCTTGTGTTTGCTTTGCTAAACCTTGAAATTGTTGAACGGCGTTCAAAACAATTTGATCTATTTTCTGCATTTGTCGTTTAGAAGAGTCCATTAATTGACTGCCTTCGTTCGTTGCATGAATGACGTCTACAGACTTATTTCCTATGTATGCTCCGTTTTTATTGACAATTTCAACTTCTGTTACAAAGGTTTGCATCGCGTCGGATAAGTCACAGCTATGATCCGCCTGCGCATCCGCTCCAAACGCCAGTTCCTGCATCGTTGAAGCTACCTGTTCCGAACCCGTTTTAACTTCATTCGCAGATGTAGATAAATCCACACTATGATGAGATACAGTATAAGCTGCTGCTTGTATTTGATTTAGTATTTCGCGCATTTGTTCGCTCATCTCGTTGATCGCATGAACAAGTTGTCCAACCTCATCCTTCGTGTGACTTTCTAGAGGCGTCAAACTTAAATCCCCGCTCGCCATTCGTTTCATGCGTTCCATAACTGCGTAAATGGGATGAGATATTGATCTTGAACTAATATTGGCGATCACCGCGCCTATAATCACCACGAGCAGTGTAACTCCTATTGTAATCCATAGCGATAGTTTCCCTTGAGCCACAACGCTCTCTTCTTTTTCAATTATGACTGATTCATTTGCTTGTCCCATTTCCTGATACTCCGTAATTAAGGTAGAAAAATCATCGTTTGCTCGCAGTAAATTCTCAATAGCGCCTTCATGATTTCCCCTATCATATTCCCCAAACACTTGCTCTACAATGAAGGACTCCCATTGCTGTGAACGTTCGTCTAATTCTTTTATTTTGGCTGAATCCCCAATCCCTAAGGCAAGTTCAGCATATGGAATTGTTTCCTTTGTATAACGATCAAATAAATCTTTATAGAACGGATCACCGGATAGAAGATAACCGCGGATGACTCCGATTCGGTTAGCCAATGATGACTCCAGTTGATTACTTACTATTAAAAGTGGAAGGTCAGTTTC
The DNA here is from genome assembly GCF_003609605.1 of Ammoniphilus oxalaticus. Classification (NCBI taxonomy): domain Bacteria; kingdom Bacillati; phylum Bacillota; class Bacilli; order Caryophanales; family Paenibacillaceae; genus Ammoniphilus; species Ammoniphilus oxalaticus. The sequence continues at coordinate 641,600 of NZ_MCHY01000008.1, read as the reverse complement.
TTTAATCTCCTCAGATAATTTATTATTATTGCTAATCGTCCAATAGTTAAAAATTCCAAAGCAAACATTCAACATTAAAACAATTGAAAATCCTGCAATCAACCTCATTCGAATACTTTTAAATTTAAATACACTCATCCAAATTACCTCTTAACCATTCGTAGTTGTATTTAACCATTTAATGCTATGAACTCCAAGTATAGCGCTTAAGTAACAATTTTCAAAACTTGATTTAAAAATTGGAATATTTTTTATATGAACAATAAAAAAACAAGCGCGAAAAACGAATTCGCTTTCCACGCTTGCTCTATAGACTAAACTGAATTGCTGATTCGATCTTCAATTCGATCAAAACGCTTGTTGTTTTCATGCCAGGAAATGAGCCCAATCCCATAACTTAACGCGCCTAAAAACAATATGATGAACACCAGCGCCAAACCAGAAATCGAACTAACAATTACCCTTGGACTAAGACCATTCCCAAAAAACTGCCCAAACCCGACCAAACACCCCAACTTAACGAACGATTTGACGCCTTCGCGTATAACATTCGTCCAGTACCCTTGTTCTCTGGCCTTTTTCCATCGTTCATAAAAGCGCAATTCAAACTCTTCTTCCCGTATGACTCGGTATACAGCAGCGCCAATGATCAGTATTACGATTGGATAGAAAAAAATCGGATGATAAATACCTTCAACCAAAGCGAGACGAAAAAGCAAAATTGAACAAATCACCAGGATCGCCAAGCGCGCCTTTTTACTTTTTAAAATACGTCTCTACCTCCTTTATTCTACCGTCATACTTTTTGCTAGATTTCTGGGACGGTCAACATCGAGATCGCGCACAACGCCAGAGTAGTAGGCAAGCAATTGCAGCGGAATCGCCGCTAGAATCGGCATCAACCACGGATGGGTTTCGGGAATATACAGCACTTGATCGGCGTCTTCCGAAATCTGATGATCGCCAATCGCCGTAATACCCATCACAAACGCTCCCCTCGCCTTCACTTCTTTAATATTGTTGACCATTTTCGAAAAGACGTCTTGTTGGGTTGCTAGGGCAATGATTGGCATGCCTGGTGTAATTAACGCCATTGTGCCGTGTTTCAACTCGCCCGCTTGGTAAGCATCGGCGTGGAGATAGGATATTTCTTGCAACTTAAGAGCCGCTTCCAAAGCCAGTACGTAATCAAGTCCGCGCCCGATGACAAAAAGATGTTCTTGGTCAAAGACGACTTCAGCGAATTGGTCAATCGCATCTTGGGTCATGATCAGCGTCGACTCAACATCAACAGGTAATCGGCGTAATGCGGCAAACAATTCTGTCATTTCTTCCACATCAATCCCAACCTTTAATCGTTCAGCCAGTCCGATCGTGAGCAGCGCTAGGCAGGTTAGCTGGGTCGTGTACGCCTTTGTAGAAGCGATCGCTAACTCTGGCCCCGCCTTCATATACAAAATTTGATCGGCTTGGCGAGCAATCGTGCCGCCTCTCGTATTGGTAATCGCATACACTTTGCAATCATGCTGTTTTGCCGTTCGCAATACGGACAATGTATCCGCTGTTTCACCCGATTGACTAAGTAAAATGACGAGATGACCAGGTCCTAAAGGAGGATGATCGTCTAAAAACTCAGATGAAGAGCAAGCATCAATTGGAATCCCAAGCCAGCGATCCATCATCTTTTTCCCGATCAACCCCGCGTGATTCGATGACCCGCTGCCAACGATGAAAATGCGCTCCACACTAAAATCAGGCTCTTTCTCCCAAATTTCCGCTAGTTTTGGGAGATAAACTTCCGCCTCATCTAAATGAACTTGCAGAAGCGCTTCGATCACTCTCGGTTGTTCAAAGATCTCTTTCAACATATAGTGAGGATAATCGTTTCTCATCACATCTTGCCGCTCCCACTCAATTACTGTTGGCCGCGCTTCTAGCGCCTCGCCATCGAGCCCGCGAACTTTGACTTTCGTATCGGACAAAATAGCCATTTCACCGTTTTTGATTGGGTAAATTTCCTTTGTATGCGGGATGAGCGCGGGAATATCAGAAGCCAAAAAAGCCTCACCTCTGCCAAAACCGATCACGAGCGGATTATCTTGCGAAACAGCGATAATGGTATTGGGTTGTTCGCTGGACATAATAGCCAGCGCGAAAGATCCTCGTAACAGGGGTAAGATCACCCTTACGGTTTCTTCTAGATCGCCTGTATCACGCGTTTCCAGTAGATGCGGAATCACTTCCGTATCCGTTTCGGTCGTAAATTGGTGCCCCTGCTTCTCTAGTTCTCGCTTTAATTCCATATAATTTTCAATGATTCCGTTATGAACGACAAAGAATCGTTCGTCACACCCTGTCAGTGGATGTGAGTTGTTGTCCGTCGGCGCTCCATGCGTTGCCCACCGCGTATGACCCATTCCAATTGTTCCTTGTTGGAGAGGTTCTCGAAGCAACAGATCGCGCAATTGTTTAATTCGTCCCGTCGCTCTTCTCCATCCGAGACGCTCTCCGTCAGAAATTAAAATGCCCGCAGAATCATAGCCCCGATAGTCTAATTGATCTAGTCCATCTAACAATATCTGCTGCGCATTTCGCGTACCGACATATCCAACGATCCCGCTCACTTCGTTCACCCCATTTTACTTTGTCCTTTTATTATAGCTAAGTATTTTCGTCTGAGCGAACTTCTCAGCCTCTTGACTCAAACAAAAAACGGGTGATGATAGTCATAAATCGCCGCTATCTGTCACCCGTTGAATTTACCTTAGCCCGAACAGGCCAACAATATTTTTCATATTTTCAAACATGTCCAACGTTCTCGTTAATTGTTGTGTCGCATTCGAAATCATATCGAGATCCATCTTCGGCAATTGTATCTTTTTATTCAAGCCAATCCCTGCGCGCCGTAGACGGGTGCGATTCCCGCCTCGCTTCATAGACATGGCGTACCAACGATCAATCAGTTGTTTCATGGCTTTCGGGTTGGCAGCAACCCACTCTTCATTTTCGACGAGCCATTGTTTTAACTCAGGATTGTTGTTGACATATCGTATAAAAGTTTTTCGCTTCACACACAGCCCTCCTGTTTGTTCATACTCGTTAACAGGATACGCCACAGCAAACGCTTTTGTATGGTTCCTCGCCTACTGTGTAGCGGGATGGGCTCACACTCCCCCTACCTTGTCAAATAAACCGTCACCCATTCATCGCTCCGCAGTCGTTCTTCAATCCGATAATTAGCCTGTAGAAAAGGCGCAAGCGTTTTGTCCGCGCTCCAATCAACTAAGCCCGAGATCAAAAAATTTACCCGCGTATGATTCAGAACCCGCTGATGTTCAATAAATTGCAGCGTTTCTTCCCCGCCAATATTAATGAACAAACAATCAAAGCCATCCACCGAAAAAGTGGCGTCTTTACCCAATATGTCTTGTTGAATCACCTCGATCTCGTCCATTCCATTCAACGCGGCATTGTACAAGATTTGCTCCCGAACCGATTCAATATCAACCGCTAACACGGAAGCCGCGCCTCGCAACCGAGCAGCAATGCTTAAAATGCCCGAACCCGCTCCGAGATCGGCCACCTTTTGCCCTGTGAAATCCCGCTTTAAAATAAGCCGCAAACAATCTTGGGTCGTCCCATGCAACCCCGTTCCAAATGCCCCTTGTGGGTCAAAGTTAATTCTCTTTAACTGCGCTCCTTTCAAAGCGGTTTCTGATGGTTCCATGTCATCAGCGGGCAGACCAATCACCCAGCCGTTACCCAACTCGATCTCTTCCGCTTCGTACTCCCAGCTTTGCTCGTCCATCAGCGCGTGAGCAATCGCCTCACGCGCGATCATCAACGTCTGTTGAATCAAGACGAAATACGATTCAGGCAAGTCCGCCCCATCATCCTCTTCCGCATAAATATGTAAGGCAATTTCCGCTTCATCTCGTTCATAAAAGTCATAGCCGTATTCTGTGACCGTGACAGCAATCGGCGTTTCATAATGCGTATAATAAATTCCCGCCGCATTTAATTTTTCAATCATTGCTTCCACGTCCTGTAAGCGAACGTTGATTGTAAATTGATGTAACATAGTCGAAGCCCTTCCTTCTATATTCTATACCTTGAGATTATACCTCACCATTTGCCCGTTTTTGCATAATCTAAACAAAATGCTTAGTTGAAGGAGCTGTCTTCTTCATGACAAAACCGATTATTGGAATTTTAACTTGGCGAGAAGGCGCTAGATTTGAAGAACCAGGTTACTTAAGAAGACTGATTCAAGCCGCTGAAAAGTTAGGGGCGACTGCTTACGTATTTGCTTACCAGGATGTTCATCTCGAAAAGAGAATCATTAGAGGGTTTACCCCTGTTGCAGTTGGTAGATGGCAAACGCAAACGTATCCTTGGCCTGACGTCGTCATCGATCGTTGCCGCAAAGGGGTCGACGGCTATTTGCAGTTGCGCAAACAGAAGGAACTATTTACGTACGCGAATAGCTCCTACACGAACAAATGGAATGCGACACAACTTTTTGCGAGAGAGGAATCTCTGCAACGCTGGATCCCTAAAACGGTCGCATACTCACCGAATCAGCTTGCGGAAATGTTAAACCAATTTCGAATCGTCTACTTGAAGCCTGGCAATGGCACCGGCGGACGCAGTATTCTTAAAATAGAACAGAAAAAAGACGGCTTTCATTTACTCGGCCGCGCCAAAAATCTAACGAAAAAATCCGCTCATTTCCGCTCTAAGCGCGCTTTGCTTAACCGTCTAAAAGACTGGGTAGAACGAGAAAAGATTCGTAATGGGCCGTTCATGATCCAGCAAGGACTCGATTTATCACTCATGCCGCAACGCGTCTCCGATACGAGACTGTTAATTCAAAAAGACGAACATGGCAATTGGCAAGTGACAGGACTTGGCGCGCGGGTCGGGCCGATTGGCAGTCCAACATCTAATTTACAAGGCGGCGGGAAACCCCTCCCTTTTAAAAAATTAATGTTGAGCCGCTTCGGCCCTGAAAAGACGGAGCTAATTTACGAGGAATGTCAGGAATTGGCGATGCAAGTTGTGCAGGTGATCGAACAATATTTCGGATCAATGCTAGAATTTGGCCTAGACATAGGAATCGACGTGGGTGGAAAAATTTGGCTGATTGAGGTCAATCCAAAACCCGGTCGGGAAATTTTTAAAACATTAGGACACAAGCAGCTTTACCGTAAATCCATTGAACGTCCGATTCAATATGCGATGCATCTCGCGCAAACAAATAAAGAAACAGTCATTACATCCGATAACATCATGCCAGTCCAAAATCAAATCGACGCATCCGATTGCGAAGGTCCTACAACTCCTTAGGACCTTCGCTTCATCGTTCATATTTACGCAAATTTCCACGAAACTTCCCTAACCTTTAAACGTCAATACAACGTGAAAGGGGAGATACGATTGAATTTTAGAAAAGGATTTTTGGCCTTATCGCTCTCTACGGTTATGGTAACAGGTTTATTTGCAGGTGGCGTTAACGCTTCTGCTCAAGATACGGGAATCACAAGAGGTGAATTTGCCAAAGCCGTTGTGAAGCAACTTGACCTATCAGCGACAAATCAAAACATCACCCTACTTAGCGATGTAACGACCGACTCGCCTTACGCGGAAAGTGTAGGCATTCTCCAACAGCGAAAAGTGATTGTTGGCTATCCGGATGGAACATTTCAACCGAACAAACCGATTTCAAAACAAGAAGCGTACATTATTTTATCCAAAACGCTCGGCATTTCTATTAATCAAGCTGAGCAAATTTTTAATAAAGAATACGGAATTCAGTTTAAGAACAAAACATTGACAGATGATGAAGCGAAAAAGGCGATTCAACAAGCGCTTCAGTCTGATCCGGGAGCTTACCAATGGATGATCGATTCCGCCGAGGTTCAACTACAACAAAAATCATTTAGATCTGATTTAAAACAACAGATGAAAATGATCTTTTCGGAAAACATTCCAGAAATGAACAATCAAAATGAACTGTCGATGAATGCCGACGTAAAGATGGAGTATCATGTTGAAGACGGAATTCACCTGACGACAGTTGTTGATTTAGGACAATTAGACGGCATTGAACTGCCTGAGGAATTGGCCGATATGAAAATAGAACAATATATTACGCCCGAAGGCATGTTTATGCAAATGCCAGACCCTGAAACAGGTGAAGTGGCTTGGATCAAAATGGATGGTACAATGATGCCGTTTACGTTTGAACAATTAATGGAAATGCAAAAAGACAGTGTCGGCGTCAACCAAGCCCTGCTCGATAATAAAAATGTATTCTACCGCGATTTAGGGACGGAAGCGCTCGGTGACGCACAAACACGAAAAATTGGCTATCGTTCTCGGTTCACTTCCTTTCAAGAGTTGATGGGGATGATTGGACAATCATTACCAGATGGATTTGAAGAGCAACTTGGAGCCCAGTTAGAATCCGTTCCTGAAATGGGTGACTTGTCGCTATCAGGCGTGATGTGGATCGATGAAACATCAAAACTACCTACAAAACTATCGCAAGAAATTACATTTGAAATGGGTCAATTAGCGAATGAAGATTTACCAATTGATAAAATGCAGATTAAGCAAGAAGGAACCATGTATGACTACAATCAAGTAGAAAAAGTTGTTCTTCCAGAAGAAGCGAAAAATGCAAAAACGTTTGAGGAAATGCTGGAAGAGGCCAATGTTGAACTTGGCGACACGCCATCCGACCATGAGCTAAAGACAGACGAAGAAACGCTTGAAGACGAATCATAGGAAGTAAAAAAAAGGAGTCGCTGCTGCGGCTCCTTTTAACATTTCATTTTTAGTAAAGCTGGGTTGGATATTGACCGTTAAAACAAGCCAAACAATGATGAGAGCCTTCGGACAACCCGATGTTTAAAACATCTGACATTCCCCGCTCGCTCAAAAAGGCTAAGCTATCCGCGCCGATTGACGCGCCCATCGCTTCTTCTTCCGCCCAACGGTTGGCTAGCAATTCCTCTTTGTCCGCCATATCAATTCCATAATAACAAGGGTCTTTTACCATTGGCGAACTAATCCGAACATGCACTTCTTTCGCTCCCGCTTCACGCAACAACCCAACGATCCGTTTACTCGTCGTTCCTCTCACAATCGAATCATCGACAAGCACAATCCGCTTCCCTTCAATCACTTCGCGGACCGCGCTTAATTTTAAGCGGACAGCCAGTTCGCGCAAATCTTGCGTCGGTTCAATAAAAGTACGTCCGACATAAGGGTTTTTAATCAATCCCAATTCATAGGGGATCCCCAATTGTTCCGCGTATCCAAGCGCTGCCGGCACGCTCGATTCTGGGACAGCAACGACCATATCCGCATCAGCCGCTCTTTCTCGGGCCAAAGTCCGTCCTAATTCTTTGCGAACAGCCAACACACTTTTCCCATCAATTTTACTATCAGCCCGCGCAAAATAAACGAGTTCAAATGAGCATAACGACTTTTTCTCCGCCTCTGCAAAACGCCCTGTCTGAATACCGTCTTCATCAATTAATAACCATTCACCTGGCTCCACATCACGCCAATAAGTGGCATCGACCGCATTCAGGGCGCATGTCTCTGAAGCGACAACAATCGCATCGCCTAGTTTACCTAATGAAAGCGGTCGCAGTCCATGTCGATCCAGAGCGACAAACAATTGCTTTTCAGTCATCATTAATAAAGCGAACGATCCTTGTATCTTTTTTAACACTTCAGGGGCCGCTTCGCTAAAATGCTGTTTTGCCGAGCGGGCAAGCAAGTGGGCGATGACCTCTGTATCTGTTGCCGTTTGAAAAATACTGCCTTGTTGATGTAACAGTTCCCGTTCATAGGCCGCATTGACAAGACTTCCGTTATGGGCAACAGCAAGATCTCCTGCTCGGTATTTAAACACGAGCGGTTGGGAATTTTGCCCTCCGCTTTCACCAGCTGAACCGTACCGCACATGTCCAATAGCCATCGTTCCGCGCAGCCGATCTAAAATATCACGCGTAAAAACGTGGGTAACGAGCCCAAGCGCTTTATGAAAGTGAAACCTCTCGCCATCGCTGGCGACAATCCCCGCGCTCTCCTGGCCCCGATGCTGCAAAGCATGTAAACCGTAATACGTTAGATCCGCTGCCAATGGGTGATTAAAAACACCAAAGACGCCGCACTTTTCTCTCATTTCAGATGAAGACATCATTTTTTCTCCTTCCTAGCAAAACGACTTTCCCTTATGCCTTGGCCTAACCTAAGAAGTCCCTTTAAATACAGTGACATTGTCAGCGGCTCAGCTACATTTAGTTAAGAAATTTCAATATGAGTTCATTGACAAGCTCTGGCCTTTCCTCATGCATAAAATGCCCCGTTTTCGGAATTATGTGTAACGTCGCATGCTGCAATTGATCCGCTAGTCGCATTGAATCTTCACGGGTAATGACATGGTCATGTTCCCCCGCTAAAACTAATGTTTCATGCGATATCTGATCATAATCCGCCTTTCTTTTACCGAAATCAAATTCCCTCAATAGACGCAGAAACGAGCGTTCGACCGCTTCCCCCATAAGGGGGGCCAAATAACGATCAAGTTCCTCATCAGACAGCGCTCTCGGATTGTAAAAAGCCGCTCGCACGATATCCGCTAAGATTTGTTTCGTACAGCGTCGTCTAAGAAATGGGCGAACACCTAAACGATACGGTAAGCGGCAAACAAGTTTAATCCAGGGCGACAACCGATCACGATAACCAGAACTTCCAATCAAAACAAGCTTGTCTATGCATTGCGGAGTATCTAAACAAATGCGTAACCCGATTTCTCCGCCCATCGAACTTCCTATAAAATGTACCTTACCGAATCCGAATGCTTGAATCAACTCTTTTATTGATTGGGCGTAAGCGTCCAATGAATAGCCAGGCTTGTCCGGTTTGTCAGAAAAACCAAACCCTTTCAAATCGACCGCAATGACACGAAAACGGGACGCTAAGGCATCGATGTTATGCCTCCAAGTATAAGAGTATGAGCCCAGTCCATGCGCTAACAATATCGGTTGTCCCGTCCCCCTCTCCATATAATGCAACCGAACCCCGTCAAGTTCAATATACTTTCCTTGCCACACACAGTCAGTCGGCTTTGCTACCTGTTGCATACGATCCCCTTCCTACCACTCCCAAATCTTCATCTCTTGAGCTAGTTCAAGTTCCCCTGAAAAGACGGCCTGCGCCTGCGCGCGCAATTCCCGATGATCTCCATAATGCGGAAAGTGGGTCAGGATTAACTGCTTAACACCTGACGCCGCAGCGATTTGACCCGCTTCACGGGCTGTCAAATGACCGGGAACTTGTCCATGCTGTTCTTCATAAAGGCTTGCTTCACAGATGAGTGTATCCGCTCCTCGCGCAAATTCAATCAGTTCATCGCTCCACCCTGTATCCCCCGAGTAAACGAGCGTTCGCTTACTTCCGATAAATTTGATTGCTAGACAATAGGCCGTATGGCGTGTCGGTTGGAATTCAATCTTCCAGGGTCCGATCTTAACCGATTCTTCTGCAACAATGCGCAGTCCCTCAGTATATTGTTTATAGGTTAGTGAATGGAACTTACTATCACCCACCCCATGTCCATAGATCGGTAGCGCTTTATTTCTGTAGCCTAACTGTTTTTGGATCATCATCGCGTATTGCAAACAACCTAAATCCGCGACATGGTCATGGTGATAGTGCGATAAGATCAACGCGTCCAATTGTTCAATCGCCAGTACACGTTGCAATTGAGCGAGAACCCCACTTCCACAGTCAATCAATAGGTGGAAGTGATCTTCTTCTAAAAGGAATGAAGAATTAGCCGATCCTGCCTTCGGATAAGCTCCCCATTGCCCAAGACAAGTTAATTTCAACGATCATCTTCCTTTCCACGATTCCTTTTATTAGTATAAACGATTCTGTTCTGTTACATGAATGAGAAATATAATGTGCTTATTTACTTGTGCCTTCCAATCTATATTGTATATCATAAATAGCAGGTTCGAGCTGAAGGGCCGCGAACACGATAATAAGGAGGAAATTATCAAATATGAACATTCTCTCCGTTGAACCAACCCCTAGTCCCAATGTGATGAAATTAAATGTGGATGAACAATTGCCGGAAGGGGTCTCGAGAAACTTTACAACAGAAAAAAAGGAAAACGCTCCTGAAGCAATCCAAAAATTGCTCCAAATCAAAGGAGTCCAGGGCGTATTCCAAGTACTAGACTTCATTTCAATAGAACGCCATCCCCGCGCGGATTGGCGCGATATTCTGGCCGAAGTCGGCGCAATTTTTGGCTCCAGCTTAACTACTGCCGACCCAACTCAATCGGCGGCCGATACATTCGGGGAAATTCAAGTATCAATCCAAATGTTTAAAGGCATTCCATCGCAAGTAAAACTCGTTTCCGGCGCAGAAGAAACGAGATTCGGACTTGCTGAACGATTTAGCAAAGCCGTCATGAAACTAAGATCAACCGGGGAAAACTACATTTTGGAACGAACCTGGGAAGAGCAAGGCCCACGCTACGGGACGTTTAAAGAAATTGGCGAAGAGGTCGTCCAAGAACTCGAAGCCGCTTATGATGACGAACGGATCAAAAGCCTCTTGGCGCAAGCGTTGGGCGAAAAGCCTGAAACACCCGCTGAAACATTATCTCCAAGCGAAATGGAGAGTCTCTTGCAACATCCCGACTGGGAAAAACGATTTGCCGCCTTGGAAAAGATCGACCCAACGGTCGAAGACATCCCTCTGCTAGCCGACGCTTTGAACGATTCAAAAACATCGATTCGCAGGCTTGCCACAGTCTATTTAGGAATGATCGAAAAGCCGGAAGCATTGCCGCACCTCTACAAGGCGCTGCGGGATTCATCAGCAGCCGTCAGACGGACGGCGGGAGACGCCTTGTCTGATATTGGAGATCCCGCGGCCATTCCCGCAATGATCGAGAGTTTATCCGATTCAAACAAGCTTGTTCGCTGGAGAGCCGCTCGCTTTCTGTTTGAAGTTGGCGACGAATCTGCGCTTGAAGATTTAAAGGCAGCCCAACATGATCCTGAATTCGAAGTAAGTTTACAAGCAAGACTCGCCATGGAAAGAATCGAACGCGGCGAAGCTGCAAGTGGAACGATTTGGCAACAGATGAGCAGAAAAATGCAAGAAGATCAAAATGATTCCGACGATAGACCATAATAAAAGAAAGGCATAAATAAAGCGAACTTCATTCTCGTTTTATTTATTCAAAATTTATATTAGATGCCCTGATCTATTTATCGGGGCTCTTTTCTGTTTAAGGGGAATGAAATAGCGCGCTGATGCAAGTATTTGTTAATTTTGGACTCATTTGAGTGTTATTTGGCGCGCATTGTTGAGACTGCGTGAAGCGGAGACTTCGGGCATAAAAAAAGCCCCCTTTCCAATAAGGAAAAAAGGCTGTAACCGTCGATATATTTAACGCTTGAGGGCTAAATCACGCAACAATCTCGCCCCCGCCTGTTTGCTCTTTAACTTTTCAACAACCGCAAGCCATTCAAAATGACAAGAATCGTACTGCCCTCATGTCCGATTACCCCAAGCGGTAACGTTAGAAATTGGAAAAAGTTAGATAAGATCAGCAGAAAAATCACTGTGAGTGAAAAAACGATGTTTTGCTTGATGACTCTGCGCGCTTTTTGGCTTGTTCGAATCGCCCCTGGTAATCTTACTAAATCATCATGCACAAGCACCAGATCGGCCGTTTCCAAGGAGACGTCACTGCCTGTAATCCCCATCGCGATCCCAACCGACGCGGTCGCAAGCGCGGGGGCATCGTTTACCCCGTCGCCAAGCATCGCAACCTGACCGTATTTCTGTCTCATCTCCTTCACTTTTTCCACCTTATCTGCGGGAAGCATTTCAGCGTATACTTCATCAATGCCCGCTTCATCGGCAATCGCGCGAGCCGTTCCTTCACGATCCCCTGTTAACATCACAACCGCAATCCCCAGGTTTTTCAATTGGGCGATCGTTTCCTTTGCTTCCAACCGAATCGTATCTTTTATCGCAAACAGACCCGCTAATCCCTCATGATTTGTAAGATAGATGACTGTTTTACCCTGTTTTTCCAACTCGTTAATTCGTTCGCGCGTCTGTTCATCAAACAACTCGGATCCAACAAAGTCAGCATTCCCAACTTTCCAGTTCAATCCTTCATATTCCGCGGCGACCCCTCGCCCGGGAAAAGATTGCATTTGATTAGGACGAATCAGCTCAATCCCTTCTTCCTTCGCCTTCTCAATAAGCGCCAGACTAATTGGATGTTCCGACATCATTTCGATCGCTCCGGCAATTCGTAAAATATCGTTCCGCTCATAACCTTGATACGCATGAATATCCGTCACTTGAGGACGACCGAGGGTCAACGTACCCGTTTTATCTACCGCAATTGCTTTAATCTCCGCTAGAATCTCCAGATGGGCTCCACCTTTGAATAAAACCCCTTTCCTTGCTGAACTAGAGATTGCCGAAAGAATAACAGGCATAACGGAAGCAACGAGGGCGCAAGGCGAAGCGACAACGAGAAAGACCATTGCTCGATAAAGGGCCTCGGTCCAACTCCAGCCAAATACAAATGGTGGAATCATGATTAAAACAACGGTAATCCCAAGCACACTTTTTGCATAAGTCGATTCGAATCTTTCCATAAACTGTTGTGAAGCTGGTTTTTCACTTTGCGCTTCTTGCACCATCCGAATAATTTTGGAAAATAAGGTTGACTCACTTGAACTTGTTACCTCAATTATGAGCGAGCCTTGCCCATTCAATGTACCGGCAAAAACTTCCTCGCCTGTTGCTTTTTCAACAGGAACAGACTCACCCGTAATCATTGCTTGATCAACGAACGACACCCCATCCTTCACGATCCCATCTGCTGGAATCCGTTCACCTGGTTTGACGATGACGAGATCTTTGACTTGTAATTCCTCTATTTTTACCGCGTGTTCCTGACCGTCAATAAGACGGACAGCCATCTCTGGCTTCATATCCATCAAAGAAGCGATCTCACGATAACTTTTCGCCAACGTATAGTTTTCTAGGACACCGCTCACCGCAAAAATAAAAATCAGAACGGCCCCTTCTAACCAATAACCGATGCTTGCCGCCCCGATTGCCGCGAGCAACATCAATAGATTAACATCTAAATCGCGCTCTTTAACGAGCGTTATAATACCTTCCTTCATTTTGGCATATCCACCGATAATATAAGCCAACAAGAATAGTCCAACCGACAGCTGCGATTGACCCGACAACAACCAAGCCATCAGTGTAAGCGCCCCGCTGCCAATCACGGCGACACTCTCGCCATGTTGTTTAAACCAAGCCGCGACGTCAATCCCTTCTTCTTGACGCCGATCACGCTCCTGAACCTTTTCTTTTACGTTTGCGCTCATCGTTACATCCCCCCTCCTTGATAATGAATTTCATTTATTTCCCCCTTAAAGTACGCGTGCTGCTGTCCAAATGGACAGCAGCACCAAGGAAAAAATAATATTCACTTCTCTTATATTCAAAACAATTACAATACAACGTAATTGTAATTTGCGCTAGGGCAACTTCACTTTTAATTATAGGCTGCTTCCACCCTTTTGTAAACAAATTAGACAAAAAAAACTCTAATTGAGATTGACAATCATTTACTCATTCGCTATAATTGTAATTGATAATGATTATTAATTATAAAAGAATAGAGGTGCGCTCTATTGGACTTACAAACATTAGAAATTATTTTATTATCCGGATTACTTGTCGCCTATCCACTCATGATACATACGATAAATAAAGTTAAACCTTAAAAGGAATCCACTCGCTTGTGGGTTCCTTTTTTCTTGTCCAAACACAAAATAATATTCTTCTTATCTTCATACATATAAGTATCACTCGAAACGAAGAAAGGAGAAACCCATTGGACAAGAAAGTTTTTATTTATAACCTAGCTTCCTTATTTATACTTTATCTGAATATTGTCCTCAGTTTCTCACTTCTCTATCTGTTTTTAGACTACTTCCAACTCGGACCGATCGTCGACCATTACGCGAGCGAAACCCATCAAAACCAAGGTTTTGATCGCTTATCTCGCTCCATTTATTTCAGCGCGATTACGCTGATGTCCGTCGGTTACGGAGATGTTACTCCTTTAGGATGGTCAAAAGGAGTCGCAATTATTGAAGCGCTGCTCGGCTTCATTCTCCCGCCCGCGCTCGTCGTTAAATATATTCTATTTCCATCAAATTCACTCGAAAAATTAATGCTTAAATCATCTACAAAGGAAAATGATGGTTCCTAGCTTAAACTGGTTATACTAAACACTGAGGTGAAAAAATTGGGGAGATATATCGGTGAGTTCAAATTATCCAGATCTGATAAATTACTTTATTTCTATGAAGACGGACCCTATATAGATGTGCTTGAGTTCTTAAAACAGATGACAAATTCCGAACCTAAATACATACGCTCAACGCGAGCTTGGACAGTCCCCCTTAAAAAACTAACAAAAAAAGAACTTCAAGAACAATTGCAACAAAAAGGCTGGGAAGGAGATATTAAATAGTACGAATCTATCCAAAAAAGGACAAGTCTCCCTTTATAAACTTGTCCTTGTCGATATAGGAATGAGGTCGATTCATCATGAAAAACAAATTCTTTTTTGGATTTATTGCGATCACGACGATTGCGAGCGCGATTGCTCACTATTGGATCCCATCCATCGGCGTCAAATTTGCGATGACTTCACTGGCGATCATCGCTTTGGCCGCGTTACTCGGCAAAGCGACCGAAACCGTCGCTCATTACGCTGGCGATCGCATCGGCGGATTTTTAAATGCCACTTTCGGCAATGCCGCCGAATTGATCATCGCCATTTTCCTGATTAAAAGAGGAATGTTTGATATTGTCAAAGCGTCTATTACCGGTTCAATCATTGGAAATTTATTGCTCGTGCTCGGTTTAAGTTTGTTGGCTGGCGGACTGAAATATAAACAACAAACATTCAACCCTTTGTTAGCGCGCCAAAATGCATCGATGATGCTGCTCGGAGTCATCGCTTTGTTCGTGCCTGCTGCTTTTTCCAACGGATTAGAGGTCAAACAAATCCACACTTTTAGCTTAATCGTATCCGCAAGTTTAATCCTCGCTTATCTTTTGTGGCTTGTTTTTTCGATGATTACCCACAAAGAAGAATTAGAAAACACGGATGACGAGGAAGACTGCGAACAACCGCCAAGTTGGTCAATGCGGACCGCAATCATCATCATGATCGTCGCCACGACTTTAGTTGCCGTCGAAAGTGAATGGTTAGTGCAAAGTGTGGAAAAAGTCGCTCATAAATTAGGTTGGAGCGATTTATTTATCGGAGCCTTCGTCATTGCCATCGTTGGGAATGCCGCTGAGCACAGCGCTGCGATATTTATGGCGTTAAAGAATAAAATTGGAACATCAGTTGAAATTGCGGTGGGCAGCAGTTTGCAAATCGCGCTATTCGTCGGCCCGCTGATTGTATTTATTAGCTACTTATTTGGGACGCCAATGGATATCGTGTTTACAACGCATGAACTTGTCGCAATTGGCGTCGGCACCTTTATTGCCGTGTCTATTTCGAGCGATGGGCAAACGAATTGGTTTGAAGGGATCCTTTTGCTCGTTGTCTACATGATCTTAGGGGCTGGCTTCTATTTCGTATAATCGGAATTTGCGCGACCTAACGCTTTTTCACGAAAGAAGAACACATCTCCGCCGCGCTCCGCGTGAAAGATCGTGTATGATGGAGTAAAAAGAAGAGGTGGGCAAACAAATGATTAAAATTATGTTAAAACTTCCAGGCCAAGAACAAGCTGACCCGCGAGAAGTTAAATCGGTCCAAGATCTTGAAAAGCTGATGGAAGGGGAATTTGAATTGACGGAGGATGATCAGTTACCGGGTATTTACATTCTCGTCAATGAAGAGGCAAGGGGCGTTAAAGCGCATAACTTTACGATTCAGTCAGAAGGCGCTCATGACTGGGTATACGGTCCTTCTGTTATGCTTGCCATGCAAGACGACCAAGCTACCTCCTTAACGGAACAACAGATTGAACAGATCCATGCTTATTTTGCTAGCGCGCGCATGTATAAATAAAAAAGTCTGGCCCGCGCATTGGGTCAGACTTTTTGTCTTTTTTCTACAAAATTAATGCAACGTTAGGATTTCGCCTAATCTAAGTACTTTAAGTTTAGATTCACACAAATTCCTCCGTCGCCACTCTGCCCGCAACCGAAGTAATGCTTCCTGCGGCGTATCGTCGGCTAGTTTAAACGTATTAAAATGCATCGGCACAAACGTTTTACCCCTTAAATCGATAAAAGCCTGCACCGCTTCCTCCGGAGAGACATGTTGTCGACCCATAAACCACTCAGGTTCATACGCGCCAATTGGGACCAAAGCGAGGTCAATCTCATGGCGATTTCCGATTTCATGAAATCCGGAAAAATAGCCGCTATCCCCCATGAAATAAACCGATCGCCCGAATAGATTGTCATCGATCGCCCATCCGCCCCATAGCGAACGATTCGTATCCCACGGTGTTCTTTTCGACCAATGTTGAGTTGGCACAAATGAAAAATAAGTCTCTTTTACAAGCTGGCCTTCCCACCAATTGAATTCTTGCACGCGCGAGAATCCTTTATTCTTAAATTTCACGCCCAGGCCAGCTGGCACTAAAAAAAGCGGGTTTCCGCGCAATGCCCGAATCGATTTAAAATGAAGGTGATCATAATGACTGTGCGAAATGAGCACAACATCAATTTCAGGCATGCCTTGAATGGGTATCCCAGGCGGAGTAAGACGAAGATGCATGCCCATCCGATTCGACCAGACAGGATCTGTGACGATGTTTAATCCGCCTAATTGAATTAAAAAAGTAGAATGACCAATCCATGTTACCGTTGGCCTTTCACGATTCATATATAGAAATTGAAGATCAATTCGATCATGATGACCGATCACGAACGAATAATCTTTTGCCAAGGTCCGTCTTGACTGTTGCCAGCGAACGAAATGATCCCATGTTTTCATATTGGAAACTTGGTCTAGATTTGCAAAGCGTATTCTTTCCATCGTTCTTCCGTCCCTCCATCAAAAGCGCATACGCTTAGTATGTTCGATTAGACGGAAATAAATTTTCTTCACGTTTTAGATGCTTTTCAACAACAGTCGTTTTAATAACGCGGCAAACTGTTGCGGTAATTGCTCAATCGCGGGAATGACAAGATGCTCTTTATCGTAAATATTACGCATTGTTTTCTGATCTACTTCCGAAACAATTCCATCCGATAAAAATAGACCGATCACTTCAATTCCTTGTTTCCTTGCCTCCAGCACTGCCTCTTTTGTGTCCACGATCCCGTTTTGATGATAGCCGTCAGCCGCCGGTTCCCCATCTGAAAAAACGAGCAAAAACCGATGTTTTTCTTGTCTTTTTTGCAACTGCCGCGCGGCCACGCGGACACTCAGTCCGTCGCGGTTGTCCTCTTGCGGTTCCAACTGCATAATTTCCGCGCCGCTTTGAACGTAAATTGATTGTTCAAATTGTTGAATCATGTGAAAGTAATTTGGCTGATAACCTTTTTTTACACCGCTGCCATCTTCCCAAAAACCGATAATCGCATGCGGAATGCGCAATTTTTTTAATACCTCATGAAACATGGTAATCCCTTTTTTTGTATCCGTCATTTTGTTATGCATGGAAGCGGAACAATCCACTAACAAAGTAAACGTGGCATCCACTGTTCGCGATTCATTACGCTTTTTGTAAAAGACGCGCGGGATCGGTTCAAATACGAGCGGAAGCAATCTTTTGGAGAGCCTGCCTAACATCAATTCCCCAAGAGGATCTGTTCTCTTATGTTCAATCGTTTTTTCCACCGTTTTCGCTAAGCTTCGGATATGTCGTTCCACTTCACGCGACATTTCTTGATAAGCCGTTTGCTCCGCTTCAGTTGGTTTCCGAGCCACTTTAAAGAAAAGAGCCACATCTCTATTTTCGCGTCCATACGGTTCACGCTTGCTGTTTCCTTGTGAATCCAACTCTTGTTGCAATTGTTGTTCAGTATCCTCGTTTCCTGAGGCCGCGCTCGCTTTCCCTTGGACCGACGCCAATACTTGATCTCCCGTTTCTGTCTCCCGCGCGCTTCCCCCTAATAAAGGAATTTTCGTTCCGCTTTCCATTTCAAAAGATAGAAATGATTGATTTTGTTGATCCGCTTTCTGTTCACGGTGCCACATTGGCATCTTTTCCCTCTCCGCTTCTTCTCCTCTTGAAGGGCGATCAAGCAGATCCTCATTTTCAAGCGAACGCTTGCGTTTTAAATCGTCAATTGTCACGCCCGGGTCTGTTACGTCAAATCCACTGAACGGGGCAACAAAATATTCATTGACGCAATCCCGCTCATAATATGGCAACAAGTATGAGATAATCTTTTCAACAAGCAAAGTAACGTCCCGCGTATGTTGGGTATCGAAACTCTCATAAAGATACGGGCTGATCCATTCAAGCTGGATAGCCTGTTCTGACTGGGCTTGACGCGACAACATCGGCATTGCGCTATATAACGTCAAATATATTAGACAAAACAGCGCGTCTAATCCAAAACCACGGTTTTGATTGACGGCCAACTGACTTTCAAAATAACGATAATATTCGTCTCTGCGCGCTTGAAATAGCTTCGCTGTCCCTGGGCGATCACGCTTACAATGCTCCTCTAATCTGAGATCCTCCAATAACGTAAACAGAGCGGCGCCAAATCTTCTTAAATGGGTCTGAGCTAAAAAGCGATGCATTGTTTGAAACGAAGCATAATCTGTATGTTGTATCGTTCCGATCGCTCTAAGATAGAGGTCTGTTTTCAACCCAGCTTCCATTTGTTGTTGCGGTAAACGATCCCAGAAACGACTCGCAGTAATGACACGGTGACGTAAATCTACATAATGACCGAAATCGAATTTAAATTTTAAATCTTCGGTCCGCGACAACACACAGGCTAAATCCTGCAACTGTAAAAACAGAGCTGTGTCCACTTTTTTATCATCAAGTACAATGTATTTCATCGGCGGCCTCAGAACAGTGTCTCTGTTAAATTCGCAATAAAATTCCGCTCTTGTTCTTCATCCATCTTATCAATAATCGCCCGTTTGATCGCGCGGCTTGGTGGTATATAGGCGCATAGATCACACGCGTCAAGGAGCGCGCGAATCGAGGCCGCTTCTTCCGAAACTTGTCCTTGACTGGCGGCAAACACGAGATCTGCAGAAAACCGAACGAACAAATCAATCATCTTCTCATCTTGTAAGTTAGCGCTCGTTTGAATCAAGTTTTTCAGCTGCTCTCCGTGAATATAAGGCACTTCGATCACGATAAACCGATTTTTCAACGCTTCATTCAACGGAACCGTGCCAATGTATCCCTCATTAATCGCCGCAATCACACCAAATCCATCGACTGCGCTCACGACTTCAGATGTAAAAGGGTTCGTAATCATTCGCCGATAGTCTAACACCCCGTTTAGGAGGGGCAACGTCTCTGGTTTTGCCATATTCACTTCATCTATATATAAAAAATGCCCATTCTTCATTGCTTGAATAACAGGGCCTGGCACGAATTGGATCACTTGACGATCTTCTTGATAATCTAACGTCTTCCAGCCTAACAAACTTTCCGCGTCTAGATCGACGGAACAATTGACCATATGCATCGGCTGATGAAACAAGGCAGACAACGTCTCCGCGAATTTCGTTTTTCCCGCGCCCGTCGGACCTTTTAACAATATGTTTTTACCCAACGCCAAGGCAGTAACCGCATCGATCACGATCTCATCATTTGGAGGCGTATAACCGCTTGTTCCAATCAGATAATCAAACTCTGACGAAGCCGTCGTTATTCTTTGTTGAATTAAATCTTTCACTGTATGAGATAAATGTTTTGCAATCTCCACTTTACCACCCCTTGTTCTGCTGCTTTGGGAACTATTATACATGACAGCTTGTCCAATCAACATAGCGACTCAAAAAAAAATGCCTTCCTCAAAAAATGGAAAGCAACCCTGAAACAAATACAGTTGTCGATGGATCAATTTAGATGACTTATAAGAATTAGTCCCGTAATAATGCGCGTAACGCCGCGGCTACCCCATCCTTTGCATGGTGAACCGTTTGCCGATCAGCAACCGCTTTTACCTGATGCCGCGCATTTTCCATCGCGATCGCCATCCCCGACCAACGCATCATCGATATATCATTTAACCCGTCTCCAATCGTGACTACGCGCTCCGCTTGGATGCCTAATTGATCGCAAACTGTTTGCAACCCCGTCGCCTTTGTCACCCCATACGGATTAACCTCAATGTTGGTCGGATCAGAGCTACTCACTTCTAAATTACCGCGCGCATGCAGACGATCCCAAATTTCTTTCATTATCTTTTGATCAGAGCTTTGGTAACCAAACTTTAACCATTGATATCGACCCGCATCATCTGGGAACTGGCCCGTTTCAAACACATGATCGACAACAGAGCTCCAAAAGTGAGTCCCATATTCTTTAGCTAATTGTAACAGGTACTCGATATCCTTCGTTTCAAACAGATGACGTTCCAACAGTTGGTTAGGCGGCGCCCAAACTTCGCTGCCATTGGCGACGACATAAGGCGCCCTAATTTCCAACAGATCCAAAAAAGATTTCATCATTCTTAATGGGCGTCCTGTCGCGATCGTAACTTCGAGTCCTGATTGCTGAGCAATCTTAATCCATTTTCTATTCTCGCTCGAAATCGTTCCCGCAGGGTCAAGCAAGGTCCCGTCCAAATCTAAGGCAACCAGTTGCCATTGACTCATATTTGCTCCCCCTCTCTCATCGATTATCCGCCCAAATATTCCCTTATCATATCATATTCCCAATCGAATCAATTAAACCTGCAAAAAAAGTTCCTTTACCAAATGTAGCGCGATAAAGGAACCTTAGCTTATGTGCGATAACTCGCATTAATTTTTACATAGTCGTATGTTAAATCACATCCCCAGGCAACCGCCCCTTCAATCCCGCTATGTAAATCAATCACGATTTTTACATTTTCTTGTTCAAGGTAATCTTTAGCTAATCCTTCATCAAACGGAACAGGAAAACTCGCTTTAACCACTTGAATCTCACCGAGTAAAACGTCGACAAGATCGGGATTAATCTGGGCCCCGCTATAGCCAACCGCGCAGATGATTCGACCCCAATTGGCGTCCGCGCCATACACGGCCGTCTTCACTAAACTGGAGCCGATCACAGACTTGGCAATTTGCCTAGCTGCTTCAATAGAAGGAGCTTGCCTCACTTCAACTTCGATTAACTTTGTCGCGCCCTCGCCATCACGGGCGATTTTCTTCGCTAGATCTTGCATCACAAAACATAGGGCTTCATAGAACGCTTCCGCTTGAGGGTGTTGCTCGGTCAACATCACATTAGACGCAAGTCCGTTTGCTAACACGACAACCATATCGTTTGTGCTCGTATCTCCATCGACTGTAATCATATTAAAGCTCTCATCTGTCGCTTTTTTTAATATTTGTTGCAAAAAGACAGGCTCAATTGCCGCATCCGTTGTAATAAAAGATAGCATGGTCGCCATATTCGGATGAATCATCCCTGAACCTTTCGCTGCTCCGGCGATTGTGATCGTTTGACCATCAATTGATAATTCCACGCAAATTGTTTTTTCAACTAAGTCTGTCGTTAAAATCGCTTTAGAAAAAAGCGGTCCACTCTGTTCCGACACATGAGGCGGTAATTGGCGAATTCCAGCCTGGATCTTATCCATCGGTAAATATTCTCCAATCACACCCGTTGAAGCAACGCCAACCATTTCTGTTGGGATTGAAAAAGCTTCTCCTACCGCTTGTTGCATCGCTTGCGCGTCATTCCAGCCGCGATCCCCCGTACAAGCGTTCGCATTCCCACTGTTTACAATGACAGCTTGCAACTTTCCTTCGTTTTTCTCAATAGACTGTTTGGTAACATGTAAAGGAGCCGCTTGAAACAAGTTCGTCGTATAAACAGCGGCGGAAACAGCCGGTTGCTCGCTAATCACGACACCTAAATCTAAAGAATCAGCGCTCTCTTTAATGCCGCAATGTAATCCAGTTGCTAAAAAACCTTTGGGCTTTGCAATACTTCCTTCCACGATCTTCATCATAAAACGGTTCTCCCCTAACTTCTGAAAAAAGTAATCATATGTATATTTATACTATATTTAAAATTTTAATACAACCGCTTTCTTTTCAATTCACTTTAACGGTGTTGTGCTTTAAAGCAACAGGCTTTATACTATTGTAAATTAGATTATAAAGGTAGGAGTTCAAGTATGGTAAACAGTATCGAGAAGCCGGAAGCAGGAGATGTCTTTCAAAGTTACAAAGGCAATTTATATATGATTGTCGGCCGAGCGATCCATACGGAAACAACTGAAGAAATGGTCATCTACAAAAGTGATGGCGAAGTCGTCTTTGTTCGACCTTTATCGATGTTCATTGGTTCAGTTGAACTCGACGGGAAGAAGGTCCCTCGTTATCGAAAAGTGTGGGACCGCAGCGGGCATTCGCTCTAAAAGTGAGATCCGCTAAACAAACGCCTGGTTATCCTTTGTTTAGGAACCGATTCCTTCCAACGCCGCATATGATACATTAAAATCATGGCGGCATGCAGGGGGAACTTGCAAATGGGACAACAAAGAGAATGGATGATTGTACTACAATGTCCTTGCTCCCCGTACGATAACATTATCATCACAGACCAGGTCATGCAAGACGGATTAGTTATGGTCTGTAGTCAATGCGCCCGTCCGCTCGTCATCTTAGGGAGTGATGGTCATTTATATTTAATTGGTGATGTCATTATCGAACATGCTGTCGGTAATGATGATCCAGACGAATAACTTAGTCATTATCGGCTAAGTTATTTTACTGTGCACACATTAATTATCTTTCTAAACATACCAAGTTGATTTTTTTTGCTATAATATTAGTAGATTAGCTGATTTTCAAAGAAAGGAAAAGGTAGATTGAACATTTTTACTGTCATTGCTACGATAGGCAGTATTCTTATGGCCTTTATTGTTTTAACGATTCGATTGCGAAGAGCGAATAGACCGACCTCAATGAAGCAAATCATACTACCGCCTCTATTTATGAGCACGGGTTCGATGATGTTCCTCTATCCACCAACGAGAGTCGACGCAATCTTTGCCCTAGAATCACTTTTTATGGGAATGATCCTCTCGATACCGCTTATTCTAACCTCTAAGTTTGAATTAAGAGGCGATCAAATTTTTATGAAACGTTCCAAAGCTTTTGCATTTATTCTGATCGGATTGTTGCTCGTTCGTCTCGCTGCAAAAGTGTATGTTGGTGAACATGTCTCCCTCTTCGAAACGGGAGGGTTGTTCTACCTACTTGCTGTCGGTATGATTTTTCCTTGGAGAATTGCAATGGCTTTTCGTTATAGACAACTGCAACGCTCATTAACTGAAAAAGCAGCCTGATAGTCCTTTTTTTAAAAAAGCTTTTGTCCAGATGAAATCACACTGGACAAAAGCTTTTTAATTTACTGAAACTTTGTTAGTTTTGGATCGTTTCTAAGACTTTTTTCAATTTCCACAATTTCTCTTTGGATTGCGCTAACACTCTATATTCAGCGCTCCACATTAAAGAGTTCACCATAAATTCAATCGTGTCCGTTGCCTCTTGCAGGGATTGACGTAAGAGCTCACTTTCCTGTTTTATTTGAAGATTTTTATCCTTATTACTTTCCGCCTTCATAAAACCTTTCCCCCATTTCATCCCTTAGCATTGTGTTAAATATACATTATCATTTATAAAAATTCAACCCTTTCATAAAAAAAACGGTCAAACAATCTACCGCAAGGTTATTTCCCCCGCAAATAAATGTCTGATCCGCTCTTTCCAGGTTGTGTTATGTTTTATTGTCTTTACATTTATATTGCCATTGCTGTCTATTTCACATTGTATCGGGTATTTCCCCGGCCACTTATTTAAATAATCAGGAATTAACGCTTCCTTTACTTGCTCCGTTTGCATTGTTTCCAGCGGTTGACCTTGATGCAACACATACCACCAAGCCGCCTCTTCTACAACCGATTCTGCCATTTTTTGTTCTTGCTGTTCATCAACCCCGAAAACATCAAGCAACGCGGGGAGAAACCCTCCGATCGCGACCGCTAACAAAGCCGCGCCTAGTAACAAATTAAAAAAGGTTCCTAAGCGCATTTAACCGACACTCCTTTTAACCGCTTTCATTATCGTATGAACTCGGTACTAAGGGTGTTCCTACCGTGTTGGTTGTTTGGCTTGCGTCACTTCTTGTTTCAATCGTTGCGTCGCTTCCATTGGATTGTCCGCATTACAAATCGCGGATACGACCGCGACAGCATTGCCGCCAGCAACAATAACGGGCGCCGCGTTGCCATGCTTGATCCCGCCAATGCCAACGATAGGGAGGGTTGTTATCTTTCTAACATCTTCAATGAGCGCAGGTGTTACCGCCGCGCCTGCGTCCGCTTTTGTCGCTGTAGCATAGATTGAGCCAACGCCTAAATAATCAGCCCCATTTGCGAGCGCAATCTCTGCTTCTTTGATGCTAGAGGCGGAGATTCCGATCAGTTTATCGTTGCCTAAACTTTTTCTCGCCTCATTACCGGCTAAGTCATCTTGACCAACGTGCAGACCATCCGCGTCCAATTCGATCGCCAAATCTAGGTAGTCATTGACAATAAATGTAACCCCTTGTTCCTTGCATAGTTGCCGAATAGGTCTTGCCAGCTCTATAAATTGCGGGCGAGACAGCTCTTTTTCGCGAATTTGCACCACTTCCGCGCCACCTGCGATCGCCTCCGCGGCAATCTCATAAGCGCTTCGTTCGCGATGCCCCTTCAGGTCCATCACAAGGTACACGTTCCAGTTAATCATGATTGCTCACCTTGGTAAGCCCAATGGTTTGTCGGCCCATGCCCTTGTCCTAATCCTAATTCCTCTTTAATCGCGGCCGTAATGTACGCTTTCGCTGTTTCGACGCTCTCCACGAGGGAATTTCCTTTCGCTAATTCCGCAGTAATGCAAGCGGCAAAGGTACAGCCTGTCCCGTGCGTGTGTCTTGTTTCAATTCGTTTTCCTGGGAACGTATAAATTTCTGTTCCATCATATAAAATATCGGTCGGATCCCCTTCGAAATGCCCCCCCTTGACAATCGCCGCTTTTGCCCCAAGTTCAACAAGCGCTTTTGCCGCTTCCGTCATATCAGCAACGGTCTGAATCTTTCGCTCCAAGATGACTTCGGCCTCTGGAATATTCGGCGTTATAATCGTCGCTAGCGGAATCAATTCGGTGACCAGCGCATGAGCCGCATCATTTTCTAACAATTTCGCGCCGCCCTTCGCAATCATTACAGGGTCAACAACCAACTGTTTTACGGAATGTTCCTTTAATTTTCGAGCGACAAGCTCAATCACGGGAGCCGTCCCCATCATACCTGTCTTAACAGCGTCAACACCGAGATCCGTAATCACCATTTCAATTTGTTTCTCTATCATTTCTAAAGGAATCGGGTGAATATCCTCTACCCCAAGCGTATTTTGGGCGGTAATCGCAGTCAAGGCGCTCATCCCAAATACATTTCTAACTGTAAAGGTTTTCAGATCCGCTTGAATCCCAGCTCCCCCGCCGCTGTCAGAACCCGCAATTGTCAATGCTCTTGCAATCATTTGACCTACACTCCTTCCAAAAACAGTGTTGTTATAAGCTTCTTGTTGCTTTAATATTCATTAAACTAAGCATAGGACAAGCGCTTTAAATTTTCAATAGCCAGCGAAAAAAAGCAAATCTTTAGCTGCTTCGTCGGTCTTTCGTTTATTTTACATTAATAGGGTATTATAGGTTATATAGGGAAAATAAACCATTGGAGGTTATTATGTATAAAATCTACGATGTTTCGATGTCTATCTTCGAAGGAATGACCGTCTATAAAAATAAAGCGGAAAAGCAGCCCCGTTTTGAACGGAGCACGAATAACTATGTCAGCGAAACGAAAATTCAGCTCGATGTTCATTGCGGAACTCATGTAGACGCGCCGCTGCATATGGTTCCCGAAGGGGAAACGATTGAAAGTATCGCGCTTGAGAATTTAGTCGGTCCATGTAGAGTGCTTGACTTTACCGACGTAACAGGAGCTATTTCCCGAGAACACCTCGAGCAACACCAACCGCGCCAAGATGAATTTATTTTATTAAAGACATCCAATTCCTATCAAGAAGCATTTAACCCCGATTTTATCTATCTTGCGGAAGACGGCGCCCATTATTTAGCCGATCAAAAAGTAAGCGGCGTTGGCATTGATTCATTGGGCGTTGAACGTTCTCAGCCTGGTCACCCTACCCACAAAACATTGTTTCAGCATGAGATTATTATCATCGAAGGGCTTCGCCTAAAAGATGTCCCGGAAGGGCGGTATTTCATGGTCGCGACCCCACTTAAGCTGATTGGAACGGATGCGTCACCCGCCCGCGTCATTTTAATCGAAGGAACACTCCCGCTAGACAAGTAAATCCGCAACTACAGAATAAATTTTCTTACACACGGTCGGACAAAAGGCTAACTTGTCCAAGTTAGCCTTTTGTCCTTCTTTTTTTTTGTGTATACTTCAAGTAAATGATCCAATTAAGAAGCGGGGGGAAAGTATGAATGGTCTCTTCTCAGCAACTGTCGTACAATTGGGAAAATTTCTCCAGTAAATTTCTCCCTCTTATTCTACAACATCAAGAGGAATTGTATTCTCTAAATTTCACCCAAATGGAATTTGACCAGATGTTCTACGCGAATATAAGAAACTGGTATATGTACGGAACGATGGAACAAGATTGTCACTCCGCCTTGCTATTTAATTCACAGAAGAAGTTAATCGGCTTTTATTTATACCAAAAAAATAAAGAAACTGTTTATTTGATGCAAATGTTTGTTGTCGAAGAGTACCGTGGGCGAGGATATGGGCACATGATCCTGCGTCATTTTGAACAAGACGCGAAGCGTCTAGGGGCGACTTCATCTTTTCTGCACGCGAGCAGTATGAATGAGGTCGCTATCTCCTTCTATCAACGCAACCATTATTTCATTATGGACCAAGAAATTGAAGAAGACGGCATGCCGCGATTTCTAATGTTCAAAACATTACTTTAATCCTGTAGGCAACGCGTTAAAGTAGGGGCCCTCCCGCTCGAGCGGCGGCCCCTTTCACCTTTACTCGTCTTCATCATCGGTTACGTATATGATCGTTACACCTAATTGCCGCAACAGGCTGATCACCTGTTCGTTTAATTGACTGTCATGAACGAGCCCAATGGATTCGACTAGTTCCAATTCTTCTAAATCCCCTGTCTCGGCATCTTCAATTAATTCTAATATGTCCTCTAATTGCTTCTCTTTCAATTGATCAATGAGTTGTTCTTTGTTCATCTTCTTCCCTCCTTTCACATCATTCGATTCAAATTATACCGAATTATTCACGATGATTTCCAACATAGGGTAAATGTAGACATAAACTACAAGATATAATCATGTTTCTTTCACATCCGGAATATGATAACCTTAAGATAGAAATAAAGATGTATAGTGTCTTTCATGACAAGCTCATCCTTTGCGCTTTGCGTATGGTTGTCCTAATCAAATCAACTCGAGACTTTGGGGTAGAAGATGTAAGGGACACCTCCGTGTCTCTTACCGATGTTTTAATATCTGAAGGAGGCGTTTTTAGTTGAATCCAAGTGAGCGTATGTTAAACCGAATCAAATCGATCTACATTTACTTAAAAAAGAAAGGAAATGCAGTTGATTCTTCGGAACTGGCAGAAGAATTTGGATACACACCGAGAACGATTCAACGGGACTTGCGGACTTTAGAGTATAATAACTTAGTGAAAAATACCGGCAAAGGAAAATGGGCTGTTACTTAACGAACATAAAAATTAAAAAAATAAACCTGCTATCTTTAGCAGGTTTTTTGTTTCCAACTTTCTATGAAACTCTCTTTTTCTAGTCGCTCTTGTTTTGTTGCGCGACGCTCTAGTTTATATGAATCACAGTCTTCGGAATAATCACTCGCTTGAAAGGACAATTTCTTTTGTTTTTTCATACAAAGATTCTCTGATTTCACTAAGAAAAAGCAATGTCGACAAGAATTGACAGAACGAATCTTAGGAATCTTCTTTTCTGCTAGAACCATACGATTACGACAAAATGGACATTCTTCGATATCCAAATTTTTAGACCAACCAATGCAGTCCTTGCTTGCGCATATGCGGACGGTCAACAACTCTTCTCCAGCGACAATATTCGTTTTCAGCTGGATCCCAGGACTTTCATTTGAGTGAATGAAGTGATTCATCGTTTTACCATCACGTCCTATTCTATTTCGGATTAAACCGGAAGCGGTCCTGTGTAGGAATTATAACATGCGTAAACAATCATAAAAAGCGGTAAAAAAAGCCACCTTAGCTAAAGGTGGCTGTGTTCCATACTCATACTATTTTACAGGCGCCGTCTGTTTATCAAAGTTCGGCGTTACAACTTCCATATCGCCGACGCCCCGAATCAACTTACGAGCGTAGGTCTTTTCTGGATTTAAAACATGAACTAAATATTCAATCGCAACCTCTGGATCTACCGTCTCTCCGCACGTATAACAATCTAACGCGGCAAATCCTCTTTCTGGGTACGTATGAATCGACAAATGACTTTCCGATAAAAGAACCAGAACCGTAGCGCCTTGCGGATCAAATTGTTTCGATTGGATACTCAAAACAGTCGCCCCGCAAGCCTCTGCCGCCTCCACCATGTAATGCTGAAGCCGTTCCGCATTATTTAATAAATCAAAATCTACACCCCAAGTATCGATTGCAACATGTCTTCCGAAAGTTGAATATTCCATCTCTCGGTCCCCCCTCCTAGCATAATATAATTCTTCGATATCGCTAGGACCTACGCCATTCACTATCTTCGAGGAGAATTTCCTTGAGTGAATCCTGGTTCCTAATTTGTATCAATCATTAAAATACCATGGAATCTTGCATCTCGCAACACCTTTTTCAAACTTACAACAAAAAGAATAAAGCGCGCATTTTACCAACTTTATTCTCCTTCTGCTTGCTCCGTTTTTGGACAATCCAACGCAATAAAAGCTTCTTTTACGCGACTCCAAAAAGGAAACGATTCACACCTCAAAAACTGAATCCGTTCTGTCGCCACGGAACACGTCACTTTTTGTAAATGTTCCGTCTGAAAGGTGGCATGATCAACAGAAACTGTATACGTGTTTGGCTGTGGATGAAGCGTAAGCGTGTGCCCTTTTGGAATGACAAGCGAAGAGCCGATCGTCCGATACACACGGTTATTGATCGAGGCGATTTCACTCAGCTGGATCATCTCTAAAGAAGGGTGCACAATCGCCCCTCCTAAACTTTTATTATATCCTGTGCTTCCCGAAGGACTCGAAATACATAAGCCATCCCCTTTAAACGATTCAAACGAGCGGTTGTTAAGCTCCACATCGACCTGAACGGACCCTCTGATCCCTTTCACTGTAAAATCATTGAGAGCCAACAGACGACGCGTCTGCTGTTCTTCCGTTAACTCGACTTGTACCAAGGGATACTCAACTGTGATCAATTTGTCTTCCGTAATCGCTTTAAGTAACGCGTCAACATCATCCCATTCCGAATAAAAACCAAGGTGGCCTGTATTGTAGGCGATGAAACAAACGCGCTCAATCATCGCTTGATACGTGTGGAAAGCGCGCAACACGGTGCCATCGCCTCCAACCACAATGACCATTTGGGGGTGAGCTTGATTGTGCGTATACCCTTTTGTTGTAAGGACATCGATCACATGCCCTTTACGCTTTTCTGATAGGACATCCCCTCTGCTAATCACTGCAAAATCCATTTTATTCACCCCGATCACGATCTGCTACATCACTGTGAGCTTCTCTCGCTTTTGAAAGTTAGTTTGCCCATTCCGCTCTTAATTTAACAAACCAACCGTAAAGAGATGCTGACGCGCAAACACAGCAAGGGGTAACGACACCCGATTGATTACCACGGATCATTCATCACATTGTAGCCGACTTCCTCTAAATATTTTTCTTTATTTAAACGATCAATAAAACGATGTTCACTTAAACTCATTTCAGAATTACCCAGATAATGTTTAAAGATGCCCATCACTCCAACAAGCAAAAATGAGAGTAAACTGACTACAATCGCAAATAAGACCATGTGCTCGATCCCTCCTGCTAAACTCTATTCAGGGCGCAGGTCGATTAGTCACGCTATTTATAGTTTTTCCAATCAAGCTCTGATTCGTTTAACAATTCCTCGAATGATTTATTTTTTTCTCGCTGTTTTCGTTCAAACTCCCGTTGGGCTCGCTCTTCCTCTTGCCGTTTTACCGCTTCTTTTTGCTGTTCTTTTTTCAACTGTTTCAATTGCTCAGCCATCTTTGAATCGAGTAAATCCCCTAAACTAATCCCTTGTTCATCTTTTTTCGAATTACGATTCGAATTACGGTTTGATTTATTTCTATGGTTTCTGCTCATTTTTCGATCTCCTCTACGCTGAAATAGAAAAAAGGTCTTGACCTAAAAGGCGCAAGACTTAGTTTGCTTCATGTCTGCGGGGCAGCGAACCCGTACGTTCATAAATTTCCGCAAGATTGTCGATTTCTTTTTTTAATTCGTCAACGAGTTCATCTTCTGGTATCTTTCTAACGACCTCACCATGACGAAACAACAGTCCTTCGCCACGCGCCCCGGCTATCCCGATATCCGCCTCCCGCGCTTCGCCTGGTCCATTGACAGCGCACCCTAACACAGCGACTTTAATCGGGGCTTTGATCTTAGAAATATAGTTTTCAATATCGTTTGCGACAGAGATCAGATCGATTTCGATTCGGCCGCAAGTTGGACACGAGATAAGCGTAGCCGCATTAGAAGCCAACCCAAACGCCTTCAGCAATTCGCGACACACTTTTATTTCTTCAACAGGCTCGGCGCTTAACGAAATTCGGATCGTTGATCCGATGCCCTGCGCTAACAGAGCTCCAAGACCTGCCGCGCTTTTGACCGTCCCCGCAAAGAGCGTGCCCGCCTCCGTGATCCCAAGGTGGAGCGGATAATTAAAAGCCGCAGCGGCCTTCGTATACGCCTCTATCGTTAAGGGAACATCAGATGCTTTCAAGGAAACAATAATATCGTGAAAATCGAGATCTTCTAAAATCCGAATATGATGCAGCGCGCTCTCCACCATTGCTTCCGCAGTTGGATAACCGTACTTCTCCAACAAATGTTTTTCCAAGGAACCAGCGTTAACCCCGATTCGAATCGGCACGCCTTTTTCTTTACACGCCCTCACCACTTCTTGAACGCGCTCTTTTCGACCAATGTTTCCAGGATTAATGCGCACTTTGTCAATACCGTTTTCGATCGCTTTTAAAGCTAACTTATAATCAAAGTGAATATCGGCAACGAGTGGGATTTGGATTTGTTTTTTGATCTCTTTGATCGCTTCGGCCGCTTCCATATTGTTCACAGTCACCCTAACGATTTGACAGCCCGCTTCCTCTAATTGATGGATTTCCTCGACCGTAGCTTGTACATCGGCTGTCTTCGTCATCGTCATGCTTTGAATAACAACCTCATTATTGCCGCCAATCGTTAGATTTCCAACTTGAACAGCTCTTGTTTGCTCTCTATGATACATAATCTTTATTCGATCTCCTTTTTAAACTCATCTCGTTCTATTTTAAACGAAAACGCGAGTCGATGTATGTAAAATTTGATATGAAGCGAAAGAGCAGATCAAAATCTACTCCTTCACTCGTTAAGGGCATTTTCGATTGAAACGCGGATCCGCTGGGCTAGAAGATGTAACTGCGCTATTTTTCCAAACTCCCACAACTCTTTGAAACTTTGATAATAACGATCCGCTTCCGTCACGTGACCATACGTATATAGCCGTTGTATATCACGTAAAATATTGCTGACCATTTGAGATTTTGTTTCAAACTCTTGTTGGGCTTCGGTTACTTCATCGCGAATAAGCGACATCTCCTGATCCAATTCATAAGCAGCTTCTGCAGCGCGCACTAATCTTTCCCGGATGTGAGGCGGGATATTTTGTTCATATTTATAATTGAGCGAGTGTTCAATCGTTGCCCAAAAATTCATCGCCAAAGTCCGAATTTGAATTTCCGCTAAGATTTCCCTTTGTCCAATGGAGGTTTGCACAGGGTAACGGATAATAAAATGATAGCTTCGATAACCACTTTCCTTCTGGTTATTTACGTAATCCTTCTCATAAACGATATCCATATCTTTTTTATCACGCTGTCGGATCAATTCTTTCACTTTAGCAATATCTTCAACGAATTGGCACATAATACGAATGCCGGCAATGTCTTCAATGCCTGTATCAATCTCTTCCATTGAGACATTTAATCGCTTCGCTTTGTTAAAAATGCTCGAAAGTTTCTTCACTCTACCAGTCACAAATTCAATTGGCGAATAATCTTCCCTTTTTTTGTATTCTTTTCGGATCCCTCTAAATTTTATCTTTAATTCTTCCACCGCTTGTTCATAGGGGATCAAAAATTTATCCCAGTCTCGACTACTCACTCCGATTCCTCCCGCCAGAGTTTCACCCTAAAGTTTACCCATTTTATTGTACAAGATTTTTAGGAGAGAAGAAAGCTGTTTTGGCCTCCTTCAGTATATAGGAAGAAAGTTGAAGAAGGCCTCTCTGACTGAGAGGCCAGCTCTATTTTTAAGTAAGTGTGACTTTATCGCGCTCAGAAACAATCATCTCTTCTATGTCTTGCAACGATTGTTGCAGTTCACGAATGTCTCGATCCAACCACTCGCGCAATTGGATCTTATCCTTAAGTAATTTTCGAATTAGTTCCATCCTTTGTCTCGGATCAAAAATACTTCCACTCATCAAAAATCCCTCCGCATATCGTCGATGTCATCTAACCTTTATAACTATATGCAGAGGTCTGATAAATGTTACCACCATTTAGGATACCCAGTTACCGACGATTGGATAACGGTACGGCCGATCTTGAGCAGCGTAAACAATCCCTTTAATCGGACACCAAATCCCTACAATCCCGAAGAAGATTAACAATGGAATCCCAATCAGCACAAAGGAAAGCAAAAATGAGATAAAGATACAAAAACTAATCATAATATGAAACAGGAGCGCTTGAATCGAGAAATCCTTCACTTCTTTTTCAGTAGAGGCTAGCATAAATATAAGCGGCACCAATATTGGCGCAAAAAAAGTACTTGCATGAATGATAATTAGGGAGGCTCTTCGGTCCATTGTTATCCATTCCTTTCTGTTCAATCCCTACTACTCTATATTTACGTCAACTAAGACGTTTAGTTTCCTTATTTGTCGCTAATTTTCTAAACCTTTTGGATTGCAAGAAAAAAACTTGCCTGGTTTTAAGACAAGTCTTGTTCTTCTCAACTAATTTTTTCTTAACCTTTTGGCAATAAAGTTACCTAACGACTGGATCGATTGGACGATGATAATCAAAATAATTACTGTCCAAATCATCACATCCGACTGATAACGATGAAAACCGTAACGCAAAGCTAAGTCACCGAGTCCCCCCGCGCCGATCACCCCCGCAATCGCCGTCGCTCCAATTAAGCCAATCGTTGCAATTGTAATCGCCAATGTGATTGATGGACGCGCTTCCTTTAATAAAACTTTCGTAATAATCTGTTGTCGCGAGGCGCCCATGGCTTGAAACGCTTCAATTAAGCCTCGATCCACTTCCAATAATGCTGACTCGATTAAGCGAGCAATATAGGGGGCAGTATAGAAAACAAGCGGTGGAATCGCGCCTTTCACACCAATTTTTGTACCAACAATGACCGCCGTAATCGGAAACATGGCAACCATCAAAATGATAAACGGAATCGAACGAAGAATGTTTATGATAAAATTCAAGACCGTATAGATGAAACGATTCTCGTAAATATGCTGAGGACGGGTAACTACCAATAAAATGCCGAGCGGCAAACCGATTAGGACCGAGATCGTTAATCCAAAGGAAACCATCCACCATGTTTCTTCCAATGCCTTCAGATACAAGTCCCCGCGATCAATCAAACTATTCCACATGTTCCAGTACCTCCACGGTGAGTCCTTGTTGCTGTAGATACGCAATCCCTTGTTGAATGATGTTTGGTTCTCCGTTCACTGCGATCATCAAACTGCCAAACGTCGTTTGTTTAATTTGCGTAATATTTCCAAAGATGACGTTCGGTCGCAATCCATAACGAATCGCTAATTCCGCGATAAATGGCTCCGTCGTCGCTTCGCCGACAAACGACACGCGTAAAATAGATCCATTGACATGCTCTGTCTGTATTTTGCGCTGAATGTTTTCAGGTAGATGTATATCAAAAATATTTTTAATGAAATTTCGCGTCGTATGCGTTTGCGGGCGGGCAAAGATGTCTAGCACCGTTCCTTGTTCGACAACCGCGCCTTGCTCCATCACGGCCACACGGTCGCATATTTGCTTAATCACATACATTTCATGCGTAATGAGCATAATGGTAATATCGAATCTGCGGTTAATGTCTAGCAACAACTCCAGGATGGAATCCGTCGTTTGCGGGTCCAAAGCAGAAGTCGCTTCATCGCACAACAATATTTCGGGATCATTCGCAAGCGCCCGAGCGATTGCAACCCGTTGTTTTTGACCTCCGGATAACTGAGACGGATACGAGCCGCCTTTGTCAGCTAGTCCTACAAGCCGCAGCAACTCATTTACCTTCTCTTCTATTTGTTTCTTGGGGGCGCGCGCCAAGCGCAAGGGCGCGGCCACATTTTCAAAGACAGTGCTTGAGCTAAGTAAATTAAAATGTTGGAAAATCATCCCGATCTTGCGCCGCGCCGCCCGCAATTCAGGTTCTGTTAAACTCGTCAGTTCCAGCCCGTTCACTTGCACCAAGCCTGAAGTCGGTTTCTCCAAAAGGTTGACACAACGAATAAGCGTGCTTTTTCCCGCGCCGCTAAATCCGATCACGCCGAAGATTTCCCCTTTTTTCACTTCTATGTTCACATCTTTAACAGCCTCGACTATGCGATTCCCTTGTCGATATGTTTTTTGTAGATTTTTAATCGTAATCATTGGTGAGCCTCCGCTGTATAATTGTCTCTCAAAGAAAAGGACCTCCTTAACGCAGGAGGCCGCCTTTCTCTTCATTATACCAATTTACGATTCATTATCGGGCATCAAAGATACCGAACGTTGTGGCAAAAATGTGGAAATTGCGTGCTTATATACCAATTGTTGCTTTCCTTCACTATCGATCACAATTGTAAAATTATCAAAAGCGCGAATGAACCCGCGTAGTTGGAATCCGTTCACGAGATATATGGTAACGGGAATATTTTCCTTTCTTAATTGATTTAAAAAAGTATCTTGAATATTAATTGCATTAGCCATTGGGGTGTTACCTCCTCTATTTATATCTTAAATTTTTATATTCGTCTTATGATAGGATCTTTCCTGCCGCGTAACTGCAAATATTTTCGACAATTTTCAAGTGATCCGTTGGTTCTGTTAAGTCAATCCATTCGATCTCCTTCATCGAACGGAACCAAGTTAATTGCCGTTTAGCAAAGTTACGCGTGTTTTGTTTGAGTGATTCGATTGCCTCAGGCAAAGTGACATTGCCTTCTAAATACTCCACGATCTCTTTATACCCGATCCCTTGCATCGAAATCAAATCTCTCGTATAGCCACGCTTAAGCAACCGCTCTACCTCGTCAACCAATCCTTGTTCAATCATGAGGTCAACACGCAGGTTAATCCGTTCATACAACACAGCGCGATCCATCGTTAATCCCAGCAGGCAAAGTTCATACGGCGATTGTTTGGCCCGATTCTGATATTCCGCCATCGTCGCGCCAGTAAGTTCATAAATTTCAAGAGCTCGAATCACCCGTTTCAAGTCATTTGGATGCAGCCTTTGCGCTGTAACAGGATCGATTTGACGCAACTGTTCATGCAAGGCTTCCCGACCGCGTTCCTCCGCAAATTGTTCCATTTTGCTCCGAAATGCTTCATCTTGTCCCGCTTCTGAAAATTCATATTGATAAATAACAGATTGAACATACAAGCCTGTTCCGCCGACAATCATCGGCAAACGGTTACGCTGGTTGATCTGATGAATTAATTCAGTCGCCCTACCTTGAAATTCAGCCGCTGAAAAGGCGTGAGTCGGATCGTGAATATCAATCAAATGATGGGGAACCCCCCGCATCTCTTCGGACGTAATTTTCGCTGTCCCAATGTCCATACCGCGGTAGACTTGCATCGAATCTCCCGAAATCACTTCGCCTTGCAGTTTCAAAGCCAACTCGATACTTAATGCCGTCTTTCCCACAGCCGTTGGCCCTACGATCACGAGCAACTTCTCTTTCATGCTTTTTCTTATCCTCCTAAACCTCAAAGACCCCATAGGCTACTCCGCTGCGGTCTCTGCGCGCAACAGTAAATCCTAATCGCGCAAATTCTTCACTATGCTTCCTTTCCTTCAGAACAATACGCTTCTTGGCCACCCGCCTAGCCTCTATAATTGTCGTCTCAGAAAGAGGAGTTATGTTTGCAAACAAGCGCAAGTGTTGGGCGGACGAAGATTCCGCTACCCCTTCTCGGAACATCGGATCAAAGTAGACAACGTCGACAAAGCCGTCTGGTAAAGAACGTAAATAGGAAAGGTGATCGTCATGAATGACCCGAATCCTACGCGCCGCTTGTTCAAGTTCAGAAAAATGTTGGTCCTTCTTTAGTCCATGTTCGACTAACAAGGCGACCATCGCTTCCGATTCAACTCCGAACACGCGACCTTGTTCCCCGACGACAAACGAAGCGACGAGCGCATCCGCAGCCAAGCCAAGCGTACAATCTAAAAAAGAATCTCCTGGTTGTAATTGGCATACTTGAATCATTATATCATTATCGCCGCCGAGCAACCTCTTTATACGAACGACGGATAAACCAGGATGAAAAAAGAAAGGCCCTTCAACGCCCTTTACATACCAGTTCAACTGCTCTCGTAACACAACAAGCGCTTCATCCGTTTTTTCCTCGCGATAAATCGTTTGCAGTGAACGTTCTTTACGTCCGACATATCGGACTCCCAATCTGTTCGAAATCGAACGCGCTTCTTCAATCAACTGTTTATTCATCTTTTGAGCCGTCGTCACGATCACTGCTTACATCACTCGCTTAAACATTTTTTCAATTTCATACGTAGAGAAATGCACTATGATTGGACGACCGTGCGGACACGTATAGGGGGACGATGTGGTTCTCAATTGATTGAGTAATGCCTCCATCTCGAGTTGGCTTAGATGACGGTTCGCTTTAATCGCCGCTTTACAAGACATCGTAATCGCCGCCTCCTCGCGAATCTTGACCGTGTCAATCTTCGCTTCGCCGCGAACGATCATGTCAACCATTTCATGGATAATCGCTTCCTCTTCCCCAAGCGTGAACCAAATCGGATGAGAGCGAATCAGAAATGTTTGCTGACCAAAAGGTTCCAGATCGATACCGACTTGCTGAAATAGTTCCATTTTTTCTTCAACTTGCTGCATTTCTTTGAAAGATAAGTCAATGGAAATCGGAACGAGTAGCTCTTGCGTTTCAATTTTCTCTTGCTTTAACTTCTCCATGAAATATTCATACCAAATTCGTTCCTGAGCGGCATGTTGATCGATCATGTACATCCCTTCTTCACTTTGAGCCAATATGTAAGTCCCATGCAATTGAGCCAATGGATCAAGCAATGGGACTTTATTTTGTTCCTGTTGTTGCTCCGTTTCCATCATCTGCTCCTCGTCAGAATTAGAAGACCACTCTTCTTCTTTCGACGTCTCTATTTCAGCTGGGCTCGGGCCTGCAGTCTCGATCAGTCCTTGATCCGTATACGGTTGGCTTTGTTCAACGGTTGGCTTATTACGATCTAACGCGTCCGCGCCTGCGTCTCCAGGCTGGCCCCTTGATATTTGATCGTTCCAGGGCGTCCTCGTTTCAGCGATAGAGAACGAAGTTTGAACTGAATCCGACTTAACCACTTGGCGAGTCGGTTCGGGAATCAAACGTTGCTCCCGTAAAACACGCTTCACCTGCTCCTCAACAAAGGCAATCAATTCTTGTTCTTTACTAAAACGAGCTTCAAGCTTCGCCGGATGCACGTTGACATCAACTAATGAGGGTTCCATTGTGATCGATAAAACAACGATTGGATAACGGTGAATAGGCAACAACGTATGGTAGCCGCGTAAAATCGCTTGGATTAGGCCTGAATGACGAATGTATCGACCGTTAATTAATAGGGAGATATAGGAGCGATTCGCCCTTGTGACTTGTGGATTACCTACATACCCATGCAATTTGAAGTCCAAATCTTCTGCCTGGATTAGTTTCATTTCCTTCGCGATCGCCATTCCGTAAATCGCTGAAATCGCATGAATCAATTGTCCATCACCATAGGTCCGCAACAACGTTCGCCCATTGCTAACAAGCAAAAAGGAGATCTCGGGGAAAGAGAGCGCTAACCGATTTAGGTAATCGGATATATGACCGAGTTCGGTTGGAATCGATTTGATATATTTCAAGCGGGCAGGCGTATTAAAAAACAGATCATGTACTTTAATTTCGGTCCCCTTGGGCCGCGCCGTGGTTTCGATGTGTTGACAAGCGCCGCCTTCCAATACAAGTTTAGTCGCCGCTTGCCCTGGGGCCTGACAACTCGTCAATTCAATTCGACTCACCGCGGCAATACTCGGCAGCGCCTCTCCCCGAAAGCCAAGTGTCGCAATCTGAAACAAATCCCGCGCCCGCCTAATCTTACTCGTGGCATGACGTTCGAAACAAAGTTTGCAATCATCGGCGCTCATGCCGCGGCCATCATCCACCACTTTAATTAATTTCAAGCCAGCCTCTTCCACATGTACTTCAATTGAACGACTGCCCGCATCAACCGCATTTTCTACGAGTTCCTTAACAACAGAAGCCGGACGCTCGACGACTTCACCAGCCGCAATCATATTAGAAAGTTGCTCTTCGAGGACTTGAATGCTGTTCATTTTCGCACCACCTTTTCGCAAAACAGCGATCGTTCTTTTAGGTTAACTTTTGTTTCATTTCATACAGGAAGTTCATCGCTTGCAGCGGCGTCATATTAATTAAATCTACCTCTTTTAACGATTGAATTAACTGCTGCGTTTCTTTGTCTATCTTCTGCCTCTTTTGCTCCGGAGGCGCTGTTTCGGAAAAGAGGCCAAGTTGGAAACTTTCTTGTACGAGCTCTTCTAGTTGCGACGAATGCTTTTCTGTTGTTTCGGACGTAGAGCGGTTAGTTAAACGATATTGATTTAACAACTGCTCCGCTCGTTGAATAATTTGTTCTGGCAGCCCAGCTAATGTAGCGCAATAGATCCCGTAGCTTTCATCGGTCGCGCCTCGTTTTAACTTCCGCAAGAAAATAACGCGATCTTTTTCTTCTTGGACAGCCATGTGGTAGTTCTTCATGCCAGACAACGATTCTTCCAAAACCGCAAGCTCATGATAATGAGTAGATACTAACGCCCGACAAGCGATCTGATCGTGCACATATTCGATCACTGCCTGAGCAATCGACATCCCGTCATGCGTCGAGGTGCCGCGCCCTATCTCATCAATAATGACTAGACTATCTTTCGTTGCCCGCGCGGTCATCAGTTGAATATCGCTCATTTCTACCATAAACGTGCTCTGCCCGCCAACCAGGTCATCCGCTGCCCCGATTCGGGTAAAAATTTGATCAACGACAGATAAACGAGCCTCTTTTGCGGGCACAAAACTTCCCAATTGAGCCATCATCACGATTAAAGCCAATTGCCTCATGTACGTGCTCTTCCCCGCCATGTTCGGCCCCGTAACAAGTAACAGGCGATTTTCTTCGCCATCCATTACGGTGTCATTCGGGATAAATGGCGTGTCACGGTCCAACACCTTTTCTACGACGGGGTGTCTACCTTCCACGATAACCAATTCGGAACGAGCGCTAAACGCGGGACGAACGAGTTGACGCTCTTGAGCGACTTCAGCTAGTGACGCTAAAACGTCCAACTGCGCAATCCGATGGGCAAGAGACTGCAATCGTCTCACGTGGCTAGCGACTTGCGAACGGATCTCTATAAACAAGTTATACTCGAGCTCGGTCAATTTTTCTTCAGCTTCCAAAATGAGCCCTTCTTGCTCTTTTAATTCGGGGGTAATAAAACGTTCAGCATTGGCGAGTGTTTGCTTGCGCTCATAGCGTCCACTTGGAATCGCAGCCAAGTTCGATTTCGTCACTTCAATATAGTATCCGAATATTCTGTTGTAACCGACCTTCAACGAACGGATTCCGGTTGCTTCCCGCTCTTCTTTCTCCAAATTCGCAATCCACTGCTTTCCGTCTCGACTGACTGTTTTCAATTTATCCAAATGGTCATGATACCCCTCTTTAATCAAACCGCCCTCTTTCAAGGAAAGCGGCGGATCATCAACGATTGATTTTCCAATCAAGGCGACGATGTCTGGGCACGAATCCAATTCCGCAACATTTTCGCTCACACCCTGTGGCAAATTCGTTTCCGCCTCAAAAATTTGTTTGATTTTCGGAACCACTTCCAACGATTGTTTTAAATGGATCAAATCTTTTGCATTGGCGTTACCAAACGAAATGCGCCCTGACATTCTTTCCAAGTCATAAATCAACTTTAAAAAATCGCGTAATTGTTCGCGAACAAACAACTGCGTTGTAAAAAAACCAACTGAGTCCAGCCTTTTTTCAATATCATTTCGGTTTAAGAGCGGCTTGTCCACCCACATTCTTAACATGCGGGCCCCCATCGCAGTGACGGTTTGATCTAAATACCACAACAACGAGCCTTGCTTCTTCTTCTCGATTAACGACTCTGTGATCTCCAAGTTCCGCTTTGAATATGGGTCAATTAACATGTACTGTTGCGCCGCGTAAATTTCAATTTCCTGGATGTGCTCTAAGGTGGAGCGTTGCGTCTCTCTTAAATACGCTATCAACAATCCTGCCGTATTTCGTAAAAGGGGCTTGTCAATTGAAACGCTGAATTGTTGCTCCGCCAGCTGTCCATACGTTTCTCGCTCTGTTTCTGAAACACGTTCGATCATCTGAACGCCAAGGTTCGAACACTGTTTGCTGATCTCCTCGCTTTGCGCCAGTTCGGGCACCAGTACCTCTTTGGGTTGATACGAAGCAATTTCGCCAACGAGTTGCTCAATTGAATCGAACCAGGCGCCATAAAAGTGACCTGTCGTAATATCGCAGGCGGCGAGCGCGTACTGCTGTTGCTCTCCC